>JAQWLH010000247.1 GCA_029247405.1 Mariniblastus sp.
GAAAAAATAGTCTCGTGCGCCATTCCAGGTAACTGTGTTAATTCTTCCGTTGGTTCAACAAAAGAGCATGAGCCAAATGAGATGAGCCCATGATTTCGGGTGTCGATGATGCTATTGTTCGAGACGGAGTAGTTGTTCCAAGTTAATCGTTCATCTGTAAATTCGAACTCGTTGTTTGACTTTACCAATAGGATTTCTTCGAGGGTCTCTGTTGTCGTACGATGTTCGAAGGCAATTGCCGCCGCTACAAACACATTTAAGAACCCATGCATTGTGCCACAGGG
The DNA here is from genome assembly GCA_029247405.1 of Mariniblastus sp. Classification (GTDB taxonomy): domain Bacteria; phylum Planctomycetota; class Planctomycetia; order Pirellulales; family Pirellulaceae; genus Mariniblastus. The sequence continues at coordinate 285 of JAQWLH010000247.1, forward strand.
GGCGTCGGTTGCATAAGTCAAAGGGTGTTTAGATCGGATCGGGTGATGCAGTCCTGCCGTGGCTTTAAAGCCGACCTCATTTGCCACGCAGGCATGGATGAACCTGGCGACGTCATTGGCCGGTGGGATCAATTCGGGCGTAACCCCGCCGGTACGAACCTTGGCAAACACAGGGTGTGCGATCGCTTGCTGAGCAATTAATTTGACTAGCGGTGTCGGATCTGACGCATGAGGAATCTCAAGAAAGGCTTTGATTGAATCATCCTCGCGTTTCAAAAGACGCTGGACGGTGGCTTGGACGATCTCCTCGTTGGGGGTCCTTATTTCAACTGCATCAACGAGCGTCCGTACACCATCAGAAGTGCGATTTCTCAAGTTGAATTCATCGATGGCTTGAAAGCCTTTTTCAAATTCACTTGCGTCGACCGAGTCTTGGCTGGACTGAATCGCCGGCACCAACGCGCTGATTCGCCATGGTGATTCAGGCGAGTTGGCGAGGTGTTCTTTGGCAACCTTTTCAAAGTCCACTAGCTTCGAGGCTGGAATGATCAGTCGACCCAACATTGAAGATTCATTGCAAACTAAGTACTTTGCATAATTATCAATAACCTGAGACATGGGGAGTGCAGCAGGTGGGAAGAGCCCTGCGTAGTCAACAGCTCGGTTCACCAAATTATAGATCGTGCTCATGAACAAGTACTTCGTGCAAAACTAGTTTTGCTGCCCGATTGGCAATGATTAGGAATCAATCGCAAACGCCTGAAATGGCGACGGTTTTAGAAACCGCAAAATCAAATTTTAACCCCAAGGCCGTTCCAAATCGAATTCAGCGTCGGATTGATGTTATCTGCCTCGCTATCAATCGACAACAGGCAAGGTAGAAAGCTACAATCCGGGTGCGAAGCTGGAGGATTTGATTGACCGAATTTCGCACGAATTCAAGTGTCCAACATGCAGGCTTCACGGTTTGACACCCATTTGCCTGAATCACCTATCGAAAGTTGTGAATCGCCTGATGAGTAAGGCCAATAGGGTCTCAAGACAAGCCAATGCCCCGAGAACGGCAGTTCGAGCTACGTGGTGTTATATAAAAAAAGCCTGAGCAATCGCTCAGGCTTGAAACGGTAATTGAGGCGGAATCAACTAGTTGTTGTTCATACCGGTCAGTTTGAGGAAGAAATTCAAAACACTACTTCCAATGACCTGATCTTCAGGCATCCACATGTTCTGGGCCAAGTTGTACGCAACCATACCGCCGGTGATGAGCAGCATAGCCACTAAGCCCAAACTAATGACTTGGTAAACCGTGTAGGGCGCCTCAGGCAAAGCAGCGGGGCCCATTGGAACACCGCCCTGAGCCATTATCATTCCGCCAGGCATTGACTGGTCATCATACGGACTCATCGCATTGCCAGAGTCGAGACCCATTGGATCATCAAGCATGGCAGGTTGGGCTGGGAACGAATCACTTTCGCCAAGGATGGTAGCGGATGATTCGTCAGCGTAAATTTCTGAATCTTCTAACGCGATAACTTGAGAGCCGCTTGACTCATCCTCTTCCATTGATGCTTCCAGAGGAGTCAGGTTGAAATCATCCTCCTGCATCATGGTTGCCGCTTCCGGATCAGTTGCGTCATCGAGCACGATCATATCGTCATCGTCCTCGGGCAATTCCAGTGCGTCAATGTCGGAACCGCCAAGCTCAAGTGGTTCGTCTCCTAATGAGATGCCGCTTTCATTCGCACTCAAGTTGATTCCACTGGCATTCGCCTCAAGCATAATCTCCGAACTTGAGTCGCTGTCATCAAGAATTAGGTCGCTGTCTTCAAAGTCGCTACTAAGTTCAACGCTGTCCTCAAAGGAAGCACTGTCCGAGAGCTCTAATTCATCAGTGAATAAGTCATCGTCGGCGGAGAGCAGCAGGTCATCATCCCCACCTCCAATCTCACCCGTGTCTGATGCACTACCAGTCTTTTGCAGCTCTTCATCAAGAATGTCTGATCCAGTGCCTTCTGCATCGGCCGTCTGGCGACCACTTTCTGAAGCCAAACTCAAACTACTGCTACCGAATGACAGACCGTCATCATCAAGGACATCTTTATCGGAGGCAAGAATGTCACTCCCGCCACCATCGCCTTGGGCAGCTAGTTTGTCCAAGTTTTTGGAGGTCCCTTTGTCCAGCAGTCCACTGTCACGCAAACTTAAAGCTTCGTCGTCACCGTCGAGGTTAACTGCATCGTCTGATGCAACCGAAAGCAAGCTTTCACCGCTTTGAACCAATTCCACTGAGGAATCCTCAGAGTAGTCGGCTTGGGCATCCGCGGTGTTTAGTTTGATATCAAGTTCGCCGGCCACGCGCTCAAGCTCGGCCAATTTGAATTTCCAGTTCTGTCCGTCACGGTAGCCGAAGATTTCGTGGTTTGAGCGTAACTCACTGAGTTGCTCGACCGTCATGCCAAGCATGTTTGCGGCTTCGTCCATAGGAATAAGTTTTGACATTTAACGGCTCCAGAGGTGGCATTTGCCAAATGGGTCAGTCTCAATATTGCGGGTGTGGAAGAATTGCTCCACAATTAACAACAAGTAATAGATGAGTATAACTTGCCAATTTTAAGTGGGATGATTCCCTCGGTTGAAAGTTCAGATTTCCTTGAAATTCGGGCTCGATCTCTCATGAAAAGCCAAGTTTCAACACTTATGATCAATTCTAAAAGCGGGAATCACGGATTCAAGCGAAACCTGTTATTCCTAATAAAATTTCGGCATTGCCGTGGCAGAAGGTTGAAAAATGCTGGCACACCGCGCCAGACGGAATATGGTATCCGGCAAAACCTGCAAAACCGTTCCGAATCAGGCGATGCCCGCATAATCCGAAGCCGATATTCCGATCAATCCCGAAAGTCAATTTTTGGTTGGTTCGTTCAGATACTGGTCACTGGGAGCGGAGGGGCCGTTCCGCCTTGTTCGGCAGCTCAAATTGATCAATGTTGATTGGGCTCTGCAAAAAGAACCATTGAACAAGCATTGTCATTTAAACCCTTCAACAAAATCGCCTTGGCCGGGCGGTAGGTGAGGCCGCAACAGCTTTCGCTACATTTCAATTGGTGGCATTCAGATGATCTAGCTACTTGCGCTACGGTAACTCAATAGCGCCTTACGGAAGACCCAGCGACTCGCCCAAAGACTCCAAGCGGAAGCGATAATGGCGAACCCCGCCAGTTGCCACTCCCAGCTTTGCCACGGCGTACCCAATGGTTGGGCCAGAATCCTCGCCGGGATATTGGAAACCACCAGAATCGGAATCACAAAGGTAAAGGTGCACCAAAGAGCCATGCCGATGTTGCCGCCTCGTTGATAGATCTCCATTGGATAGCGATAGAAGTTTGTAATGTAGAACCAGAAGTTATAAAGGTTTTGATTTCGTCCAAACCAAATACTGGTGGAAGCCAGACAAATCATCACGCTATACATAACGATCGCCCCGCAGCCGATAAAAAATAGATACGCGGGGATGGAGAACCAGGCAAAGTAAAGATCTTTGTTGGGGTCCATATGCAAATTGATCATCGAATAAATGATCAAAGCCACGCCTAAAAGGCCGTTGGGAACTTGAGCCCAGTTGATGCGTGGAAATGAAATCAGGAACTGGGTGTCGATTGGCTTGAGTAAGGCAAAATCAAGATTTCCCGTGCGGATGAGTTCGCTGAACTCTTCCGCATTTGCCATGAAAAACGTCTGGATCAAACTATTGATTATCCAAATGGTTCCAAGGAAGATGAAAAATTCGTCTTCGTGCCAACCCGTGCCTCGACCAATTTCGCCGGTGTGGCGGTAGATAATTTTGAACAACCCCCAGTTCATCGCCGCCCACGACATCGATGAAAAGCATTGCAGCACAAAGTTCATACGAAACGACATGTCTCGGATCAGAGAATTGCGAGCGAACGTTAAAAAAACTTTTAAGTAACTAGGGTTCAATGGACTGGCGGTCGGTTTTGATTCAATTCAGTTTAAATTCAATTTCAATGGTCTAGTTTTAATCTCGTTTATCTTCGTGCATTGACTGCGTCAGATAAGTTTTACGTTTTCGAGACCTGCACAGCAGGCTATCCGACTGCTACGTCTGGAGAACGGTCTCGTTTTCAAGTTCAAGTTTCCCAATGGAGCTTTTCGCTTTCATTAGATTCTTTAGCCTCCGAATCCCGCATACCGCTTGATCCCTCGCCACCACAATACGCGAGACAAAACGATGAAAAAGAAGACCCAGGCGATTTCCACGGCTAAACCGTAGTACATCTCGGCCCCTTCAACTTTGCCAAGAAATACCGCTGCGGGAAAATACGCCAAGTACTTAAACGGCAAGAAATCGACAATGCTCCGAATCGCTCCTGGCAAAAGATCCAGTGGAAACATGTGCCCAGAAAGCAGGAAATTCATCAACATGTAAATGAAAGTCAAAGAGGTAACCTCGAGGAACCAGAATCCGATCAATCCAATACATGATTCGAGGTAAAAGCCCAATAAAAACGAGAATACGAGGGAGGCAAAAAACACAACCAAAACGTCAGCGCTTGGCCAGCCGTCAATAAAGAAATCCCCGCACATGTAAAAGACCAAGGCGAACGGCAAGGTTGCAATCAAGTAGTAGACTAACTTGTGTGCAATCCTTTGCATGAGCAAGCACCCCTGCATGTCGACCGGTTGAATCAAGAACTTTTTAACCTCACCGTTTCGAATTTGATTTGCGATTCCCCGTGTTAATCCGGGCATGCTGGAAAACGCGCGACTGATAATCACCATCAAGTAATATGCGACCATGTCGCCGTACTTATAGCCCGCAATTTCTCCATCAGGACCCGCACTTGTGCCGGTTCCACCAGGCGTCGAGATTACATCGTAAATTGCCCACCAGAGAAAAATCTGGGTCAGAGTCGGTAAAAAACGCATCAGCGTACCGAGCATAAAATCAGCGCGATAAATCAAGCGCTCGTTAATCGAGATCTTGAAAAATGTCCACCAGGTTGTCGCGTTATCAAGCATCAACAGCGTTACGATTGTTTAGTTTGCCGTGGGCAAAGTGAATAAGTAATAAAATCTTTTTTTGGTTTCGAGCGGTCCGTCACTTCAAAGTCAATCTGATCTAGTGTGTGCAGACACAAAGTCACCATGTTCAGATTTACCAGGATAAGTGCGAATTAGGGTGGTGCTAGGGTTAACCCACGGTTGCTTCTTTTTGATCCCTCTCGGCTTCGGAAAATACGTTGGAGATGACTTCTTCCAACGGAGGGTCTTCCACCACAATGTCATCGACAGCGTGTGCCCCAAGTATTTGGCTTAGCACTCGACCGACTTCGTCTCGATCGACTCGGAATTTAATTTTTGGATCCTCGACGACCATGACGTTGGGAAGGTCTGCCAGCGAATTGAGCGAACCGCTGTCTGCTAAATGTAACGTCACTATTTTGTCACCGCTGAATTTATCAACGATTTGATCAAGCGAGCCATCATGATAAATTGCGCCGTTGGCGATAATCACAACCCGTTTGCAAAGAGCCTCGATATCTTTCATGTAATGACTGGTGAGGATGATCGTGTTTTTGCGCTCCTCTTGATAGGCTTTGAGGAACTTTTGAATCTTGTGCTGGGCCACGACATCCAAACCAATCGTCGGCTCGTCAAGAAACAGAACTTCTGGTTTATGAAGCAAGGCAGCAATCAGTTCCATCTTCATTCGCTCACCCAATGACAGCTCGCGAACGGGGCGTCCCAGAAGTCTGGTCACATCGAGCATGTCGCACAACTGGTCGCGAGTGCTTTCAAATTCCGCTTTCGGCACGCGGTAAATGTGTTGGTTCAGTCGAAAAGACTCCAAAGCGGGGAGGTCCCACCAGAGTTGGTTCTTTTGCCCCATCACCAAGGCAAAATTGCGTCGATATTCATTCTCTCGCTCCCAAGGAACGTGTCCCATCACCGTCGCAGAGCCGGAATCGGGATTAATGACACCCGACAAAAGCTTGAGCGTCGTGGTCTTCCCTGCTCCGTTGGGGCCAAGAAAGGCGACAAATTCACCCTCTTCGACCGATAAATCGATATCTCGCACGGCATGGACTTCGCGGTAC
>JAQWLH010000243.1 GCA_029247405.1 Mariniblastus sp.
TGGTTGTGGGTTGTGATTGCAGGGAAGTCTCGGGCTGTGTTGGCGTCTTTTAGTTGGGGCATCAGGCTGTGTCCCTCAAGTGAGCCGTTGTGGGGTAATTTGCAGAGATCGATCAGCGTTGGATACATGTCAAGCAATTCAGCGGGTTGCTTGCAATTAGCATTCTTTGTTACTCCGGGACCAGCAAATATTAACGGAACATGAGTGGACTCCTCCCAGAGTGTGTTCTTTCCCGTAATTTCTTTCTCACCGAGATGAAAACCGTGATCGGACCAAAGCACAATGATCGTGTTGTCTGCATGTCCTGATTCTTCGAGTGCGGCGAGCAACCGCCCGACTTGGCTGTCAATGAAACTCGTGCACGCTAGATACGATCGCACGATGTTTTTTTCCTGATTTGACTCTTGAAGAAACTTCAATCTCGGCTCGGGAAGTTTCCAATGGAGGTACCAACTGAATCGCGGAGTGTCCTGTCGATCATCCGCCTTGATGGGGGGCATGATCAGTTGTTTTTCTGGATAAAGATCGAACCACTTTTGCGTCGCATAACAGGGAACGTGAGGTAGAAAAAATCCAACGGAAAGAAAAAATGGTTGGTCTGGATTTTTTTTGATTTCACCCTCTAGCGTGTTCACAGCCCAATCGGCAACGAGCCAATCCCCTTTGTCTTCGTCTTCATGCGGAAAAACTCCCCAATCAACCAAAGGATGCTTGGCGGGTGTCTCAACTAGCTTTTTGGGCGGTTTGACTCCCACGCCAGGCCGTTGCCCAATGACATCAAACTCTTGATCCTTGGGCTTACGCCCATTGCCACCATGATAAATTTTTCCAGCGGTATAGGTTCGGTAACCGTTTTTCGAAAAATGCTGGGGCAAGCTGATGTGGTTTTTGTATTCCGGTAAGGACCTGATCCAAGGTGCCAATCCATAAATTCCTGTCGTCGAAGGCCGTAGCCCCATCATTAAACTGGTTCTTGATGGATTGCAAAGTGGCGATTGGCAATGCGCGTTTGAAAACAGAGTCCCCTGCCCTGCCAACTGATCGATATGTGGCGTTTGAACTTGCGGGTGGCCTTTTAGACAGCCGATCCAATCATTCTGATCATCGATGGCAATGAAAAGAACATTTGGTCTTTTTTGTGTCGCGTCATCTGCCAAAACATTGGTGGTGTCCAACGAAGGCCAAAAGTTCAAAACGAATAAGATAAAGGCATAACGACTCATAAGCGGCAACATGGCGATCTTTCCAGCTTCGACCTTGTAGATAACACAAGTATCTTATCAAAGATCTTCTGGGCCTGCCGAGTGCAAACAGACTAGCGCCGATAGAAGCGGAGCTTTTTTAATTTCACAAAGATGTCGATTTTGGGCGCCTTACAGGCGTCGATTCAACTCAACAAATTTTCAGTCACGATAACCGAGGCAAAGGATGCCCAGATTGGATGAGGAAACCTGTGAGACCGAATATTGAATCTCAACTCACCAGTTGAACGCCAATTTCTGAGCGGATTGCGTGGAAGAGTAAATTGCTGATTGGCTAATTTGGAAACCGATTAACTAACGCCAGCCTTGTCCGGTGCGAAGTGGGCGACGTTGCCAGAGGCTTGAGGCAGTCGGACCCTTGGGGGCCGGAAGCGTCTCAATTTTTTGATTCCCGTTCCTGCGGGGGGGCTCAATTTCTTCACGGAGTCCGTCCGTTTCATTCCGAATACGTTCCAATTCTGCATCAAGATCCAAATCATCATCGGTCGTTGTTGGGTCACTTCCGGTAAAAGGTTCGGGGCTTGGTTCCAGGTTGGAATCAGCGCTTTCTCCGGTCATTTGTACATTGGGATCGGAGAGTCTCGAACCAACTCGTCCGCTAGTTGGATTAACTCGTGGATGCTTTCCGCCGTAAGTTGGATAATGATAGTCGAAAGGCCCACAACACATGCTGCAGCCTAATGTGGAGCCGAGAGTGAGCGTTAAAACTGAGAGGTATGCGATCCAGCGTTTCATGATTGACCTTGTCGGAAGAGGCCTATTTTAGGTTTAGTTTTAAGGAATGAATTTTTGCCAATTTTGATTGGCGTGTTGTTTAATTGAAGTTTAGTTGTGCTTGATTTTTGCTGTTGAGACCTCGGAAGACGTTTCTGGACGAGTGAGCCCAAATTTTTCCCAAGAGATACTACTGTTTCGAAGCACGGGTTTGTTGTTGGTGTCTGGAATCGCCCGTAGTCGACGGCTAGGCTGAGCCGAGGCATCGCGTTGTGGGAGGGCTTCACGTTTCGTTTTCGCCCCACTCGGCTTGCGATATTTTTCTTTTAGCACGGCGACTGGTGTAACTCCAGTTTGCGTTCTTAAGTTCTTTTTAGCGCCGACTGGAGGTAGTACGTCTTGCATAAAGGCAACCTTTTGTACACCAGACTTAATCGGTCGTGCACTGGCCCCGTCAGCTGACGGCTTGAGACTATATCCAGTAGGGATGATTGGATTGGACGTCGGAGCATTTAGTCCGGGGGGAGTCATGGTAGATTTTTCTGGCGTCTCGAGGATCATTTCTCGTTCAGCAGGAGTGGGGTAGTTCGGTTCGACCGACGGCGTGTTCAAAGGCATGGTCTCTCCGTCCAGCATGTCGTTTGAAGTTGGAATCGCATAAGCGACTGGAGTTTGTCCAGTGTTCTGTGCCGTTGGCCAATCTTCACCTCGGCTGATGACTTCGGGGCGTGTCCAGCCATAATTGATTTGCCGACTTGCACCACGGCGGCGAGCATGTTCCTGTGCATCAACATAAGCTTTATCTGGCCATGGTCCTTCCGCGAAACCGACGCCACTGTAGGGAAGGATGGTGCCCTTGCGACGATGAATTAATGCAATAGCTTTGTTGTATTCGCACAATGAAGTGTAAAAGCTGACTTCGGCATCGGATCTTCGTCGTTGAGCATCCAATGCAACGTCAAGCGTTTCAACTCCAGCATCTTCTAGACGCTTGAAGTGAGCTTCCTCGATGGATGTGTCTTTCCATTGATTGAAGGAATGCACCATTTTCTTCTGGTTGGCACTCAAAGCTCGCATCGCCTCGGTCAGGTTTTTAGTGATATCAAGCTCCATGTCTTCCACTCGGGCCATTTCTCGAGCTAGTTTCAATTGAGCATTACGAACATTGGCAAGTTCACGCCGGAAGCCAATTGGTAAGCCAAACGAGCCGCCAATTTGAATTTCCTGAAAATTGCCGCCATACAACTCATTCAACGCGCCACTCTGCTGGAGCGGAAAACGATCGCTATCTTCCGAAGTACCATATTTGTTTCCGAGTCCAAGCCAACGATAAAGCATTGACACATTTAACTCAGGAAGCAGCCCATTTTTGGCGTAGGCCAGGGCAAGTTGTTTTTTCTTGATTTCAATCCGTTCGGTTCGAAGTTCTGGCCGATAAGTCAACGCTTCGCACAGAGACGTGCACCAGTCAAACTCGACGGGGGCCATCACAGGCTGGTCGATGGGGCGAAGAAATTCACTATCTGTTGCTGCCCAGCCGAATAGATATCGCAATTTTCCTTCAGCATCCAAGACGTTGTTATAGGCATCTGTGATTCGCTCTTGGAAAAAATTGTATTGCCCGCTGGCTTGGGCAAGTTGTTGGATATTGACTTCAGCCCCTTCATCGTACTGGTCTTTGACGATTCTCCAGGTTGTCAAAGCTGCATCTCGGCCGGTTTTAGCCGCATCCAGATTTCGATAAGCACAATAAAGATCCCAGTAGCGAATCTCAACATTGGTGACCATATTCTGTAAGGTTGCGTCTAGATTAGCGATCTCTTGATCGGTCCCCAATCTGGAAATAACGATCGGCATGCGATTGATGAATGTGCCGCGACCTCGCAATAGTGGTTGACGAATTTCGGCTTCGAAGCTTGCGCGGTACCAACTGTCGAGGGCTTGAAGGCCGGGGATGGGAACATCTGTCAACAAGGGGTTATTGTTGGCGGTGTACTGATTAATATTGCGAAAGAAAATCTGGGTTCCGTTTGCCGATTTTTTAGCGACTTCTGTTTGCCATTGAACTTGATCTTGTTGAAAGATCTGCGCGTTAAACCGGTTGGGGTCGCTGTTACGCGGTTCATCGGACTTGGTGTAATTTAAACTGCTCGTCAATTGAGCGTCGAAAGCGGCCAGTGCTGCTTCAACGCCTTGATTGCTGTCGAGACCTGTATTGGTCGTGATGCTTCCTGGGCCTGAAATTTGCCCGGGAGTGCCAAGAAAGCCGGGCTCGGTTTCGCGAATAGCAACGTTGTAGGTTGTGGCTGCAGCGGCAGGGCCGTTCTCCAGATTGTCCTGACCAGGTGCAATTCGAACGCCCTGTAAGCTCGGAGTTCCGTAACCACGAATCACTTTTGTGTTGGACAGAGCGAAGGAGACAGCGTCTTCAAGTGTGATGTCCCGGTAAGAGCTGAAATCTGGATCAAGAACTGTAATCGGGGCGTAAGCCTGATTCACCTCATCGAGTGAATCGTATTCAACGTCCGGATAATCAACTTTCGTCGCTTGCTCGATGTAATACGAGAGATCGCCCGTATCATTGAGAAACATCGGCTTAGTTGGCGTGCATCCAATGGCAGAAAACAAAGCCATCAGTGTGATGCAAATTAAAATTTTCGAGGGGGTGCAGCTCATCGGAAATTCCCTGCTATGTGTTCGAAAAAAACGCTTCGTGGCTCGCAGCAAGCCACGAATGCGTTTTGGCAAACAATCGGTTTGCCATCGAACCCCCCGGTTCGGGTCCTTTGACTTGTGATACACATAAGGCGCATCGGTCAGTCAAAGAACCGACATTTCAGGTATCGTCGAGTTAGGCGTTAGACTTTCACTAATCCTCAAACTTTATCAAAAATTGCCCGACGTGTTAGTTTGGGGTGTTTGGGTTGGCTCTTTGCGGTGCTATCGTGTGATTCCCAGGAAGATTTTGGGAGCAAAACGCTTTTATTGAGAGCAGCCAGCTCGGTTGAACTGAAGATGGATGCTTAATCTGATGTTAACTTCGTCGCAGCCCAAGACAGGGACCCCGAGACAGTTTGGCTCGAACGCTTGATTTGGAAACGTCACCGCGACGCGTTCAATATGTTGCCGCTAACAGAAGCCGAGGGTGGACAATTGCTGGATGGCTTGCAGGCTTGGATTGGTAATTACTATTAAAATTTGGAAGGTCTGAATAGTTTTGTATTACGGTGGTGACTGCATTGGACGTTTGTTGGTTGGGACTAAGGGCTAATCGTGGTTGAGTTAGTGCACGTAAACAGATCGAGGCGCGATTTTGGAAGGTCAGACTGTGGGACATTTGAACGATTTCTGTCGGTGATCCGAGTTTTCTATCAAATACTCGGACCCTTGTTCTTGTTTAAAAGCTCTTGGCTGAGCTCAGACTTTTAGGGATAGGCCCTGCAAACGGCATCGAAATGGCTCAAAACCCCCCAAAAAACTATAAATCAGGCGTTGAGGGAATTTTGGTGGGACGTTAGAATTCGTGATTGCAAAAATTAACCAGAGACCCGTTTCAGGCGTATTACGATGGCAGTTCCAAAAAGAAAACACTCAAATTCGCGTACCAACAAGCGGCGCGCCAACGACGGATTGAAACCCAAGACATTGACGCTTTGCCCGAAATGCAGCACCTCAATGCCAACTCACGTTGTTTGCCCTACTTGTGGCTACTACATGGGGCGGGTTGTGACACCAGTCAAAGACGAAATGGATGCTTCGTAATCGGGGCGTTCTAGAGAATAAGATCAAAGCCATCCGAAAACTCGGGTGGTTTTTTTTTTTGCTTCAGGTGGGTCCGAAACTTAATGAAGTGAACAGAGCAATGGGAAGGCGTCGAATATTTCCGGTCAGAATCGCCGGGCATGCAAATAAAAGTTTCGGTCCAGTCAGGTTGGCTTGACAGTTCTCAACTAATTCACGGGCGAGCGAGTTTTCAAACTTTCTCCACAAGCGTTATTAAACTCCCCGTTCGGTTTTTGTTTGGTCATGATAGCAGCAATCGACGGCTCGTCCGACAACAACGTGGGCTGGTTTCGGCAGTGAAGCGTGGCCATGTTGCAAGTTTGAATCGTTCTAAGACGGGGCTCGCGTTATTCTTTTCGACGCGAGGATAAACGTTGTTCTAATTCAGTTCATGATTCTAACGGAACATTTTGTCTTCTTCATGAATTGAGTAGAATTCCGATTAAGCAATGATTAACACGCTAAGCTTGATAGTTTGATTTTGCTGATGGAAGACATCGGGCCGATCTACTCAACCAGTGGTTTTTAAGAAATTTAACATCACTGCGGACGTGCGGTGTTACAGGACTGAGGATCATGCAGCGTAGGTAGAAAACGTAAACATCAAAACGGATCTCCATTGATTGGTCAAAGCAAAGAGGGGTTTCATGCAATCGAATAAGTTTAATTTTGCGATTTTGATAGCGCTGATTGGAATGTTTACAAGCCCGGCAGTGGCGGCTCCACAAGACGGGCTGTCTGTTGCTGGCGTAAAGAAGACGATTAAAAAACTAAAGCCATTGCATCAGGGAATCGGCGATCCCAAACCTGGTGAATGGCTGGCTTCGCATGACGAAAAAGGCCAGACGTTTCTTCAGTACGTTAAAATTAGGCCGAACGTCCTAACAAGAAAAAGGAATAAGTTATACATCCAACCGATTGGTGAGTTTACCGCGAAGCAATCCAGACTGATCAAACTAAGTAATGAATTCCTTGGTCTCTACTTTAATTGCGAAGTAGAGACGTTAGACACGAAGACCGAGAAAGAGATACCAGCCAGCGCTCAGCGTGACCATCCAAGTTGGGGCGATCACCAACTATTGACCCGTTATATTCTCGAGAAAATCCTTGCTCCGGAACTTGCCGATGATGCCTTTGCGACGATTGC
>JAQWLH010000014.1 GCA_029247405.1 Mariniblastus sp.
TGGTCATACTGAATTCGGTTGCCGTCGCAGCGGATTCGGATGAAACACCCGACCCGTTGTTGCCGCGAAAACGAAGCCAATCCTGAGCGGGTAAGGTTGAAACGCCCAAGACCAAGAGCAACCCCGGAATAAATGAGGAAAACAAGCTTTTCGAGTTCATCTGATTACCGTTTAAAATACCCATCGATAGGGTGGTGTTTGGAGGGGTGTTGGACCCGTGATAATTGATTTAACAATTCTTAGCTCGGATGTTTCGAATAAATTACGTTAAAAGAATCAGCCTGATAATCGCTGGTAATCTTTTGGAGCTAAACGTTGCCGAGATCAAATGCGGCAGGAGCTGTTTTTTGGGGCAACTCATGGTTTGGGGTTACCAACGGTTGCCCGTGACGAAGGATCAAGCTGACTGTAGAAATGTTTTACGGATTCGTACAGGCCGCGTCTTTCAAGGTAAACTGGGATTTTTAAAACGGGCCTCAAGCTGGGTTGTTGGGCGTTTCCACGAGGGTGAGGGTAAGTACCATTTCACCCGCAAGTTAGCTCTTTGGAGAAAATTGAATCTCGACCAATACATGACAATATTTTGTCGCAGATAGCGAACAAGAGTCGGCAGAGGCAACGGTGCCATGATGCACTTTTAGTACCGGAGATAACATGGAGACCAAAAATACAGCGGATGCGGCGGCCCTTGCACAAGCCAAAGGCGACTCAGATTCATCAAGCGGATCTCGGGACAAAGACCCGGGGATTGAGCAGGTATACCGGTACCTGATGTTTGGGATCTCATTGCCAGAGCGAACGGTGCGCAGCACAGCTGCGATGATTGGCGGTGTTATTGATGAGTCAGCGACGTTGTTGGTCCCTCAGGCATTTCGCGATTCAAAAACCTACAACACTTTTGTCCAGCAAATGCTTGACACCATGTCGAGGAATGTAGGGGGGGTTGGCGAACGCGAGAGCGACCCCTGCAAGTCTGATAATTCATCAAAAGAAGACGGTGACGACGTCGAAGGTTTTGTAGCCAGAAAAGCCGCCGGTACTTTCATTGATTTGGCGGGGATGGCAACGTTGCATGTCTCGCCGTTGACAATTCTTGCCATTGTTTGTGATGTGGCCTATGGAAGTAAGACTTACCTAAAAGAGTTGGCAGATGAGTTGAAGCGAGAAGGAGTGATTTCTGCGGATTCTAGCATTAACAATGCGGCTGAATTGTTGGAAGCGGTCGGGGCAGTGGCTGCGAACACGGCTGACGCGTTTGACTTGCCCCCTTTAAGCGTCGAAGGTCTTCATGAAACTATTGAGTCCACCCAGGCGAGCGTGAGCGGAATTGATCCAACGCTAATAATTCCTGAATCAGAGATCACTCGGTTGTGGACCGACATGCAGGCGATGGCTGACCGCGAAGGTGTCAATGTGTTTGAGATTTCAAGTGCGATGACGATGTACACCCTCGAACGAGTCAATACGGTCAGTCAGGGAGCGCTGACCACGATACGTGTAACTGGCAGCCTGATCGATCGACACATGTTTGATCATTATCGTCAGGGACTTGATGAAATTTTAGATCGCGGTTTTTACGCGATGGTCGCTGACTCAAGTCAGCCCTACGTGGAGGCCGTTTGGTACAACTTTTCAACCGACCGTCCAACCGTTACCGAAGACATTGTGACTGGCAAAATGATTGGACGTGTTTGGGAGGGAGTCATGGGGTGGTTCGCTCCGGCCAACGAATAAATTCGTCTTTTGGTTAGAAAGCTGGTACGGATGTAGGACTCAAAGCGATTCGGTTTGAATAAAATCTGCCAAAGCATGCGTTTCTCTGGGTTATCGCATTGAGGAGTTCAGGGCTTTTGATCAAAATTGAAACAGCAGCCTTATTAAAGATTTACTTTGATGTTGGAGTGCCGATACGCCAGAATCCTATGGAATAGCCAAATGTTATGTTGGTGCAACCCCTAGGCATTCTAGATCGTGATACCTACCGCAAAGTGACGTGAGTAAAGACGGGAGTCAAAGTTGCCCAATTCGGAAGTGATTGAGTTTGAATGCCCTCGTTGTTTACACAACGTTCGAGTTGAAATCGATCAAGCTGGTCAGCGGATCGACTGTCCCGGTTGCGAAGGGGCGTTGTTGGTGCCTAACCAGTCTGCTGGATCGGATCCTTTTGGCGATTTGTTTGAGCGCGAAACAAAGTCAAACTCACCCGACTCTGTTGCTTCATCCGAAATTGGATTTGTTGATTCACCAATTGAACCTGCCGATTCTGGCGAACTGGAGCCGTTGGTGATTGAGGGGTTGGATCGAGTAGAAGATGAGAAGGATGATCAGCTTGAATTAATTGACGATGATCCACTTTCTGGATTAGTTGTTCCAGAGTCGGCAAGTTCTACTCCGCTAGATGGAAAAGACCCATTCGAAGTCGACCCTGAGGCACCGATTAAAGTTGATGGATTGGGTGACCTGTTTTCACACGCCGATGTTTTCGGTATCCAATGTAGGGTGTGTGATACTAGGATTCATGTACGCCCTGAGCAGATAGGCAATGACGTTGAATGTCCTGTTTGCTATTCGCAAGTGAAGGTAGAAGCACCTGACTTAAAAACCGCACAAAAATGGGTGAAGGAAGGTCGAGGGGATTTCACGACTGAGCCTGAGGTCGATGAATTAAAGCTCGCCGATCCAGTGGAGCGACCCAAAGTTGAAATTGATGCCTCCTATGGGCTCGCTCCCATCGATGAAGATCTGCTTGCTCCGAAACCGAAAGCCCAGCCAGAGTTGGATTCAAGCGGACCGCCGTCGAGTTCCAACGTGTCAAATTTGGCCGAAGATGAAATTCCGGCATTAGAAATTCTTGATGACGAAGAAGAGTTAGATTTCCCGGAGACATCAAAACAGCCTGCGGTTCCAGCGACGCGACCAAAAGAGGTCGGAGCTGAATCAAAATCTCGCCGCGAAAGGCTTGAGGAAACACAACAGCGGCAAATCGAAAAAGAGCAAAGGGCTAATCCTGCCCGCTCATTTGATCACACGGGCCAAAAAGATTTTCCCGATTTCCAACTCGGTGAATTAGCTAGTTCGGCAATCACCATGGTGACCAGTCCCGGTGTTTTACTGCGAGCAACTGTCGCGGTTGGCCTGATGTCTTTTGGTGCGGTCATGATGGAGATGATGATTCCATCCTTTGATTCTGGAGTTGAAGAAGATTCAAAAACGTTTATCGAAGGACTCGTGAGGTGGTTTAAGTGGGGCTTGTTCGGCGGCTTTCCCTACCTCATGGGCACGGGTGTCCTTTGGTGGGCGAGCAGTTACATTTTTCGAGACGCTGCACTCGGAAATCGAAAAGTCAATAATTGGAAGAATGCGGGCGGTAACGAGTTGATGTCTACCGTTTTAATCTTCTCTTTCGGTTTTTTTCTCGGGGGGCTTCCCGCGTTCTTTATGACTCTAATTATCCTGCCATTAAGAATCCTGCTTGGGCCCCTGTTTTTAGTTGGGGCGTGGCATAATCAGTCACCTTTCGCGGTTGTTAGTATTGATGCGTTTGCGAAGGTCTCTAAAAATCTCAACCAGTGGCTCCAGTTTTACATCTTTATGCTGGGTTTGGCTTTTCTGGGAGTGGTCGCGGGACTCATTTTCTGGATGCGTGATTTGATTTCGGTGCAACTAATTGCGGGTTTACTTTCAATCGTTCCAGTCTTGATCGTGGTATCGGTGACGTTGGTTTTTGCCGCAGTTTGCGGTTGGCACGTGGGGCGTGTGATGGAGTCTTTGGAATTGAAGGACGATCCAACGGCCTAAAATTCGATCAGATACACAGTTTGGTGAATGACTAAAACGAGCGAAGCGATAAGACAATGAATCAAATTAAAGAACCGTCTACTGTGGAACCTCGCACTCCGTCACGTCGGGCAACGGCGAAGCGCTTAAATTATATGATCGGTTATTTCGCGTCCGTGCTCAGTGCGTGTTTGTTGATGATGTGGGGCGTCTTCAATATGTGGCTCAATATCTTGCAGTATCGAGCAGATTCTTCTGCTAATCTTGGCCTCGATCAAGATTGGAAGATGGCCACTGCTGTTGTCGTGGTGACCTGCGTCGTGCCATTTTTGATTGGCTTGGGATTGTTATTTAAATCCCTCGGTAGCACAAAGCTTCGAAGCTAGAGGTCAAAGCAAAAAATGTTCAAGTCGAGCAAGGCATTTGTACACTGATCCGTTTCGTGCAGATTTGACGAAATGGCTGAATTTAGAACAGGTGGATGAGTGCTTCTTTTACGAGACGGGCTGGCTGTCGAGTTAACTCCAGCTTTGTTCCAGTTCATCCAAGAATTTCATCGTGCTCTTATCAATTTCTTTGCCAAATTCAGTGTCGACACCGATCAGCATGACTGCGTGATAAAATGTCACAACGCAAGCTCGGACCAATCCTTCGCCCAACTGTTTGTGGGACGTTTTGATGTCGTCGCTTTCTTTTACATTCCAAAATGCCTGAATTAAAGTGTCGTTCAGCGGGCGAGTCTTTAGTATCTCACCAAACGCATTAACCATTTGTTGAGTCTGCTCAATTTCCGCGTTGACTTGTTCTGCTGACGCTCCGGTCATGTGCTCTTTGCAAAATGACTTAAGTATTTGCAGCATGCGCTCGCCAATCTCGGATGATGCATCAACGAATTCATGCCGTGGTAATTCTCTCGCTTTTGCCAGGCAGTTTTCTAAAGTTGCTAATTCTTGAGATTGGTGAGAATCAAGGTTGATGCTCTTATCAACTTCGAGGGTTCTTACTGGAAGCTGGTTTAGTTCGGCCGCGTCGATTGTTTTAACGCAAACTCCCTCAGCCTGTATGTATGAGGTTTCGGCTTGAAGCCCCACTTGCCCAGTCAACTTGTCCCTGTCGTGCTGGTCCGATTCAGCATGAGTCACGGCAGCATTATTGGCTTGGAACCAAGCTTCATTTTCTGTTCGATTTATTTCTTCCTGTTGGATCAACAATTGCATCTCTTTAGATCGTAGCAGCGCCCGTTCTTTGGCGAGGGCACGAGCATCATTCTCCGCTTGGAATCGCCTTTCCTCTTCAGCCAGGGCGTGTTCAGTTTGGATCTGTTTGTTTTGCAACTCGAGTTGAAGATCAGCCGTAGCCTGGATCCCGTGCAGCCATGCCAAACCGGCCAATGCGATTTTATTGTCCGCGTCAAATCCAAGGGCTCGTTTAAGACATTGTTCAGTCGATTCAAGTGATTCAGCCGCCCAGGCCTGCATCAGCCAACCTGCGGCGCAGTCGTTGATTTCATTTCGGACTAAATCCACGCTATCTCTTAATTTGCATTGGTCGTCGGAAAGAATTGCGGAGGCAGCCTCGTTTAGGTAGGGGTTGTATTGGTTGATTTCTGCGTTCATGGGGTTGAGATTTGTGTTGAGACAAAATGTATGAAGTTGATTGAGGGGACGTCTGCCGCTGCATTGATTGGTATTTACGAAGTTTTTGACATCGTTTTCATCAGCCTTTGCACTAAAGATAGGTTTACCTTTCTCGAGCTGACCCGAAATCCTCACCCAAGAAGCGCCAGTTCATGCTGGGGAATAAGTAGTAATGGGTTGAGCCGAAATAATCCCTACAGCCTGAAAATGGTGAATGGACGGCCAGCTTGAGTGGCCGCTAGCATCGCCACGACTAATCGGTCTAGGTCAGTAAATTTCAATGGTCTATTTTGATATAGGCATTCAAGCAAACCTTGAGAAACGAAGAACCATTACGATTGCCACTGCGTAGATTTCTCATTGAAGTTTGAATTGCTAGGCCCAAAGGATTGGGCAGATTTGGTGGCGACGCTTTCCATGGAAGGATTGATGAATGCGTTTTGAATCTCAGCTGACAACTGCTGTTGGGGCATATTTGCTTGCTACGATTTTGGTGGCGTCGGCTTGCGCTCCGTCCCGAGCAACTGCAAATCCATTTCAGGAAGTTTTGCCCACGAATCATGTGAAGTTTGCAAGTTGGAAGGAGCCGGCAGGGTTGGGCCGGTTGCCGCAACCTCGTCTCAGAAAAGTTGCCCCGGTCTCATCAAGGAACTTTGTTGTCTATTCAAATGATGAGGTGCTTTCACGAAAAGTAAGTGCAGAGGCGGAACGATTTCGACGGAAATTGGCAATTCAATGGCTTGGCGAGGAAATTCCTGAATGGACTGACAAGTGTCCCATTACAGTTGAAGTGAATCCAAATGCCGGCGGCGAAACGAGCTTTCAATTTGTGCCGGGCCGCCGTGGTAAAGGAGTCCCGATCAAATGGCAGATGAAAATTTACGGGCCTCCCAACCGACTTCTCGATGCGGTTTTGCCCCATGAAATCACCCATACCATCTTTGCAACTCACTTTGGTCGCCCCCTTCCACGTTGGGCAGACGAAGGGGCTTGTACGACGGTCGAGCACGAGTCGGAAAAACGCAAGAACCACAAAATGCTAATTGAATTTTTGCGATCCAAACCATCGCGTGGGATTCCGTTCAATCGTATGTTTACCATGCGCAATTATCCTCACGACATACTCCCTCTTTACGCACAAGGGTATAGCTTGGCTCGATTTTTAATCAACCAAAAAGGACATCGTCATTTTGTTGATTTTGTCTCGGCGGGGCTTCGCAATGAATCTCGCTACCAAGAACTTCGAGCTTGGGATTTGGCGACGGAAAAGTTTTATGGGTACAAGGACCTCTCGGATTTGCAAATCCAGTGGCTCGGCTGGGTGAAGGGGGGGAGTCAAGAAATTCAAAATAAATTGAACGGTGGTGAACTCGCTGCGAAAGAGGACGGTTTAACGAAGGGTTCCATTTTGAGCGTCGATAGCCAAAGCAGAAATGTCAGAGAAATAAGACCGAATGGATTTGTGGGGGGGACAGAATTGGAGGCACTGGTAACAAACGATCCAACTCCAACTGTTTTCCCTCAAAATTTATCGCAGCAATCTGCTACGTCTTCGCCAATCCAACAGACCTTCACAAATTCAAAAAGCGGCAGCTGGTACGGCCGAGAGATGCAAAAAAGCAGCCAGGCAGACAATGCTCAGGCCGTGCTCTCATCAAACAAAACCCGAAAAGTTTCATCCGAGGACAAAATCGAACCAACCCCACCCACTGCACGCGACTCAAGGCTGCCGCAAGAATATAGAGATTCGATTACGACTTGGCGCTGACTTAATATGGGAATTCTTAATTGGCTTTTTAAGCAGCGTCGCTATAAGCGATTTGAAGACGCGTTTATGCTCACCCGCGCTAGACTTTGGGAAGCATTAAGACAGAGTATTGATTCTCCAGAACATTCAGCAAAAGCTATTTGGTTAATCGCACATTTTCCGGACACGTTTACTGAGTTACAAAACAACTTGGGGCAATGGTCCCGCGACTATGAAGTGATCACGTCTCCCATCGAGCCTCAGAAGTTGGAGCATTCAGGTTTACTTTGCAGAGATTCGATCAAATTGATCCTTGCAGACCTGGTCCCCGAGACGTTTCCAGATCATCCTTCTTTGATGACGGATAACGGGAAACAACTTGGCATTATTATTGTTGAGCGACATCCGGATTTTAATCGTGATCAGCGACTGTTAAATTTTGC
>JAQWLH010000030.1 GCA_029247405.1 Mariniblastus sp.
CCGATTAGTAGTTTGGAAATTATATGGGAGCGAATCTCCGAAAAGAATGCCTTGAACGTTAGGGATTTGAAATGAGCGAAGAAAAAGGCAGGTCAATTGGCGACTTGCCCAATATCTCGATACGATAGTGACTGTCAAATTCAAAATTTCGATACATTCGGCTTAACCCCAAAATTCACTAGCCATTTTACTTACCTTGAATTTATGAAAATGCACTCAACCCCCTCGATCTCGCCCCGAAAAATCCCAGCTGCCTGGGCCCTCCTCATCATGGCCGGACTGGCTCAGATTCTGCTCAGCCCTCAACTGAGTGCCGATATTCGCTTGCCAGGCTTTTATGGCGACCACATGGTCCTCCAACAAAAAAAGCCAATCAAGCTGTGGGGCTGGTCCGATGCCAACGAGTCCGTTACTGCCACGATTGGAAATCACTCGGCGACCGCCTCGGCAAACGCCCAAGGGAAATGGCAACTCGAGCTCCCAGCCATGGACGCCAGTGACCAAGCCCACACCCTTACATTGGAAGGCAAAAATTCAATCGAGCTCCGGGACATTTTAATCGGGGAAGTCTGGCTGTGCTCAGGACAGTCGAACATGGAGTGGAGCGTCCAACAATCTTCCAATGCAACTGCGGAAATCGCCGCAGCTCAATTCCCTCTTATTCGACACATCAAAATAGCTCACCGCCCTTCGAACGTTGCTCTCGATGACGTCAAATCAAGCTGGCAACTTTGCTCCCCCGAGACTGTGCCAGCTTTTACGGCTTGCGGTTATTTTATGGCCCGGCATCTTCACAAAGAACTCAACGTTCCCATTGGCTTGATCAATTCGTCTTGGGGTGGTACCCGCGTGGAACCTTGGACACCGCCCGTTGGCTTTCAAAAGGTCGACTCACTTCAAGATATTTACCAATCGGTGATTACCCGCACACCAGGCAACCCTGAATACAAGAAGCAACTGACAGCTCACATTGATGGCGTGCAGCAATGGCTCACCCTTGCCAAACAGGCGGTCAACTCGCTTGAACCCCTGGGGTCATCACCCGCCTACCCTGCTTCGCTAACACCATTCAAAAGTCACCAAGATCCAACGATGCTCTACAACGGAATGATTCATCCGTTAGTAGGTTTCCCAATTCGCGGGGCCATCTGGTACCAAGGCGAATCAAACATGGGCGAAGGCATGTTGTACTTTGAAAAAAAGAAAGCACTCATTCATGGTTGGCGTGAGCTTTGGGGACAGGGAGATTTCCCGTTCTACTTCGTTCAAATCGCACCCTTTAATTATGGTGGTGATCCCAAGGGCCTCGCTGAGTTTTGGGAAGCCCAGTCCGCTGTGACTTCCCTTTCCAACACAGGCATGGTTGTCATCAACGACATCGCGACCGTTAACAACATCCATCCGCCCAACAAGCAGGATGTCGGACTGAGACTTGCCAACCTTGCTCTTAAAAACGACTATGGACAGTCTAATCTTGTGGCGACCAGCCCTGAATTTGATTCAACAGAACGTCTTGGTCGCAGCTTGAAAGTGAAATTCAAAAATACGGGAGGCGGCTTAAAGACTCGCAACGACAAAGCACCAACGCATTTTGAAATCATTGGTCCAGGCTCCGATGGTTTTCAACCCGCCGAGGCGACCATCGCCGGTGACTCGGTCATGCTGAAGTCCAACGGCGTGAATTCACCTACCGCGTTTCGGTTTGCCTGGCACAAGTTGGCTGAGCCCAACTTGTGTGGTGGAACAGGATTACCAGTGAGCGCAGTCCGGGGTGGCCAAGTCCCCAAATTCACCGACACCCTCCCGTTGGGCAGTCAGTACAAACTTGTTTACGAGATTGATCTCGCTCGACTTGACGCCGACATTAAATATGATGTCGATCACAGCAAAAATTTTAAGCGTTTTGATCGCGTCGGCTACTTAGTCGAATTAGATTCGACCGAATTCGGGCCTCAAGCGGTGTTTGTCACGATGAACTCATTCACCGACGATGTCAAAAAGATTGGAATTCCGACGGTTGCGTCCCAAGCACACTTTCAACAGCAAGTCGACGACATGGAAGTCTACTCAAGCCTGAAAGCCCTGCAGAGCGGTAAAATCGCAACAGGCAACATCGAGTTTTGGCCCAACAATTACGGGCAACGCAACAGCAACAACGTCAATGGAGCCTCTGTCAGAATTTATGATTTCGGGGACGAACCGACTGAACCGCAAGCGGGTTATGGCTGCATGCAGATTCACAATTTTGGTGCAAAACAAACCTTGTTTGCGATCAATCATTGGCGTGTCGGAGCACAATCCGACATCGGAATTGGCAATAGCAAATCGCAAAACTCTGATTGGACATTCACCCAAAATGCTTCCAAATACTCATCCAAAAAATTGAGCGTCTTCGTCAGGCCAAAGGAATAACGCATTCATAAATTTTGGGGGTCGGCCAGCCAACACATGGCGTTAAATCGTTTACCAACAAAAACATTCAACCTGGCATCTCGCCGACCGATCGCTATCGCGACAAACAAACATTGACTTGGTTGATGACGCGTCGCACCCCCGGAACTTTTGCCGCAATGGTCTGAGCGAGTTGAGCCAGATAATACGAACCCAACTCACCTTTAATTACAACCGTTGAGCCCTCGGACTCGCACGTGAGTGCACTTAGTTGCGGATAACCGAGGCCTTGCAACGAAACTTTAACGCGACGGGCAACTCGGGCATCGTTTTCAAAAGCAAGTAAAGTCGCAAATGACATAGTAAACTCCAAAAGCAGGTTAGTGATTCCATTTCACACCTGTCCTCCTCATGCATTTCGCGCGCCAATCCATACCTGCGACAAAGTTACGGCACAGAAACTCGCAGCTTTTTAAATTGAAAGACTGTGAAAATTCGTTCCAATTTGATTCCTGCGACATTTCACAAGCAGCTTTAATTCAGCCCGCGACCCGCTGACACGCCAAACTTTTAAGCAGTGACACCAAAACACGCTTGATTTATCGGCACGCCATTTAACTCTGAGGGGCAGTCTTCAGGTCAATGAAACACCAACCCAAACGCCCGCCAGCGAGTTTGTATTTTGGCTCAGCATCAGCGTTTAAGTCATTCACGGCCCATCACAGAGGCCCAATATCATCACGAAATTCAGGGGAACTGAGATGCCGTTTCCGCGATTAGCTGGCTTTTGAACTGAGCGCCTTGGCATCAAGACGACTCAGTAAAGGATAGCAAATCTGACGAAGCATTGATTTCTGGTTCAGCGTCCATTGATCTGGAGGCGGGAACTTTCCTTCGGGACGATCCACCCGCTGATTGACCGGCGGACGAGCTCGCATGGAAAGTTTGATACCACAAAAATGCTCAAGCGAATCCAATCTCCCCCCAATGAGGTCATCGAATTTGAGAGTCAAACATTTTTCACCGGTCCGACGTCTTACGCTCTCCAAATCATCAAAGATCCGTTGATTTGTCGTTTTCCAGTTATGACAAAACTTCTCAAACGGAGTTGCGCTTATTGGGCCGCTGATCGAAGTGCGCAGCCGAAGGTTCGACTTTAAATACGGCACCACATTGGGTTTAGACATGGCACTCCGAACTGCCTCCGCTGGATCACGATAGAGATGAATAAACCGAGCGGCCGGAAAAGCCAATTTGAGCTCTCGCGTCATGGCAAACAGTCGATTGTTTGCTTCCAAAAACACGTTGTGCCGCGTGTACCGCAACAGCCGGATCAATCGCTGGCTGGAGGCTTGGTTGAAAAATCTTTCGACACCCAACCGTTCCAGATCAGGAGCCTTTTCATGAAAGACTCGCTCGATTCCATTCTCACGAAGCAGTTGAATCAAATAAGTGGATCCGCAAGCACCTACATTTTGGCAGAAGAATCGCGGTTGTTCGATCGTCTGTCGATCCAGCAAACACCGCTTGAACGCCCGCCGAGCCGTTCGCAAAACGCCGCGTGGACTGGTCGCCGAATCCGCATCGGCAATATTGTAGAGGTGAAAGTCTTTGATCATGAACTGTCAGACGGAGGTGTGGATCGTCTACAATTCTAAGAAACCTCCGACATTTGGCCTATGCCAATGCAGGAAGCTCCATCAAGCCGGACAACGAATTGGCCCGAGTTATCGCCCCTGTGCTAAGATAGACAAGACCGCCCAACCAATGAAATACGCCCAATGGTAAAGCTTTGCTCCCAATTCATCTGTTTTATTCTTTCGTCGTTGATTGGCCTGGGGGCTGGTGCGGCTCAGGAAGCCCCTGAACCGATTGACTTCAGCCGCGACATCCAGCCCATCCTTAGCGAGAACTGCTATTTCTGTCATGGGCAGGACGCCAACCAACGTCAAGCTGACCTTCGCCTGGATGTTGAAGAAGAGGCGCGGGCAGTCATTGAACCCGGCATCGCCGAAGACAGCGACCTGTACTTGCGTGTTTGTTCTGATGATCCCGATGAGCAAATGCCACCTCCAGATTCCAATCGAAGTTTGTCCGCCGGACAAAAGGAGCTCCTCAGGCGTTGGCTCAACGCAGGCGGACAATGGGGACAACACTGGGCCTATCGCCCCATGCAGAAAAAAGATATCGCGACCAACCGCGCCATTGATTTTTTCGTCGAGCAAAAACTGCGACAGTCCAAATTAGAGTTTTCGCCTGAGGCGAATAACAGAACATTGATTCGACGCGTCAGCCTGGACCTGACCGGTCTGCCACCCACACTGTCGCAGATCGAAACATTTCTCAATGACACGTCGTCCGATGCTTATGCAAAAATGGTCGACCGATTTCTCGCTTCGCCTGCGTATGGTGAACGCATGGCATGGACTTGGCTTGATGCTGCTCGCTACGCCGACACTAATGGCTACCAGGGCGACAACGAGCGAACGATGTGGCCGTGGCGAGATTGGGTTGTTAAATCGTTCAATGAAAACATGCCGTTCGACAGGTTTTCAACTTGGCAAATCGCTGGTGACCTACTCCCTCAAGCAACCCAAGAACAAATTCTTGCGACCGGATTCAACCGGAACCATCCCATCAATGGTGAAGGCGGACGTATTCCGGAAGAAAACCGGATTGATTACGTAATGGATATGGCCGAAACGACGGGGACACTCTGGATGGGCCTGACATTTAACTGTTGCCGTTGCCACGACCACAAATATGACCAACTGACGCAGGACGATTACTACAGTTTGTTTGCTTTTTTCGACCAGACCCCAATCGAGGGGGGAGGCGGTAACGCTCAAACGCCGCCAGTTTTGGCCGTCCCCTCGAAAGACCAGCTCAAAATTTTGAACAGCGCGGAGGCTAAGATTTCCACGCTTGAAACCGAACTGGAGAGTCGTGCTCTTGAAATTGAACCCCAGCAACTCGATTGGGAAAAATCCGAGCTCGAACGGATTTCTGCATCGTACTGGAAAGTCTTAGAACCTCGGTCGCTTGTCGCCTCCAGCGCGACACTCGAGTCCTTGGAAGACCACTCCGTATTGGCTCAAGGGCCCAACGAGAATACCGATGTTTACCAGTTTCAAGCAGTGCCAAGCATCAACACCCTCCGAGCCATTCGGCTCGAAGCACTTAACCATCCAACCATGACCAACCAGGGATTATCTCGTTCCGACAGTTCAAATTTTGTGCTCACTGATTTCGCCGTTTTCGTCGAGCAAGATGGCGATTTTAGCCGCACGCCATTGAAACTTGGTTCCGCCACGGCAGACTATGAACAACTCCCCGTCGCTCACGCGATTGACAACGACCCAAAAACGGGTTGGGCAGTTTGGGGCCAAGGCAAAGACATGCGACAGGAACACGAGGCCGTGTTCACACTCGCCCAACCCATTGAGTTGGCAAACGGGGCCAAATTAAAATTCGTCTTGAAACACGAATCGGTTCACAAAAAGCACAATCTTGGTCGATTTCGGATCTCGATCACGGACCATGATCAAGCCGGATTGCAGACCATCAATCAGGCGTTGGCATCGGCATTAAAAACTGCGCCAGAGGCACGATCCAAACAGCAAACTGAAATCGTCACCAAGACGTTTCACCAACAAGACGCCCCGTCCATTTCAATTTCAAAAGCAATCGCTTCGGCACAGGAAAAAATTAAACAGCTAAATCAAAACGTCCCCAAAGTCATGGTGATGGCTGAACGCAAAACACCACGCAAGTCGTTTCAACTCAACCGAGGCTCTTACCAACAACCGCTCAATGAAGTGACCGCAAGTGCACCTCAAATGCTTCAACCGCTTCCTTCAAACACGAAACCTAATCGACTGGCGTTAGCCAACTGGCTGTTTGACACCTCGAACCCGCTGACAGCGAGAGTCTCGATTAACCGTCTTTGGGCTCAGTTTTTTGGCATTGGAATTGTTAAAACGACCGAGGACTTTGGTGTCCAAGGGGAAGCACCCAGCCACCCTGAACTCCTGGATTGGCTGGCTGCTGAGTATCGTGATTCGGGCTGGAACACCAAACACATGCTTCGACTCATTTTAAATAGTCGAACTTACAAACAACAATCGAAAACCAATTCGCAGCTTCAGGAACTGGACCCAGCCAATCGTTTGTTGGCCAGAGCCAGTCGCTTTCGCATGCCAGCCTGGATGATTCGTGATCATGCGTTGGCAGCCAGCGGGCGTTTAGTACGAAAGGTTGGCGGAAAACCAGTCAATACTTACCAACCCCCAGGGGTTTGGGAAGAAGCCAGTTTTGGAAAAAAAAGGTACCAACTTGATCAAGGGGATGCGCTTTACCGACGCAGCATTTACACATTCTGGCGGCGTATTGCCGCACCAACCATGTTCTTCGACAACGCTGACCGAATGACTTGTTCCGTCAAATCCTTCCGAACCAACACGCCCCTTCATGCACTCAGCACTTTAAACGACACCACCTTTATCGAAGCCGCGCGGCTGTTGGCAACGAAGACTCTGACAACACACGAAATTGACCGTCAACGTCTGCAATTGGTTTTCCAAAACGTCCTCGGCCGCCTACCAGACACAACCGAATCTTCCATTCTTTTGACGGCACTGAATCGAACACGAAACCAATATGGTGGAAATTTAAAAGCTGCTCAGTCGTTGATAGACATTGGCGAATCACCCGTCGATCAATCAATTGACGCTTCAGAATTAGCAAGCTGGACAAGTCTGTGCTTGGCAGTGATCAATCTAGACGAAGCATTAACGCGGCAATAGTTCCTAGATTGCCTTCAATCCCATGACGATTTCTGAACCGCTCACGATCATTTTTCAAGACCAATATCTCGTGGCAATTGATAAGCCAACGAGACTTTTGGTGCACAGAAGTAAAATTGACGTTCACGCGACACAATTCGCCTTGCAGAGATTACGTGATCAAATTGGCCGCCCTGTGTTCCCGGTTCATCGACTCGACCGCCCAACCTCTGGTGTCCTGCTGTTTGCTTTAAGTAGTCAGATCGCTCGCCAAGTGACCGAGCAATTTGAGGCCCGCTCGGTCCGCAAACACTATACTGCGATGGTTCGTGGGGTCCCGCAACCGTCCGGCATCTGGGATGAACCGCTTTTAGAGAAGCCGGATCGAATCGTTGACCGCTTGGCCACTCGAGACAAACCGGCTCAGCCTGCAATCACCAAGTTTGAAACAATCGCCTCATGGGAAGTTCCCTACTCAACAGGGAAATATCCAAACAGCCGATATTCATTGGTAAAAATCCAGCCGCTTACCGGTCGGCGCCATCAAATACGTCGACACTTCAACCATATGGCACATCCCATTATCGGTGACACCAGTCATGGAGATCGGAGGCACAATCGACTCTTTTTTGAGCGGTTTAATATTAGGCGTTTGCTGCTGGTTGCCAGCGCCTTAACGCTGAATCACCCTGTCACTCAGCAACAAATTATTTTGAGCGCGGATCTAGGCGATGAGTTTGAGCGAGCCATTGAATGCTTGAACCAAGCCTGCATCTCAAACTTGGATTAAGCCAAACGACTTTGGATTCTCATTCTCAAAACCTTAAAAACCCTGCCCTTGGGGGCTAAAGTGAGTCCCAGTCGTGCAGAATTGAATTCTGACCATTCGATCGGCATCAACACGAGTTGACCCGCAGTCCGTCGGTGAAAATTAGCCAAGCGTTTTATGGGGCACTCGTCCTAGGGACTATCGTGTAGAATCAGAATTATGAATTCCCATGAACGAAACCGACTTCACTCAACGCGGCGCGAATTCTTTGGGCGCGCTGCAACGGGAATTGGCACCGCGGCTTTGGCAAGCATGTTAGCTAAAACGGGGCTAGGCTCTAATCCAGGACTTGCCACTGTCTCTTCGTTGGGAGACAACCTCGCTCAAAACTCGAAGACGGGTGGATTGGCGGGACTTCCGCATTTTGCTCCTCGAGCCAAACGTGTGATCGCGTTGCTGCAAAACGGTGCGCCCTCACATGCGGATCTTTTTGACTGGAAACCCAAACTGGCCGAACTTCATGGTCAATCGGTTCCTGAGAGCTACGTCGCTGGAAAACGATTCAGCACAATGACGGGCAAGGCAGATGGAAAACTGATGCTTGCTCCGATTGAACCCTTTCAGCAACGCGGCAAGAGTGGTGCCTGGGTAAGTAATTTACTCCCCTACACTGCGGCCGTTGCCGATGAACTGACATTTGTCAAAGGAATGCACACCGACGCAGTCAACCATGCACCGGCGATCAGCTTTCTTCTTAGTGGAGCCCAAATTCCGGGTCGTCCATCTCTGGGATCCTGGATGAATTATGGACTTGGGAGCGAAGTCGATGATCTACCCAACTTTATCGTGATGACGTCCGTTTCCAAAGGAACGACTTGCGGTCAAATTTTTTACGATTTTTATTGGGGAAGCGGTTTTCTTCCCTCAACCCATCAGGGCATCAAGTTTCGCGGGTCCGGCGATCCCGTCCTTTATCTTTCCAATCCCGACGGCATGAGTCGGGCCATGCGGCGAGAATGGCTTAACGACATCGCCCAACTAAATCAAAAACAACTGGATGATTTTGGCGACCCAGAGATTGCAACGCGAATCGCTCAATATGAAATGGCCTTCAAGATGCAAGCAAGTGTCCCGGAATTAACTGACCTCTCCGATGAGCCCCAGTCCATTCTCGACATGTATGGTCCGGGCGTGAGCGAACCTGGAACGTTTGCGCACAACTGCCTGTTGGCACGGCGACTGGCCGAGCGAGGGGTTGGCTTTACTCAGTTAATGCACGCCGGATGGGATCAGCATAACAGTTTGACGACCGAATTTTACACTCAATGTCGCGACACCGATCAAGCAAGTGCGGCCTTGGTAATGGATTTAAAGCAACGAGGAATGCTGGATGACACGTTAGTGATTTGGGGTGGCGAATTTGGCCGAACCCCCTTCATTCAAGGGGACATCAACAATCGAGCACGCTGGGGTCGAGACCATCATCCTTATGCGTATACGATGTGGATGGCCGGTGCGGGCTTGAAACCAGGGCTCAGCTTTGGTCAAACCGATGACCTGGCCATGAACGTGATCGATGAATCTGTTCACATTCACGACCTCCAAGCCACGATTCTTCATTTGCTTGGAATCAATCATGAAAAATTGACTTACAAATTCCAAGGCAGGCAATTTCGTTTGACCGACGTCCATGGTGAAGTCGTCAAACAAATCCTTGCTTAAGCTTCGACCAACCCAAAACCCGACTGGATTCTCCCCCCAACCCTGCACTCGATGAGCAACCCCCGACTTGAACACCGAACAACAATCCGCCTCAAAAAATCGACTGAGTCAACGGGTACGCCGTGATCCCCCTGTCGGAGAGACTAGCACAACTGGTACTGCATGGACTGTCGAAGACGCTAAAGAGCTTTATGGCACGGAACGTTGGGGCATGGGCTATTTTGGAGTTTCCGAGTCCGGCAACTTGACCGTCAACGCACCCACGACTCGGGGTGTTCAGGCAATCGAATTCACTGAAATCATGGAAGGCCTCCAACAACGCGGGCTCAACATGCCGGTCATGCTCCGGCTTGAAAATTTGGTTGACGACCGAATTACGGAATTGAACGAGACGTTTGCCAGAGCAATCCAGGAAGCTAACTACCGAGGCGATTATCGCGGCGTTTTCCCCATTAAAGTCAACCAGCAAAGCCACGTGATTTCAGAGATTGCGAGATATGGAGAACGATTTGATCATGGGCTCGAAGCCGGCAGCAAAGCTGAACTGTTGATTGCAATGTCGACTCTTCCCTCTCACGAAAGCCTAATTGTTTGCAACGGCTACAAAGATGCCGAGTTCATTGACTTGGGACTTCAAGCCCAGCGAATTGGATTTCAAATCTTCTTTGTTGTTGAAACCCCCAATGAAATATCGCTCATTCTGGAGCGGAGCAAACACTGGGATGTAGAGCCCTCAATTGGCGTTCGTGTCAAACTTTCAACCAAGATCGACGGACACTGGAGCAACGACAGTGGTGACCGCAGCCTATTTGGACTTTCAACCGTTCAGTTGATTGAAATTGTTGATCGTTTGCGTACCGCCAACATGCTCCATTGCCTCCGGATGCTGCACTTCCATCTGGGAAGTCAAATCCCCAACATTCGCAACATTCGGGATGGGGTCAACGAAGCCTGTCGATACTACATCGACTTGATCGCCGAAGGTGCACCCATGGGGTTTTTCGACTTGGGAGGTGGACTGGCAGTCGACTACGATGGGTCAGGCAGCACAGAGGGTCACAGTCGCAACTATGACCTCCATGAATACTGCGTCGATATTCTGGACTGCGTCGCGACTTCGCTTGATCGGGAAAACATCCCTCACCCTACTCTGATCACCGAATCAGGCCGCTGGACGGTCGCTCCCATGTCCGTGTTGTTATTCAACATTCTGGAAGTTACTGATTTCCAACCTCACGAACTACCTGATCCTTTACCTGAAGGAATTCATCAATCGATCGACTGCCTGATTGAGACGCTTAACCACATCACCACTCGTCGGCTTCAAGAAAACTTGAACGATGCGATCTACTATCGGGACGAGGCCAGAAAAGCGTTTCAGGATGGAAAAGTCAGTTTGCGAGAGCGGGCGATCGCGGAAAACATTTGCTTGACGATCTTACACAAGATCGCCGCACAGGCGCCCGAAATGCGGCGGCCCTCGGCGAGCATCCTGTCCATCAAAGATCAACTGTCTGACATCTATTATGGCAACTTTAGCGTATTTCAATCGCTTCCTGATGCGTGGGCCATCGATCAAATCTTTCCAGTGATGCCGGTGCAACGATTGCATGAAGAACCGACACGTCACGCGATCATTGGCGACCTGACTTGTGATTGCGATGGCCAACTAAACAAGTTCGTTGGAAATCAAGCCAACACGTCAACCCTTCGACTTCATGAGCTGAATGACGAAGAATATTGTTTGGGTGTATTTCTCGTTGGGGCGTATCAAGAAACGCTGGGAGACTTTCACAACCTGTTTGGCGATACGAATGTGGTCAGTGTGCGAGTGTCCAGCGAGGGCCGCTTACAATTCGTTCACGAACTCAAAGGGGACAGCATTGGCGATGTTCTCAGTTACGTCGAACATCAGCCGCAGGAGATTTACGGTAAATTTCGCTCCAGGGCAGAAGAGGCCGTGGAAGCCGGTCGCATTACTGCCTCGCAACAACAAGAAATGCTGCAACTATTTGATGAAAGTTTGCGGGGATACACTTATTTCGAAAGTTAGCGTCCCCAAAGCCAATGCCACAGAATCAGTCCCGTGTTCGTTTGAATAAAGAAAACCATCGAAATATCGGTTACGATGGGTCTTTCCAAATTCATTTCAAAAACGAATTCATCTCAGGATACTGCTGTGCAACGCCGAATCAAATCGCCAATCAATCAAATTTTCCAAATGGCTGTCGTCGCGGTGCTGAGTTGCTTTGGCTGTCTTTCGGCAAATGCACAAAAACCCAATATTGTGATCATTCTCGTCGACGACATGGGCTTTTCCGACATCGGTTGTTACGGCAGCGAAATCGAAACACCCCATATTGATGCGCTCGCCTCGGGTGGTCTTCGTTTTACACAGTTCTATAACTCGGGTCGCTGTTGTCCGACGCGCGCAAGTTTGATGACGGGTCGACATCCACATCAAGTTGGCATCGGGCACATGACGGCCCCTCCGGGAAAACCTCTTGAGCTACCGGGGCCTTATCAGGGATTCTTAAATGACAATTGCGTCACACTGGCCCAAGTTTTGAAATCAGCCGGGTATCACACGTTGATGACGGGCAAGTGGCATTTAGGCTTGGAATCGAAAAGCACTTG
>JAQWLH010000253.1 GCA_029247405.1 Mariniblastus sp.
AATGGAATCAAAAATCTTTATCGAAAAGCTCGTTGATGAATTTAAGATTCCTGAGAGATCCAACAGTCAATCAGGTTGCGTGGGGCTAATTCTTGTATTTGTGGTTTTAGGGTTTATTCTTCAATTGATGCTCTGAGCAACCCTGGCGGCAGAAGTGCCAGTTTTTGAATCGCTGGGCTTTTTAAATAAGTCCATAAATTTGGCGGTGCTAATTCAATCGAGTTGCCTGCGGGGTCACGAAAGTAAATTGAAGTTCGTCGGGCTCCATCGTCCCAGCAAACTTCTGATTCAATTTCGATATCCGCGCTGGCCGAGCGTATTCTCCGTGTGTCTCGCTCGTCTTTGTGATGATAAAGGCAATGTGGCCTTGACCACGGGGCCCGTGGGATGGGGCTTGCCTTCCGGCAACCGGCTTTTGTCGGGATTGGAAATAACCAATAGCTTTCATTGATTTCAAAAACAAGCATCCAATCATTGCGGCTGAGCAGACGCAGGCCCGGTGAGATTTGACGCTCAGCGATTGCCGGGAATAGGGTTTTTTTGATCACCCCCCCCTGCCCCAATTCAATAGGGTCTTTCAAGCGGCAATCGCAAGGAAGAAAGTTTCCCGAGTTCTAAATCGAGCCCATCGAGCTAACGACTAGGCTGGCATTTCGCCAGCTTCGTTGAAGACACCAATTTTTCGGAACCGCTGGTAGCGTTCTTCTAGCAAAGACTCGTGCGGTTTTCCAACAAGCTCTTTGAGTGTTTTCTTCAAATAGGACTTCATTTGAGATGCCGTCTTGTGGTGGTCGCGATGGGCGCCACCAAGGGGCTCGGTGATCACATCGTCAACAATCCCCATCTGAAGTAGATTTTTGGAAGTGAATTTCAATGCGGTCGCGGCTTTTTCTGCATGTTCAGCACCTTTCCAGAGAATGCCCGCGCATCCTTCGGGGCTGATAACGGAGTAGTAGGCGTGTTCCATGACTGCGACTCGATCTCCTACGCCGATTCCCAAAGCACCGCCGCTTCCGCCTTCACCGATAACAATACAGATGATCGGTGTTGTCAATCGAGACATTTCGTACATGTTTTCTGCAATCACCTGAGCTTGGCCACGCTCTTCGGCGCCGATCCCGGGATACGCTCCCGGAGTGTCAATTAAGCAAACAACGGGCAATCCGTATTTTTCCGCCATTCGCATTTTAGCCATCGCCTTTCGATAGCCCTCAGGGTGTGCACAGCCAAAAAAGTTTTCGGTGCGATCTTTGAAAGTACGACCTTTTTGATGTCCCAGGACCATAACCTTTTGGCCATCCAGCGTTGCGAAGCCAACCCGGATCGCTCGGTCGTCACCAAAAAGTTTATCGCCATGCAACTCAACAAATTCATCGAACACCAGCGAAAGATAATCGGTGGTGTGCGGGCGATCCTTGTGACGGGCGACTTGAACCGTTTGCCACGGCGTCAGGTCGTCGTAAATCGTTCGCATTGTCTCGGTCAATTCACGATTCAGTGCACGCAATTGCTCCGCTGATTCAGCGGTGGTGCTTCCAGCCGATTCAACTTGTGTGATTTTCTTTTCAAGATCGGCAATTGGGTCTTCAAATGCAAGGTAGTCCATGGCGGATATCAATGGGTGTCAGGGAAAGGGGGTGAGGCCAAAAACAGCCGGGTATTCTAATTCGGAAACCGAAAAAATGCGTGACCAAAAAGGGCGTCACCACGATTAAAATTCGGTAACAGTTTACTTTTTTCGAAAGCCCTCGGGGCGTTTGCCCGGACGAAACATCTGGATGCGGTCGAACTCGTGTAGAAAGTCGTCCATCGTTTGGATTCGTTTTGCCGGGTCCTTGGTTAGCATTCGTCTGACCAAATCGGCAAATTCTTTGGTTGCATCACTGTAAGCTTCAAGGGATGGAATTGTCGCTGATAGATGCTTGGTTAAAAGCTCATCAGGTGAATTTGCCGAATAAGGCGTCTTGCCCGAAAGTAATTCGAAAATCACACAACCCAATCCGTAAATATCCGCAGGTGCACCGGGGTTTTTGCGTCGAATTTGTTCGGGGGCCATATAGCTTCGTGTACCGCGTATTGATTTGGGGCGGCCGCTGCCGAAGAGTTTTCCGATTCCCCCCTTTTTCTTTTCTCGAACACCAATCGAAAAGTCAATTAGCTTCACGTTCGTTTCGGCGTCTGCCAAAAAATTGTCCGGTTTCACATCGCAATGAATCCAGCCTTTGTCGTGCATGTGTTTTAAGCCAAGCGCGCACTTGCGGATGATTACCGAGACGTTGGGATACATTTCAGCATGATTTTCCCGCATCGCAATCTTCAGGTTTTTTGCATAAAACAATTGCATCGAGATTAATGGGAATCCCTGATCATTATGATATCCAAAAATCTTGATCACATTTTCATGGTCAAGATCGGCACCCACTGTCGCTTCATGTTTGAGTTGCTGAATTTCATATTTGTCCTTGCGAAAGTTCTTCATCAGAACTTTGAGGGCAATTCGTTCATCGCCTCCTGTCCGCAGGGCCTCCCAGACTTGGGTCGATGTACCAGCGCGAATCAGGCGTAAAAGCTGAAACGGCCCAATGAAGTCTCTACCAATTGACACAAGATTCCAATCAAACGGATCGTAAATTTTGTTAGACGGATTGTTTGCAAAACATCATTCTAACCATATCTCAAACGTTCCCTTATTCTAAACCAAGTCCGTCCGAAACCAAAGTCGTTGCAGCGATCTGTGTTCGTAAAACTTTTGCAAGCAGTCCCGTCTCAGGTTGTCCCTGTGTATGGCCGTGAAGGGCGACGACCACAACAGATTAAATTCGGTGCTCCGTGTGCTGAAAAACAAAACGGTGGGCTGCTTTCCTGACACAACGTAAACCGTTGGCAAAAAGTGCCGAGCTTACGTCCAAATTCAGGCGGCCTAAATTGAGCTAATTCCCAAGGCACCAATGACGGCGTATCCAAAAAACAGGCCATATAACGCAACAAAGATCCAGCCAGTGGTCCGAGTGATCTGACGTCGGAACCACATGACTGACATTGCGATCGCCGTTAACACAAACAGGAATATTCTTAAACCAACGACGCCACTGTAGGTTTCGTCGTCTAGGCCGACCAAGTTGATTGGTTGCCAGTCGTTCAGATAGCAACATGCCAGCAGAGGAATCGACATGCCGACGCAGATGTCGAAGATGTTAGAGCCAAAAACGTTGGAGACAGCTCCCGAATCATCACCTCGTCGAGCCGATCCCAGGGACATGAATGTGTCTGGGATGGAAGAGACGGCGGCCGTCAAAATGACGGCAACAAAAAATGGAGAGACTTCCAGTTTGGCGGCAGACTGGTTTGTTAAATCGACCAGCAGGTAACAGGCGATGGCGGCAACAAGCGTTGCAAAGATCAAAATCAGGGTCGATGTCAGGCCGTTGAGTTGGATGTCAAAGGTTCCAAAAAATATCGACGCTTTTTCATCCGATTGTTCGATTTCAATTTTACCGTCAGCCAACTGGACCTGATATCGCCGCGTCGCGATGTACAAGTGTGCAACGTAAATGATGTAGGCGGCCAAAGCGACCACACCCATCCACCAATCTAATTTTGGCTGAAACAAAAAGACCAATAACCCAACTTGGGTCAACACGACCCACATCCCGTCTCGCTGGACGACTTCTCGCTCAATTTCAACATACGGCTTGTTCTTACGGGAATAGGAGACTGCAATCGCACAGGCCGCGGGGATGAGAATCAAGTTGTAGATTGAGCTTCCCGCGCAAGTCGCAATTGTGGATCCGTACCCTTGAGCACTGTCGACAAGCCGTTGGGCTTGATCCTTATCTCCGGTCAGCGCGACGATAACAAAAAATAGGCCGGTAAATAGTTCGGGCATGCTGCTGGCAATCGCGTCAAGTGTCGCTCCGCGCACCGACGAAGGTAGTCTCAGTTGCTTACCAACCCACTGGGCCGCGTCTGCAAAAGGGTCGCATGCCTCGGCAATCAAGATCGATATCGTTGCCGCCGCAGAAAGGATAAACCCAATCTCTATCCACCAAGCAGGATCCTGATTCCGCCGAAAATAGAACAGTGCCGTTAAACTGATCGCGATGACGAACAGTGGCAGGCCATTAAAGAACGACCAATTGTTTTTTGGGGCGGGGATGGGGTCGTCGAGTTCGTTGTTTGAGTTGGTCATGCTGTAGGGTTAAGCAACATTCGTATGAAGTTGGTTTCGCGGAGTCGGATCGGTTGCCTCGCGGTTTCAAGCCGCTTCCCGTGGCGAGTCAACTCATTCTATTGTTTACCGCTCAAGCTTAATACAGGGGCTTTGTGCTGGAGGTCATCCAGTGAGTTCGCACTTACTAGACGACATGGTGCAAATACAAAGCGTGAGCTGGCGCTGTTTGCCCTGCAACCTGACGGTCTTGCTGGTCAAGAACCCATTTAACCCACTGGGCGTCATTGGAGTTTTTGCCGACTCGGATCAAAGTCCCGACAATGTTACGCACCATGTTGTATAAAAATCCATTGGCCGTAATCGTGATTTTTAAACCAGGAAAGCCATCCATTGGTTCAGGCTCAATCTCCAACTGGGATACGTTTCGGATGGTTGTGTTACGCTCAGCCCCCGTCGTTTGAAAGCTTGCAAAATCAAGTTCACCTGTCAAATGAATTGCGGCTTCCTGCATCGCTTGAATATCAATGTCACCGGGGACGTACCA
This sequence comes from Mariniblastus sp., assembly GCA_029247405.1. Classification (GTDB taxonomy): domain Bacteria; phylum Planctomycetota; class Planctomycetia; order Pirellulales; family Pirellulaceae; genus Mariniblastus. The sequence continues at coordinate 4,716 of JAQWLH010000253.1, forward strand.
ACAGGTTCGCAACCTAAGTGGGTTTTGGATTCGACCGTACTGAACGTAATAACAATAAGTTTTTTGAATTGCATCCCGGATTGCGTGAAAGTCGTCTGGGGCTTCCTCGACTTTGAGAACGGCCACGTCGTAAGGCGTTTCTGCGTTGAGCGCACGCACTAACGTTTCGGGGGTAAGTTGGCTCTCGGTCGCTACACTGCAAACCTGAGCCAACGCATGGACGCCACTGTCCGTTCGACCACTAGCGGTGATGCGAGTGGTTTCGCCAGTCACCGCAGTCCAGCCTTCCTCCAATCGCTGTTGGATCGACACCCCATTGTGCTGGACTTGCCAACCCACATAGTCGGTCCCGTCATAGGCGATCTTTAGTTTTAGGTGACGCATTGATTTGAATTTGCAAGTGAGGAAAGAAACGAACTGCGTGAACCCATTGTCAAAAATTTCACTCGCAACGCTAGGGACCACAGGGATCGTTGGGGATGATGGCGTGCTGCTGATTCCCGAATCCACGTCTCAAGAGGTGGTTTTTGTTGAGCCAGTTACGAATCATCCGGTATTCCTCCTGATGATGAGAGCGAACACTAGCTCCAAGCAATGAAGGTGGAACCGGGGCATCGTTTTGAAAATCCGGAGTGATTGCTGGGCGAGATTTCAGCAGATTCCGTATGACGAGTTTGGGGGAATGCAATTTTCAGCGGTCGCAATTTTGCTCATTCGCCACGCTGAGCCAGCCAAGTTTTCAAGCTCGAAGGTTCGATGAACGCAAGATTGGCGGTGATCATGATCAAGCCAAATGGCAGCATCCCCATGCAGAGCCCGATACCAATGTGAACGGGAATGGCGAGTGCAAGTACCAGTGGGCGGGTGAGGCGAGGCCAAATCAGTGCGGGGTAGACCAACTCCCAGATTAAAGAAATTAATGTGATTAATGCGACTAACCACATGTGATGGGCAGTCCAAGTCATGTCGAGTGTCTGGTATTCGTAACTTGCAAATGCGAGCCAAATTGCCTCTCCGGTATACCAAGTCTCACCCTGAAGTTTTCCAATCGCCGCAAACGCATAGACTAAACACAGGTGGATTTGGATCAATCGAGTGGCGATATTGTTGAGCACCGTCGGCTGATTTTGACTGCCTCTCCCCTGCCCTGTTGGAGACTCTGCCGATTTGTTCCTTTTTGCCCTCCAGGCGTCGATTGACCAAGCCGCACCTGCGTTTCCTAGGGCAAGGTACAAGCAAAGAAATGCATTGATTTGGTCCAATCCAAAAAGAGCTCCGGTCCCACGATTGGCATACGAGATTACCAGCATCGCTGTCAGGATTCCCGTCCAGCGTGTCCATAAACCTAGGCCGAATAAAACAACAATGGCCAAACCAGCAAGATGGACCGGCCCTAACAGGCCGATGGTGTCAAACCAATCCAGATGGCTCCACGCGAACGAATTTCCAAATAGCAACTTCCGATATTCGCCGGGTAATAAACCATCGGCGGCCATAAATGTCGAGAGTTCTTTGGTCCAGGTCAAATGAGTATAAAAGACGATTGAGCCGGTCATGATCCGGATGATGCCGAGCACGTCCGGGGCTCTCCGAGTAAACCAAAATTGGTTCCATGCTTTTCCCCAATTCAGGAAATATTCATGAAACGAGCCCCGCGACTGATTTGAAATGTGAGTCGAGTCGCTCATCGGGATTCCTCCGTCGATGGCATGGTGACAGGAAACGGGGTGACGATTGGTGGAGGCTGGTTGGTCTCTGATTCACTGGATGAGGGCGAGATTATTTGGTAACCACTGGAGTCTAAGCGGCCAATAGGCAACCATTCTGACAGTAACGATGGGTCTTCCAGCTTCATCCCACTGGCAACTTCTTCGGCAAGTGGAAGCTCTCGAACCTGAACAAACAATTCGATTGAGTCCCCATCGTTGCGTCGAAGAAGTTCTTGGGCGACCGCACCACCGAGAACTTCGACTCGCTGACGAGCCGTTCGATACTGCTGGATTCCAGCGTCTCTCTCATGCTGGAGTTGTGTTGCCAGTTTCAGCTGCCCCAACTTCTGACGCCCTTCAATCTGCTGCTGGTAAGCTTCTAATTGGGTATTGAATTGTTCCGGAGAAGGTAACGTTGCGTTTTCATTGAAGATCGTTTCGCTAAGCATGAACCAGCGGTGATACAGCAGGCGGGGCCAGTTTTTTTTGCGGTCCGGGAAGACACCCTCAAAAGTGGTCCCATCCACGCGGTTTCCTTTGAACACTAGCAGATGGCTTGGCCCTGGGTCCGGTCCAAAGAAGCGATATCCATGCCCAAGGAAAAACGCTCGATGAATTGGCGAGAGTTTGGCTGCAATGGGGCCACTGAGATAGGGAGATGCAACCGGATTGGAGAGTGGCCCCATCAACAAAACAAACAGGTATCCTGCGATGACCAGTGTCGCAATTCGCCGATGGGTTTTCGGCCAATGGATTTCCTGATCCGTTGGCTCAAAAAAGTGACTGTTGCCATCAGCTAAGTTCCCGGCATCGGGTAGCTCGGTAGACCGCATTCGTTTTGTTTTTTTTCGTCTGGACATGGATCTATACCATCCTAATTCCATAACTCAGACGCGCACTAAAAAAGCCCGTTGGGACGAGACAACGGGCCAAATTAGTTGGGGATTCCGACGCTTTAATCGAATTAACGTGACGCAATCAATTCTGGTGAAGAGGCAGCTCCGATGGACAGTTCGTAAGATTGACCGGCTCTTAGATCGAGCGTTTTTTCTTCGACTTGCTTTTTGCCATTAACCGAATATTCAACCCTGACTTGGTAGTCTTTCCAGACCTTGCCGGACTTAAGGCGATTGGTCGTGAAGTTCCGTAATGAACCAGTTTGCTTCATCTCTTGTCCGCAGATGCTAACTTTGGCATCCGTGGGCACCCGAATCGCCAAAGAAGTAACGGGCTCGCTAAAATCAAATTTGACGGTTTTGTTGATTCCGGATCGGATCGAAACTAATTCAGTGCGGACTTTTTGTTTACCGTCCTCGACCAAAATGGCTTTGACTTCGTATTCGTAATCTTGGTCCTTGGTCAACTTGCTCGAAACATAACTGCGAAACTTGCCCGGCGTTGTCGTTGGGGTTCCGTTGATCAGGATTTTTGCTTGCCGAGGAACGATAACATTTAAGACGGCTTTTGAGTCATCTGGAGAAATGCTCGTCGTGTCCTCCTCAGGGCCAAGCGGTTTGGGTTCATTACCGGGGCTTTCTGCTTTTGGTTGGCCAGTTTCTGGTTGGCCCTGCTTATAGTACTCCGGAGATTTCTCTCCATTCTCAATCAGCGGGCTTGTTGCACCGCCTCCTTCGAGCATGGATTGAATTGATCCACCATCGGGGATTGGCGCGGTATCCATCGGAATTGTCCCGGGCACTGCTTGGGTTGGGTAACCCGGTTGAAAGCCGTAGTCGCCGACCGGATAGCTTGTCTCCATCATGTAGTTGCCAGGAACTTGATAGCAGGAAGCCGAGCCGTCAAATGTAAATCCAGTGCAGCAGGAAAGAGACCTACCGTTCGTGTAACCTCCGGGCGAAACCCATACGCCGCGATATCCAAATAATCCTCCACAGAGACGCCCGCCGACATAACCGCCGTTTGAACCGCCGACGTAGCCACCGCTCGAGCCACAAACGAAGTTGGAGACTCTAGAGTTCAGGCGTCCTAATAAATTCCGAACAGGTGCGCGTCTGTACAAAGTACTCCCAGTGCACGACCATCCGCCCGAGGATGCGTATCCACCCTGCGAACTGCCCCAGCTCCCGCCGGTTGCTTGAGCGAAGTCTGCGGTCAAACCAGTTAAACTGATACTTAGAATTATCAATCCAAAGAATTGGATCCGTTTGGTAGTTAAGCCAAAACTCATCTCTTCTCCTCCGAAGCATCTCAAGATGTCTGATCACCGAATTTGGGCGAAAAGGGGTCGATGTTGCTTGAAATTACCGAATAAAATTGGAAATCCTGCAGCTTAATAAGATAACAGGCAATCTCGGCAGTTCAAGGTGTTTGGGAGTTTTTAGCCGAATGAGTCGAGTTTGCCGGACTCTTTTTATAGTGAGATTCTTACCCTTGAGTATCAGAAAACTCAGACCTCGATTTGAGAATGCAAGCACTTCGACCGAGCTTGACCGTGTGTCGCGTTAATTACCATGCTGGGCCAAGTGAGATGATCCCAGTTCTGGCCGCCGGGACTTTTCGATTAACCTTGGTTGTGATGGAGGTTTAACGCCGGCAGGCAGCAGTTGAGCCCATCAAATCAATGTTAAATATCTCTGAAAATCCGAGTCGGCGCTTACCACGCGATCCCATATTCAATGAAGATGATCTCTCGGTAATCGCAGGTTGTCATGAACGATGCATTGTTGGTGGGCCTCATCTGTGAGCCCGACAGAAGGTCAAAACAAGCGGGTTTTAAAGATTCTTTTTAACCGCTTTCACCGAGAGATTGTCAAATTTGGCCGTTCCGGTGGAGCCGAACATGCCAATGCGAACGATGCCCTCGCGTGCTGAATGGGGCACGCGGATATTTCGACTTTGCGTCAACCAGGAGTTTGTGCCTCGGTAAGGTCCAAGTAAATGCATCCCTAATTCTTGTCGTTCGGCATCGTAAAACGAGATTGCCGCCACTGGTAAATCTTTTGGTCTGGGGCCAAGCACAACATTTTCGCAAGCGAACGAAACGGAAAATTTAACTACCGAAACCTCTCGGCCGTCGATCGAAAAGCCTTGCATGACTTGGGCTAACTGTCCGGGCACGCTGTTCTTGAATTGAACAAAATGTTTGCCACTGGGGGATTGATCGCTTTGTTCGAGCGTCAGTTGTCTTTGGTAGTACCAGCCCTTGGCGAAACCATTTTCATCGAGCCCCTCTTCGAAATCGCCATTGAGGAGCGAAGGGTTGGCAGGGTCCGGCAAGACCCGGCGTTTCACTTCTGCTGCGCCGGTCATCGGAACGAACAAAGTTGGTCGAAGTGCGCGACGCACCATTTTACCATCTTTTTTTTCCATCAAATATAATGTTTGCTGGTGCCGTTCTCCCATCGGCACAATGATCGTCCCTCCCTCTTTCAATTGGTCGATCAGTGGTTGTGGAATGTCTTCTGGAGAGCAAGTCACGATGATTTTGTCAAACGGCGCGTGTTCCGCCCAACCTTTGTAGCCATCACCGATTTTGGTCAGCACGTTTTTGTATTTGAGTTTTTTGAGAACTTTCGCTGCCGTCTTGCCAAGTCTTTCAACGATCTCGATCGAGTAAACTTCTTTTACCAGTGGACTTAGAATTGCCGCCTGATATCCGCTTCCGGTGCCAATCTCTAAAACCACGTCGGTCGGTTGAGGGTCAAGCTCTTGGGTCATATAAGCAACGATGAAAGGCGAAGAGATCGTTTGGCTTTCACCGATCGGAACACCAGCATCAAGGTATGATTGAGAGCGGCGGATTTTTCTGGGTACGAACTCGTGGCGTGGTGTGGCGAGCATCGAGCGAATGACTCGTTCATCTTTGACGCCAGCGCCCTTGACCGCAATCTCAACCATTTGCCGCCGCATCTTTTCGAACTGTTGCTCATTTTGCGGAACGGGAGTCGCCAACGAGAACTGGCAAAGAAGTGCCACAACCAACCAGGTTGTGATTGAAACGCCGGTCATTGAAGAAAGCAGTGAAGGAAAACGCATTGTCTCACCTCGATACGATTGATTCTGTTGCTGGCACGGATGGATGAATGACACCCATGCCGAAAACGATTATAACCTTCAAAAAGCCAATGACTAACAATCAAGCCATGACCTGTGTTTCATGACCCAAACTGAGTCACCATCATCCAGTGCAGTCCCATTTGTCCTGCCTTTTGTTCTGTACATGATTATCGGCATGTTTCCGGTCGATATCATGGGATCTTTTGAGGGCGATGGCTTTAGCGATTCTAAGATACCGGGGATCACTCCCGAAACCTGGTATTACATCCTGAAAATCGGTTTGCAAATTGCCGTTTGTACGGGTTTGTTGATTTATTTTCGCAAAGTTTATCTTCAACAGTTTCCATTTCGGATCTCGCCACTCTCTTTTGTGGTTGGTTTTTTCGGGGTGATTCTCTGGGTTGCGGCCTGTTATCCACAGGCGGAACTGAAGTTGATTGAGTTGGTGCCTCAATGGATCGATTTTGATCTCAATCGCCCCTCATTTAATCCATTCCTGATTCAAAGCACCTCTGTTTTGGGGCTGTTTTTGACGGTGCGATTCATGGCACTGGTTCTTGTGGTCCCATTGGTGGAGGAATTGTTCTTGAGGGGATGGTTGGTTCGCTGGATTCAGAACCCTACTTGGCAAAACATCGGCTTTAAAGGTCTGTCGGTCACGGCATTGTTTGCTGCCAGCATCTATGGCGTGGCGGCTCATCCGCTCGAATCCATCGCCGCGTTCCTTTGGTTTGGAATGGTGACCTGGTTGATGGTCAAGACGAATAACCTCTGGGATTGTGTTGTCGCACATGCAGTTACCAATTTGTTGTTGGGTCTCTACATCATTTGGTTTGAGCAATGGCACCTGTGGTAGTCAGGTATCGAGTCGGGTACGTTTTCAAATCTGCGAACCCGGCGGAATCAAAGTCGACTCGGGGCAAGTGTAATCTAGGCCAGCTCCCGTGCATTGAAAGGAGGTTTTTATTACCGCTGTAGATGTAAACCTGGGGTTGCGAATGTCTCATGGAATAAGGCCGGACCAGTGGCTTCAACCCGGCTGAGAACTTTAAACGGCTGCGTGTTGCTTTTGATGTTGTTGATCAGTCCCAAAAGAAAAAACATGTAGGTATGTTGCATTGGGATAATCGAAACATCATGGAACAATCCATTGACGAAGTAGCAGACTAGCATGACGACGCCGATCAAACCGAATTGGCGTGCCCAAAGATCTAGAGATTCATTGTTCCAGATGTTCAAGCTTGTTCCGGCCATCAAAATTAACATCAGCACAAGTGCGAATAACCCTACCAATCCAGTTTCTGTCAGATAGGTCAGAAACACATTGTGCTGCATCAAGTCTTTAGTAATTAAAAGTGGCACTCCCGAATTTGGATCCGTCAAATAAGGGTTTTTGGCTTTTGCGTATTGGCCAAAACCGCAGCCCATCAGAGGGCGGTCCTCGAACATGTTTTTGGCGATGAGGAAAAACATGGGGCGCATTTGAGCTGACTTTTCCATTTCATTTTGCGTAACGTTTACGTCTCGTTTGAAAGAGAATACTTTTTCCGAAATGATCGGGAGCAGCAGAATAGCTAACGAGGTAGCTAGAATGATCAGCATTCCACGTGCTCTCTGTGTGGATGGAAGCCAAATAAACAGAGCGCAAGCTCCGGCCAATCCCAGCCATGTGCTTCGCGTTAGTGTCGAATAAACCCCGATCGCCATGATCAATGCCATGGTCAGGATTAGAGCCCTTCCCCCAGTTTGGCAGCGAGGCCACCACATCAGCGTAAAGCAAAAGCAAGTTGTCAAGAAAATTCCGTTTGACACAGGGTTCAGAAATGGCCCGCGTCCACGTCCGAGGAATTCGGTTGTTTCAGAGTGCATGATGTAGCTGGGGACGATGACGGAGCTCAGGCCTTTGACTTCAGCGATAGCTGTCAGCCCCAGATAAAGGCCGAACAGAGCCATGGTGAAGGCGATGAACTTTAAATCTGATACCTGCAGTCGGCTTGTGCGCATCACCCAGTAAAGCGATACCGGCATCAAGTTGAAAAATAGCAGGCGAGAAGCCGGCATGTTATCGAGGATCCGCCAGTTGTGCGTCACCGTGCTCAGCCCAATGATTCCCAGCAAAACAAGAATCGAAACGTCTAGCCGGTTGAGCGGTCGGAGATCTTCTTTTTGCGTTAAATACAGATATCCAAAGACCCCGAAGGTCACTAGTAAGAGAAGTCGATCCAAAGTAATCGGGATGGGGCCGACAGGTGCGTTGAAGAAATCATGGCCAAGGACAGAGCCGCTGAGAACAACAAGGAGTCCGGCGATAGGAATCGGACTCAGTTGAATGGAGGGTTGAAATCGTACCCAGGCGCAAAGGCACGTGACGAATAACGAAATGATAATCAGAAATATCATTTCCATCTCAGGTCCCGCGAACAATCCCAGTCAATTTGCCGATGTCAACGCCGCGCCCCGGTAACATAATTCCGGCACGCGCCATCGTCCTTATCGTCATGGGATTGGCAGGCAGTTTGCTTGAAACATGAAAGAGCGGATAATCCGCAAAGTCACGCTAGATGAATGCCCTCGTTCTCTTTTAAGTGACGGGCTCGCATCATTCAGTTTGAATCGCCGGCCTAATTTACAACTTGAAATTTCATCTCGGGATTCAGCGAAGCAGTTTTGTTGTTGCCCAAGTCTTCCACTCTTAAATCAAGTCGATAGTTTCCGGGAGGCAGTTCGCCAATTTGGATGGGAAAATATAGATAGAAATCACGACGTCTTTGCCGCACAACATCTTCGACGATCGGGTATTCTGCCTGCTGAACTGCCCTGCCCTGCTCGTCATAAACGACATAGCTTCCTCGAAGTTTTGTATGGAAATTCGTTTGGAAATTTTCAACCCTTGCGTTGGACAAGTAGTTTTCGACTTCGCAATAAACCAGAGTTCTCTGCCCGGGCTTAAACGAATTGCTGGAGAATGGCGTAAACTTTCCAAATCCAGAAATCTCGGAACAAAATGCGCCGTTGGCAACACTGAGTTTAGCGATTGCCTCCAAACGCTCGACAGCTTTTCGCAGGTGGTGAAGTGTTTGATAAGCGGCATTGTGACGGTCCATCTCTGAAGCGTCTGATTCTTGAGGCAGCATCATTGAGATCGCGTCAAGCTGGTGCTGCCAATAATCACGTTCTGGGTTTGCCATCTCCGTCTGGTCTTTTTCGGTGGATCGCAATTGGCGCTGTAGTACTTCGAGTAATCGCAAGTTGACCTCCATACCATTTCGGGTCAGTGGGTCGACCTCGTCAGTAACTTGGCTGCGAACGTTTGCGATCGTTTCTGCAAGTTTCAAGTCCCATGGCACGGTGTTGTCGATGACTTCGGCAACCAATGTTGGTTTATCCGAGGGTAGCAGCGTGTCCCCGCTATTCACAGGAACCTCTGTTGTCTCTGCCAAATCAGATCTTGGGGATTCTGTCGCTTTTGAATTTGCTGGGGCTGTTTCAGGAGCGGGGGAAGCAGGTGGCTTGGGATTCGATCCCTCAATAAGCTCGGTCCCTGAAGTCACCTTGGTTGTCACGGGGGCAACCCATGAAGCGGAGGTTGCGTTGTTGTCAGGGTTTTTCCATGCTGCGAAGTCGGATGTGGCAATCTCGGTTTGATGGCTGGCCGGCGAAGATTGGCTGAGAATAAACTTGTTGGGGATTTCCATGGATAGATTGTTATCCGGAACGTCAATCGACGTTGGTGGAGCAAAATCGGAATTGACCAATTGGTGGTTGCAGTTGGCGACAAAATTATTTTCCGCACACTCAGAGCAACGCGCTTTGACGCTCGCTTCTTGAGTTGACGTAATCGCTGGGCTAACAACTTCAGCCCACTCCTGATTATTTAAATTTTGATTCTCAGGTTTTTCATTCTCGCTGGCATCTGCCAAGTCCGCTGCGACACCATTGGTGTGCGTCCGCTGTATTTGTGACTCTGTGAGCGCTGAGTCAAACAGAGCCGCGGGGGCAACCTCAGTCGGTTGCGGAGTGAATGAGGCGTGAGCGACCTGGTCCATTTCAGGATGCTCTGCAAACGGTGGAAAAGTTTCATTGTTCATCGTCGCGACGATCACAACATTTTCTGACTCTATCGGTTCGGAAGGTATGGATTGGACAAACCCAGTTTGTTTGACATTGAACTGGGGGGCAGTAGGACTGGCTCGTAAAACACAGGATCCGTCACATTGGTTGAGCTGGCAGGACTGGCACAACAGCTGCGGCTTGAATCCAGGATATTCTGTCTTGGGGATTTCTGCGATTGAATTGACTTCGGCCAGGGCTGTTTTGATCTCCCCTCTAGGAGCTTGGGTTAGCTCGCCCTGGGTTGCAACGATTGGGTTCTCTGGTGTTGCTGAGATAGGTTCAAATGCATTCATTCGTTGTTGGCTTGGCCTCGGCCGAATTGAGCTTTGTGCAGTTTGAGATTGAGTCGCTGGAATGTTCGGATTTGACGGCCGCATTGGTTTTAATTCAGTCCGAAGTAAATTCGCTCTCAGTTTGGCTTGATCATTTATTTGATTCACGCCTTCGTGGAAAATCGGTGCCAGAGGACGCTGGCCCGTTGGTGTGGGCAACGATTGAGGTTGAGGGAACGCGATTGGTTCTGCGTAAGGAAGTTCTGGCTTAAGTTTTGGCTTCATGCAGTCACACTCGACATGACCACAATTCCCGGGTGAGTTTTCTTGCTCAGGCTGTGGGCTCAGCGGCTGCATTGCCGAAAGCTTGATCGCTGCAGACGTTGCGGCGGTAATTGGGGCCGCCGGATTGTCCGGTCTGAGTTGCGATGGAGTCGTTGGGGTCAATCGCAGCGGCTCGCGAACCGCTGCAGCTGCCATAACGTCCAATCTTTTAGCCCCAGATAGGCTTGAATTTTTGGTTTGTGAAATGGGGGAATTGCTTGATGTTTCAAACTGATTGGAGGCTGGGAGGTTTTCTTCAAGGGTTCGCGCTGCACCGGTTGTCGCCGATTCAATCGAATCTTTGATCGGGGGCGCCGGGGGTGAGACGAAATCGTTCTCTCGATTAGATAACTCGCGATTGCTTGTCTCTTGAGCGACGAAAATGACTTCTGAAGTTACCTCGTCAATGATGTCACTGGGATCTTCTTCCATCGAAACATCCTCAACCAATTCGCCACGCAGTTCCAGCAATTCGTCCAAGGCGATCTGTGGGTCGTTGACGAACCGGCCTTGCGTTTCGGGTTGCTGAAGAGTTTTCCCAACATCCGTTAATTCAGGTTCTGCGCTTGAATCAGGGGCTTCGATTGCCAAAAAGTCGTTATTGATGAACGCTGAAAAATTGTGGAGCTTTGAACATCCCGTTTGTAGGGTGCCAATGGAGATTACAACCACGAAGACTTTGAATAAATTGGGGCAAACCAGATTCCGTTCCGGCATTTTCTTATCCTGCGTTAGTTCACTTGCATTGAGTCGAAGCGTTTAAGTCGAACATTTCGATAGATTCGCGCAAGAATAAAATATGAATCAAATATTTTACTTGCACTAAGATGCCCCTGAAATTTTCAGGGCATATCGTCGCGAGGTTAGAGAAATCAATCCTTCGCGGCAAGGCTCAATGAGCCAGCAATTAGTTGCTGGCATCCTGAATTCTTGTTTCCTGCAAGAATCAGCCAAATCACAGGCGGTTAGCGGCGTTCTGCCGGCAAATGATTGTCCAGCGTCAGGTACCGATGAAGGAGTTTGCGATGGGTGCTTCAGGCTCGGTTTAGGCGACCTTTGATTGCCCGAGCTCCTTTGACATTCGCACAATTAGTTTTTCCAGGACGAGACGGCCTCGGTCTGCCTTCGAGTGAGAACGCTTGAGCGCAAGGTCGGCTTCGAGCAGCCAATCATAAATCAAGTCGGCGCGAACTCGTCCTAGCTGTCGGATCCGACCTTGGGCAGTCTCGACTTCGCCGCCCCAGACTCGAAAACCGGCTTCTTTGATCGCTCCTGCGAGATCGGGTTTGCGTCCATTTCGTAGCTGTCGCATCACGATTTCGGATGCTTTTCCATATCGCCGAAATGACCAGGATAATTGTCCAAATAAGGCGAGAGGGTGTTCACCACTTCGCAGTAGTTGTCCAAGCAGTTCCAAGGCACGGCCTGCGTCGCCGTCGGCTGTGCAGTCAATGACCTCCCACATTGTTCGGGCTCGCCAACCGCCAATAACTTTTTTGATCGTCGCTTGGCTAACCTGGCCTTTGTCATTGGCATACAGCGATAGCTTTTGCAGCTCCTGATCCATTCGGCCAAATTCGCAATCGGTTAGATCAATTAAAGTCTGCGCTCCACCGGCTGGCAATTGAAATTCATAGACAGCTTTGGCACGAGCAACCAGCCAGTCAGCGGTCTTTTTTTCATCTCGCTTCTTGTTTTTGCCTCCGAGGCTCGGAGCGTCGCAGCGAATTTGTAAGCCTGATTTGTGAATGGCTTTGTAAAGCCGCGTATTGCTGGCCCAACTGTCGACAAGCAACACGAGAAGTCCAGAACTGCCGACGTAATCCTCGATTCGTTCTCGATTCTCACTAACAAATTTATCGGCGTGGTCCACCACAACAATTCGTGGTCCGTCGCCACCGAAAAGTGAACGGGTCGACAACTCATCATGGACGTCGGCCCACAAGGCGGTATCTGAATCGTATTGAGACGCGGCAAAATCCGCATCATCACCGGTGATCGACTTAATCAGAAACTCAAGAGCCAGTTTCTGTAAAAACCGTTCGCTGCCAAATACGGCACAGACGCCGGTCGGCGGATCGGTCAGTTGCTGTTCCAGCAAATCAAATACGTGAATGGTTCCTTGCATCCTCCCAGCAGAACAGAAAAAGAAACTGTTTTCCAGTAGACCGCAGGCGAAATCGAGGATGTGGCAAGATTGGCAGTTGCATAGAATTAAGGTCTGACAATCACCTGACCCCGTCTATTTTCGAATATGAGATCACCATGAAAGTTACTCGGTTGTTTAACCTGGTTCACATTCCGCTGTTACTCCTGCTTGTATTTGCAACTGCCCTGCCCTGCTTCGTTATGGCCGACGAGGGGCAACCCCCAACCATCAAAGTTTCAGGATCGGCTGAAATTCGCACCGCTCCCGACGAAGCCGTTTTGACATTTTCGATCGAGTCGCGTGAAGAGAAACTTGACGATGCCGTCAATGATAATGACTCACGAATCAAAGCAGTTACTGCTTTCCTTCAGGACTCTAAGGTCGAAGCCAAGTACATTCGCACACAAGTGATTTCGATTCGCTCGATTTTCGATTCCGAAAATAAAAACTCAGCTTGGAAGGGACAGATTGCACAGCAGCTTCCCAATGCTGCACCAAGGCCTCTCATTGTTGTGCCCGATAAACAGAAAAAAATCAAACCGATTGGATATATCGCTAGGCGACAACTATCTATCACGATCAAAGATCTCGAAGCATTTGAGGATATTTATCGCGGGCTCATTGCGAGGGGAGTCAATGATGTTGGTGGAATTCAATTTCGAACCACAGAATTACGTCGATTTAAAGACGAAGCGCGTTTAAAGGCGGTGCGTGCAGCACGTGAAAAGGCTACCGCAATGGCCGGAGAACTCGGCGCGAAGTTGTCTTCGGTTCAGGCAATCACAGAAAACAGTGGTTCTGGATACATGAATTTTTCACAAAATAATATTTCTTCAGCAGCCTTCAACGACTCTGAGAGTAGTGTGGCTGCCGGCGAAATCTCAATTTCTGCCCGCGTCGAGGTTGTATTCCAATTAGGTGAAACTTCCATGGATAAATAATCAGGGCCTCGATCTTGCGTCGATGATTGAAGTGAAATTCATCAAACCGAATCAACGCGACAATTCGCGAATGCCTCGAGTGAGGCCGAAGCCTAAAAATTGCTTACTTCAAAACTTACTTGCGTTCCGTTGCCGCCAAGAAAGCGTCTCGGATACCCGGGATCACGCGGATTGCATTTTTGTGGTAGATCTTTTTTAAGACATCTTCTGGCAAACCAATTCCATAGATCCGCCACATGCCCTGCGGCTGCGGAGATTTTTCGCTGTACTCAAAATACTCATCATAGGTTTCAAAGAATCGCCAATAGTAACTCAGCCTCAACTCAGGCCAAGGTCCGTCAGTGCCGAATAGGATTCGATCTTGATACTTGATAAAGAATTTGCGCGCCGTGTAGGGCTGCCGACCAAGCTCATTGATTCGCGACGCAAATTCAACCATCAGGTTGGGGTACTTGTCGAGCCATTGGGAAACGGTGGTTAGGTCTTCGCTGTTGTTGGCGCCATGAGCTCCGATGAAAGTTGTTTTAGGATGCCGCCGAATCACTCGGTTTCGCGCCAAAAGTAATTCTTCACGAGTGGGGAATGGGTCGCCGTAAAAGCTCCATTCTGGATGGCGGCTAAGCTCTTCCCATCGCTCATTCTTGGAATCAATGGGCCTGAAAAACGCGGCGGGGTCGGCGGTGTGAATGATGACCGGAAGCCGCAGTTCCGCGCACGTTTTCCAGATCGGATCGAAGCGAGTGTCATCAATTTGGATAAGAGATCCATCGGCATTTTTGAACTGCAGCCCGAACGATTTAAAAAACTTGACTCCCATAATTCCTTTGGGCTTGGCGGCCCGAAGTTGCTCAACGCAGTTCCGCACAAATCCCAGCTGATTGCACGCCCATGTTTCGGGAGCATCTTTTTTTCCGGAGCCCTGAAAGTCAATATGCGCAAAAGCGGTGATTCGTTTTCCGTATTCATCGCCAATGAATTGAAGGTGTTCCTCTTCATTGCCCAGCTTTGCATCAAGGCTGACTGAGACGGCAATTCGGTTTTTGTCCATCGCCCGAACGTACCGGTCTAATTCCGTTCGGTCCCCCTTGAAGCGAAAGCCAAAGTGGCTGTGTATGTCGATGACTTGAAACTTGGCCTGATGCAAGTCTGTTTTAAAGACCTTGAGAGTGGGGGTGGGGTCAAAGTTTCGTAACGTCGGCGTTTCATTTTCCTGAATGGCTGGCCCATTCTGTTGACCATTCACGATGCCCGAGCCGATCAGCGTGACTGCCGAAGCCAAAAAGGTAATGAGAGCACACGATTTCATAAAGAATCTCTTCGATAGGTTGCTTGAACTGCAGCAGTAAGGACCGCATTCGTTTTGATTGACTGGCCAAGCCCCAAAACTTCTCTGTTTCGATCGCGCTTGGCGCAATGCCGTCGGACTCTTTAGGGCTCGAGTTTTATTTTTCAGCTGAGAAAAGTTTACCGTAAATTTTATGGTTGAAGAGGCGTGGTTCGACCTGTTGTCGAGTGACATTTGAAGTCCTGGAATTCAGCAGGCCGCTGGTTTGAGTTTAGGTAAGAGATCCGCCTCAGTGAAATCGTTTGCGAGACTCGATTGAAAAATGGTATTTCGTAAGTGAGGGGCAGCGCCCGGCCGCGGTGTCGGGTGGTCAGAAGCAGGGCTTGCCGTAGGACTCATTTTGCTTGCAGGATCCGAAAATTGACAGATGGAATTTCCGGTTAAGTAAGGTTAACCTATGGAGGACAAACCGAGAATTCAAAGATGTTGTAATCCGGCCAGTTTTGACCACCGATTCTACTTGGGTGACCAGAGGCTGTTGCTTGGCGACTCGCCGGACAATACGAGAATGCGGTTCTGTTATTCAAGTTCGCTAAATTTATTCTGTCGATTGAGATTAAATTCTTGAAGCATTTTTCGATTGCTTGTCTGCTGGTCGCGATTGTGATTGCGATACCTGTCGGTATTTTTGGGAAGGCGATTCTTGAGTTATTGGACGTCGTTAATCAAAAGCAGGCTCCCACCTCCAAGCCAGATCCCATAGCGCAGAAGTCGTTGGCCTTCCCCGTCAAGGCTTGGCATTCAGTTGAAGGTTTCGATCAAAATCTGGCCGTGATGGAGACTGTATTTTGGGATCCGAGGGATACCGAAAGTTTGCGGCAGTTGATTGATGTTAGTGACTCACTTCAGGGGAAATCTGTTTTGGAAATCGGGACCGGATCAGGACTGCTGTCTCTTTGCTGTCTCAAGGCAGGGGCTGATCGAGTCGTCGCGACTGACGTGAATCCGGCTGCGATTGAAAACACAAAATACAATTCGCGTCGATTCAAGTTTTGTGATCGGCTTGATGCACGACTAGTCCCTCTCGAAGAACCTACTGCGTATTCTGTTGTTAAGCCTGAGGAAAAGTTTGACTTAATCATTTCCAACCCGCCTTGGGTCAATGGAAAACCGGAAACGATTGAGGAATACGTACTCTACGATGAGAACTTTGGATTGTTAAAGTCGGTTTTTGAAGGACTCGAAGACCATCTCAACCCCAACGGCAGGGTTTGGATGACCTATGGTCGCACCGATGCGATTAAGGCGATTCATGAGTTGGCCAAAACGCATCAATTCGAATTGATTCCCCGAGACTCGCGAGAACTGAGTCAACTCCCCGAAGAGTTTTTTCCCGGGTTCGTCATTGAAATCCGTAAGAAGTTGCTGGCTCCAAAAGAGGCGGCAAAACCTGAGCCCGTGAATTAAATGGGGGCGGCATCTGCTTTTGAGCTAAAAGGGAAACGATCAACTTCCGGTGTCACTTTGAAAGGTGGCAGATCGAATGGTTGTGAGCGGCAGCCTGGAGCTTTTGCTTGGGCGAGGTTGCAGTCGCTTATTGCTCACGTGGCGAACGCTCTCCAACGGGAACGACTCCATGAATCGTACCGCGGGGGACCAACCCTGAAACATCGATGGCTTGAGTTAGCATATGCACGCCAACATTGCCGGCTTTGTCGAGCGCTTCAATTCTCAGGAAAATTTGATCTGGAACATCCGAGGTTGGTTTCCAGACAAAACGTCCTTCGTTGCGAAGCCCTCGACCAATCGAGTTCCAGGGACCCTGCGGAGTTGGACTGTAGGCCAAAGCAATGGGTCGAAGCGTCAAGAATTTATCTGACACCGAATAGTTGATTACCAACCTTCCCGCCTCACGACCCCGCCCATAAGGCACAGATGTAATCCGAGTCAAAGGCGATTGTGTATCGACTAAGACCCACATGTCAGCGTCATCGCCACTGGAGGGCCCCTGCCCTGTTAGGCCATCTCTGGAATGGACGACGATTCGGAAACCGTACCGCCCTTCTTCTTGAATCTCGACTGGAAAGGGACTTTGATTGTCGGGGTCACTCCCCCAGGTCTGCCATGACTTTCCACCATCTCGGGTTAACCAGAGGTCGACTCTGGCCACCCCTGACGGATCGATCGAATCGATACCGTAATTCAAGCGGAAGCGTTTGCTTCCAATGATTTGGATCGGAGCGTTGGTCGCGCGGTCAGGCATCAAGCTGTTTGCGGCTTTTGGTTGACCAAACCCGGTTTGCGAAAAATTGCCTTGGGGAGTGGCCTCGATCTGTGAAAGCTGTTGACGGGGTTGGCGATGAGAGTCTTGGGCTTGATCAGCTTGTTGGTTGATTTTGTTGGCTGCCAGGTTCTGTCCGGCGGTATCTGGCAAAATGCCCTCAACTCCGGGCAGCAAAGTTGATTTTGGGATCTTGCGATTATTTTGAGAGCTCAACCCGCGATATTGGTTGGTCACACCCATCGTCGATGACTGACCAATGACTCGGTCACCGCTTCGTACCATCGTCGGTGAATTGGAGGGAATCTTTGTAACGGATTGGCGCGGCAATTGGTTGGGAAATGGGTCGGGTGCGATTCTGGGATCAGGTCCAATGGTGGATGAAACACTCGTTTGATTTTGAGGAATCCAGTTTTCAACATCGCTCTGCCAGACTTGGGATGGGTTTGGAGAAACGACAGGAGGAATATCTGTCGAACTCGGTGACCCATCGCGACCGATTTCTGAGCTGGCTTGCTGCGATGAAACAATCGCAGATGTGTCGCGAAGTCGGGTGCGTGATTTTGATTGGTCGAAATTCCAACGATTGTCATTCGTCAGGCTGCCAACTTGCTTTGATTTCGGCGTGGGCTTTACCGCCGGAGGAGCGGAAGTGGCATTGTGAGTGGTTTGATCGTTATTGGTTTGGGAAGTTGCCAAGCGATTATTCAAAGACGAGGCAATTTGAGGCGAACGATCAGTGATTTGTGCCGTTGATTTGGCTTTATGTTTCCAGCCAGTTTGAGTGACTTGGATTTGACGCGTTAGTTGAGTTGTATTACCAGCAATATCTTTTACCTCGACGGCGACGTTGAGTCTCCGTTCGGTGGTCTCAGGCCACCAAGCAAGTTGGTCAGCATAGACGCCCCCGACCGCGGCTGCGGTCAGTCGTATTGGGACTTGAGTCCAAGCCTTCGAGGCTCCTTGGCTGCCAGTGGGTTGATAAAAAATTCGCATCGTGTCGGTCGCAAGATTTTTGTCCATTGCCCGCCAGCGGCACACGATTCGGCCAGCTGCATCGGTTTCAATTCGAAAGTCAAGTGTTGGTTTGACGGTGTCCACAATGATGCTTAGGTCAATTTCCGGATCGCCATCGGGAACCAGTTTCCGGTCGCGATTAAGAGTCTTTAACGAAAACCAGTACTCTCCATCGGCGTCAGCTTCAAACGGGAACTCCTGCTGATCGGTCGCTTGTCGGCCTTGAAATCGCCAGGTCTTACCTTGGTCACGGGAGAGGTAAAGCTGGACCTCAATAAATGAATCGTCAGCAGCATTGATCTGGAATGGGACTCCGAACTGACGCAGGTTCGTGGCGACAGTCTTGTATTTAGCTGAACTTCCAAAAGGCGAATCCGGTTTAGTGTTCGTCTGAGAAAAAGCTTGAGCAGAGCGTGTCGGTGCACCAGCGTTTTGGTTTTTCGTGATCCCTGATTGCGCTTGCAGGTTGGAATGGAAGTGCGGACCGTAGGCGCAAATTAAAATGAGCAGAGCCATGCCCCAGAGGGGTGTCGGTCGGCGATCAGTTTTTGTCATGATGGAAGTCCGCAATTGAACAGTTGGGAATCACGCGGAAGAGCGATCGGCGCGCAATGGTCCTATCAAATTCAAATTCGGCTTCTGAGACCGTTGGGAAACACTGATTGAGTCGATTCGATATCTGTTTCGTTTGTAACGGTCAAACGAAGCCGGCGGTCAGCAAGCTTATTGACGGTTTTTCACCCGCCACCGTCAGTTGTCCTTGGGCTATTTCATCCCAGAATGTCACAAAAGAGGCAGACTGGATCCTTAGGTGGATGGATGGAGCCCACCGGGATTGCGGAAATATTATATTTTCGTGAACCTCAGGCCCCTTATCCCGTATCACTTTCCGGTAAGACGAAGAAAGCTCATCAATGAACTCATACCAGGGGGAAGTTGAATGCAAGTTTCCTAAGCGTTTTAGAGTGAAAGCTCGACGAGTTGAGAAATTGAGCTAAACCTAGCACGCCTCAATGGATATAATCGCTAACGTTGGAAGTTCGGCGGGGGCATCCTCAACCGGGCTGGCAAATTTGGTTAGTTTGTTTTTTAAGATGGAATCGCTGAAAGAGTATTGGAACGAGGTGATGGAGATCCAGGAGGTTCGGTGGATCGTCATCGTTGCTGGCTTGGTCACTTGCCTTTTTATTGCCATTTATATCGTGAAATTTTTTCGAGATATGGCATTGGGAAAGTCTGAGGATCCTACGAATTTCATCACTGATTTTCAAAAAATGCGTGAAGAGGGAAAGTTGGACGACGAAGAATATTCCAAACTCCAAAAGGCAATTCCGAGACAAATCCCAAACGAATTGTCTGGCAAGCAAGGTGAAGTCGATTAATCGGCTTGTTAGAGCAAAGTAAAAAGAAATAAACCTGTCAGTTGTCTCGGGTGGATCGAAGATGACGACTGATTTGAAAGCAACAGGGTGCTATCAGCGACTGAAGATTTGATAGCCGGATTGCTGAAGAAGAAAGGGTTCGAAGTTCGCGGGCAAGGAAGCACCGTTGTCGGATGATGTGTAGTCATCGGGCAATGTTCGAACGTCAACTACGGTTGGACTAGAAAGCTTTAGGAGTAAACATGCCCGCAGGCAACGATTCGGGAAGTGGCCGTACAACAGGTGCTTCCAAAAAGAACGCGCATTGTTCGTTTTGTCGAAAAAACTATCGTGACGTTGGACCCTTGGTCGAAGGGCCAGGCGATGTCTACATTTGTGGAGATTGCATTGAACTGTGCCAGTCCATACTGGAGCAGGAGCAGCGTCGACGTGGTCCGTCAAAACAATTATTCAACAAGATTCTGACACCGCGCGAAATCGTAGCGAAGATGGATGACTATGTCATCGGCCAGCAGTCTGCAAAGAAAGTGCTGGGCGTTGCTGTCCATAATCACTACAAGCGTCTGTCGCTTGGCTGGGAAGGAAATGACGTCGAGATTGACAAATCCAACATCATGCTGGTCGGGCCAACGGGTTCGGGCAAAACGTTGTTGGCTCGCACATTGGCGAGGATCTTGAATGTTCCATTTGCAATCGGCGATGCGACGACACTTACCGAAGCAGGTTATGTTGGCGAAGATGTTGAAAACCTTTTGTTGAAACTTCTGCACGCTGCGGACTTTGATGTAGAACTAGCCCAAAGGGGTGTGATCTACATCGACGAGATCGATAAGATCGGCAAGACGAGCAACAATGTCTCGATCACCCGCGATGTTTCAGGCGAAGGCGTTCAGCAAGCTCTTCTGAAAATGTTGGAAGGCACCGTTGCCAACGTGCCACCGCAAGGTGGACGCAAACACCCAGAGCAACAGTACATTCAGATTGACACCAGTGACATTCTGTTTATCTGTGGTGGAACGTTCGTGGGCATTGACGACATTATTCGAAAGCGTCTTGGAGAACGCACGATTGGATTTGGGTCTGATGCAGGCTACCGTGAGGAAGCTGAAGTCGCCGAAATTCTGCCACAAGTCACTAGTGACGACATTCTGGAATTCGGGCTAATCCCGGAACTGGTTGGTCGTTTACCAGTGACAACGGCACTCGCTCCGCTTGGCGAAGACGGACTGATCAAGGTTTTGACAGAACCTAAAAACGCACTCGTGCGTCAGTTCGAGTCACTTTTCCAAATGGAGAATTGCGAACTTAACTTTACCGACGAGGCGCTAAAGAAAATTGCCAAAAAGGCGATGGAAAAAGGAACCGGTGCACGAGGCCTTCGTTCTATTCTAGAGCAGGTCATGCTTGACATCATGTACGATCTACCCGACAAGCCGAAAGGCTCAAAGATTGTCATTGACGAAAAAATCGTGAGCCAGGGAATTAATCCTCAATTGTTTTCGATGCCAGAGTCCAAAAGCGCATAAGTGACTTGAGTTTCAAAGTGGCCTGAGTCTTGCCACTCACCCACCTGTGTACTGCCTGAGATTAATCAGTTGGGGCACTGGGAGGGTGCTGAGACGAAGGGGTTTTGTAACTCATCACAACAATGCACTTTTGCGAACATCGGATCAAGTCTGAGGGCCGTTTTCTCAGCTTGATCGAGTGTCAAAGATCAATCGAAGGCAAGGCAAGACCCGTCAATCTTCGAACTGTGATAACTTGAGTTTCAACTGACCGCTTGGAGAATCATCAAGCCGAGTAGCTTTACAACTGCAAGGCAATTTGAATGTTGTCCCAGTCAACACTTCAAAAAGTCAACCGAAACTCAATCTCGCCGAAACTTCAAAGTCCCTGCCGATTAAAGACCGGCGGGGATTTTTTTATGGAGATCGCTTGCAGGCTTGGCTGCACATTGAAGGGGGTGGGAACGAGGAGTTTGTTCAAACTCCCCTGATTTGGCAAATTGTTACTGCCGTTCAACCAAGGGAGCACGTGCAATGCTGGCGAAATTCAAGTTGTCCCAAATTTATGCAGTTATGTGTGGAGTAGGTTCGGTTTGCTCGGCACGACCGAGAATCTAGCCGAAACGACCGAGGTAGCGTCTTGAAGGGGCCTTGTAGCGCGCAAGAAAAAACTCTCTTGCTCATCATCAAGAGAGTTAGTTCTTCAGCCGTCGGAAGGCTTTTTGATTTAGGGGAGGCCTAATGACCAAGGGCGTTTTGGATTGCGTTTGCGTTGGCTCCGAATGTCGTTCCCGTGGCGCCACCTACCGAAAGGATCGTCGCTAGAAGTAGTGATCCGATAAAAGCGAGGAGGATTGCATACTCAACAGTGGTTGGGCCGTCTTCGTTTTGAATAAAAGTCTTGAGCATGTTCAGAGTCTCGAGTTAGTAAGCTGGATGGTTGGAGTTGATGCATTAAGCGTGCCAAACAACTGGCTAGTTAGTTTTCTCCACAGCAAATTAAGATTTTTTGTTAAGCTCAATTTAGGGCGTTGCGTAAACGCAACAATTTCGACTTTGTTGTGTTGCAGACTCTCCCCAAAGTTCGATGGCATGCGATCTTAGCCACTTTCAATAGTCCCCAGAAGCACCACGGCGCATAAAAAAAGCTCGCCAACATGTTGACGAGCTTTGAAAATCAAATCCTGAGGGGTCTATTCCACTTTTGACCAACCCTTGAGCTTGTTTTTCGCCGAGGCAATCTCCGTCAATTTAGCTTCAATGTCTAAATCAGCGGGAACTTTGAAGTTGCAAGAACTATCGGCCAAGTCGCAATTGACATCGCTTGCTCCGAGGCCTTTCAATGCAGTGCTCACGGCACCTACACATCCGCCTCAAGTCATGCCTGGAAGTTTCAGAGAAACCGTTTGGGTTTCTCCAGCGGGTGCCGCTGGGACTTCAGGGGTCACGGGGGCAGCGGTTGCTGCTGCATCGCCGCTGGCTGCTTTTGTTTCTTCTGGTTTGTCACAACCAGTTGAAATGGCGAACAAAGTCATCGCCATCAATGCTAAAAGAAATCGCATTTCTTTCTCCTAATGTTTCGTTTGAGTTTGGGCGTGGAATATTATCACTACGTCGTGGGTTGGTGCCCAAGGAACATGTTATCGACTTAGGGAATTTGAAAACAAACCGAAATCAAGAATCCTGCAAATTTTTATGAGATCTGCGGGTGAATTGCGTTAATTTTCACTTTCAACTCCCTCTTTCGGGTAAACCGGGACCCAAATCGCCAAAATAACCGTTCTTTTTGTTCGGAAATGATTCTTTTGGCACGGCCCGGATTTGTTGAGACCGCTACCGGCTGGGTAATTGAGGACGGTTTAGAATATATATCCGTAATTCGAGCGAAGTTCGGACGATTCTCTTATTGCAAATACTCGGTCAATCAGTACACTTTCCGGACTGATAATAAAGCGAGTAAAGCTTTGTGTACCGGTTCGTATTGACGAGCCATTTGTCGTTTGTAGGTAATTGTAGGAGTTGGATCGACGCGAGGCGGCAGAGTTCCCAAATTGCCGCGGTAACAGGATCAATCGGTTATGACCATTACGAAAGAGAATAAAGCTGAGTTGGTAAGTGAGTTCCAAGCCAAAGATGGTGACACTGGATCTCCCGAGGTTCAAATCGCCATTTTGACGACGCGAATCAACCATCTCACAGAGCACATGCGGTCGAACAAGAAAGATTATTCGACACGACGCGGTTTGTTAGGCATGGTTTCTCGACGTCGCCGCTTGTTGGATTATGTTCGTAATAATGATGCGGACAAGTATCTCGATCTTCTCGAGCGACTTAACATTCGTAAGTAAGTATTCACGCGGCACCTTGATGTGTCGCGTTTTTTTTTGATCTTCCGCACCGTGCATGGGTGCTTGGGCAGTTTGATCGCAAAGGGATTGCGTGATGTCCGTTCTGTTGCCTCAACGGCGCTTTCTAAAGCTGCCGTGAGAGTTCTATTGCGCTAATTTGTTTGGCGTTCTCTGGCGATTGTCTATTTGAATCAACTAAGAGATGTATTTTTGTAGGATTGAATTGTGAAAGTAAAAGTAGAAAAGAAAATTGGTGATGGCGTCCTTTCCTTTGAGACGGGTTATTTAGCCAAGCAAGCTGCTGCTTGCGTTTTAGTTCAATATAACGACACCGTTGTCCTCTCAACCGCTGCGACCGGCTCGCCGCGACCGGGAATCGACTTTTTCCCATTGATGTGTGATTATCGTGAGCGGACCTGTGCGGCTGGTAAGTTTCCTGGTGGATTCATCAAGCGTGAGGGGCGTCCGACCACCAAAGAGACATTGACTGCTCGTTTGGTAGACCGTCCCATTCGCCCGATGTTTGCTGAGGGTTTCAAAGACGAAGTCCAATGCCAAAACTTTGTGTTATCAAGCGACAAGCAGACTGACGGTGATGTGTTGGCCATGAATGGAGCGGCGACCGCATGCTTCATTTCTCCGATGCCCTTTTTAGACCCAGTCGCTTCTACCCGTGTCTCTCGAATTGACGGAGAGTTCGTTGCGTTCCCAACGCATGATCAGCTTGAAGAAAGTGATATGGATTTGATCATCTCGGCAACGGATGACGCGATCACCATGATCGAAGGATTCGCTCGGGAAGTCCCTGAAGATGAAATGCTAGAAGCACTTGAGTTTGGTCACGTGGTTTGTCGCCAAGTCATCAGCTTGATGCGTGAGTTGTATGAAAAAGCCAACGTTGAGAAAACGCCTTTTTCTTCTCCTGAAGATGACGGCATTCTTGATCAGCTTATCTCGAAATACTATGACGACTACAAGTCTGCAATTTTGATCGGCGGCAAGCATGATCGTGGCGCTGCCAAAAATGAATTGAAAGACAAAATCAAAGCAGAGATGATTCCGGACGCTGATGCCGACGATGCATTGGATATGGGGGCTTTGAAAACTGCGATTCACGATCTGGAAGAGAGAGTCATTCGCGATTCAATTTTGGCCGGTACCCGTTCTGATGGTCGAGATGGCAAAACACTTCGAGCAATCGAATGTCAAACCAACGTGATTCCTCGCGTTCACGGTTCAGCGATATTCCAGCGAGGCGAAACTCAAGCCTTGATCACTGTGACGCTGGGAACGGGGCGCGATGAGCAACGAGTCGATGGGTTGCTAGATGAGTACTCCAAGAAGTTTATGCTCGATTACAACTTTCCCAGCTTCAGCGTTGGCGAGTGCCGACCGATTCGCGGCCCGGGCCGTCGAGAAATTGGCCACGGTGCGTTGGCTGAGCGAAGTATCAAGCCTGTTCTGCCTGATCAAGATGATTTTCCCTACACGATTCGAATTGTCTCTGACATCCTTGAATCAAACGGCTCTTCGTCAATGGCGACTGTTTGCGGAACGACTCTCGGCTTGATGGCCGCTGGTGTCCGAATCAAGAATCCCGTTGCCGGTATTTCCGTCGGGATGGTTAAAGAAGGCGATGACTATGCCTTGTTGACTGACATTCTCGGAAGCGAAGATCACTTCGGTGATATGGATTTTAAAGTCGCTGGAACTCAAAACGGTATTACCGGAATTCAGTTGGATCTTAAGATTCGTGGAATCAGTTGTGAGCTTCTCAAAGAAGCATTGGCTCAATCTCGCGAAGCTCGGATCGAAATTCTCCGGACCATGCTTCAAGCCATTCCGCGTCCGTTGGAAGATTTGTCGGAGCACGCTCCACGCTTGCTTGTCACTCAAATTGATCCTGAGAAAATCGGGATGCTGATCGGACCTGGCGGGAAAAACATTCGCTCCATTCAAGAAACCACACAGACGGTGATCGAGGTGAGTGAAGACGGTCGCGTGACCGTGGCCGGGACCAATGGAGCCTTGGCTGAAGCGGCGTTAAAGAAAGTTGAAGCCTGCACCGCGACGGTTCAAGTTGGCAAGATCTATGACGGTACTGTCAGCAGTGTCAAAGACTTCGGCGCGTTCGTGGAAATCCTCCCGGGCCGAGATGGACTTTGCCACATTAGCGAACTGTCCGGTGGTTTTATCGACAACGTCGAAGATATCTGTCACGTCGGTGATGAGATGAAAGTTCTTGTCCTTGATGTTGATGGCAACGACCGAGTCAAGCTAAGTCGACGTAAAGCACTTGAGGAACTTGGACTCGAAGATGAGTTGGCGACTGCCGACAACGCAGGTGGTGGCAGTAGTGACGATGGAGAAGATCGTCCTCCACGTGAAGACCGAGGCGATCGAGGCGACCGAGGCGGAGATCGCGGACGCAGCGGCGGCGGTGGTCGTGGTCGTAGCGGCGGCGGCGGCGGTGGCGGTCGTAGTCGCAGTGGCGGCGGTGGTGGTCGTGGACGTAGCGGTGGCGGCGGTGGTGGCGGTCGCGGACGTCGTTAATCGTTGGCCGATACTTACTCGGGAACTCGGCTCAAAAGCCTTTTTCCAACCTTAGATATCAACTAAAATCGCTCGGTAGCTTTCCGAGCGATTTTTTTGTTGCGCCTTGAGCCAATCCGCTTGGCGTACAGATCACTTGATTGGCAAGTTCTACACAGTGTGCCTCATCGTTTATTAGTCTTTGCCAATTTGGCCCAATGGACCTATCAAGATATGGAACCGATCGACGAACTTCGTAAGCGATACCACGATTTGGCAAGTCTGGCGGGTTCGCTAGCGCATGAAATCAAGAACCCGTTATCGACGATTCGCATGAACATGGAGCTGCTTTTCGAAGATTTTGAAATGTCGGCTGATCCCGAGGCTAGGCGTGCCCTCAAGCGCATCAAGATCGTCAACCGCCAATGTGAACAACTTGAATCGTTGTTAAATGATTTTTTGCGTTTTACTCGGCTGAGTACACTTGAGCTCAAGCCTGGGAAATTGAATTCTCAGATTGAGCAAGTGCTTGAGTTTTTCCAGACTCAGGCTGAAAAACAGAATGTTGTGATTGAGCGGTACTTCGATCCTGATTTGCCGGGCATCAACCTTGATTCTCAAACCTTGCAGACCGCGTTAGTGAATCTGGTCAAAAATGCATTGGAGTCCATGCCGAACGGGGGAGAGTTGCTCGCCCGCACGAGAATCACTCGAACGGGGGTCGCCTTGGACTTGATTGACACCGGTTGTGGGATGGAATCCAACGCTTTAATCAATATGTTCAAAGAGTTTTACACATCAAAGGAAGGTGGGACGGGGCTTGGTCTTCCGACCGCAAAGAAGATCATTGAGGCCCATAATGCTCGAATTAACGTTCAGAGTGAAGTTGGCAGAGGAACCAGCTTTACGATTGAATTTCCAACTCCAAAACGGATTTAAATTGTTTGTGAGTTGGTGTCGCGAACGGTTTCTCAGTAGTATCCCCGCCCTGCGGCTGACACCATCGGCTTGGATTTGTTTTTTATCCTGCAATCTCATCGTTAAAGTTTCATGAAGCTAATCCGACAAATCGACGACTTTCCTGATTCACTGCGGGGAGGTGCGATCACCATTGGAAACTTTGATGGCGTTCATCGTGGTCACGCCGTCATTGTAGACCAGCTCAAGCGGTTCGCCTCTGATCTCAGTGGGCCCGCCATTGTGTTCACATTTGACCCGCATCCGGTTCGCATCTTGCGCCCGGAACAAACGCCTCCACCGCTAACGTGGACCAATCGAAAAGCCGACTTGTTGGCGGAATTGGGCGTTGATGCAGTGTTTGCGTATCCGACAGACCTCGAATTACTTCAGCTGACTTACCGCGAGTTCTTCGATCGAATCATTGTTCAGCAGTTGGGAGCTAAAGCCATGGTGGAGGGCCCAAACTTCTTTTTCGGCAAGGGGCGGGAGGGTAACATTGAAAATCTGGCGGAGCTTTGTACTAGCAGCTCAATCCAGTTGGAGATCGTCAAACCTCTCGTGGAGACCGATGAGTTCATTTCCAGCAGTCGCATTCGTAACCTGATCCGTCAAGGCGATGTTGATACAGCCCGTGAGATGTTGACGCGTCCCTATCGCATTCGCGGGATGGTGACGCATGGCGCAGCGCGGGGTACGACGATTGGATTTCCCACGGCAAATCTAGATGCAATTGACACTTTAATTCCTGCCATGGGTGTGTACGCCGGCAGAACTTATGTTCGGGGGCGATCCCATTGGTCGGCAATCCACATTGGCCCCAACCCAACTTTTGGAGAGGAGCTACCCAAAGTTGAGTCTCATCTTCTGGAGTTTGAGGAGTCCATTTACGGTGAAGCTATCGAGGTCGATTTTGTCAGCCGCATTCGAGATATTCAACAATTCGAATCGGTCGACCAATTGACTGACCAACTAAAACTAGATGTCGATGCGACGCGCGATCTGGCCCGTCAATTTTCCAGTTAGCCTCGGCTGAATGGAAACCGGCTGAATGGAAACCGGCTGAACGGGATAGTTGTAAAGCGGTGGTGGATCAATTGGCGGAGATCTGTCGAAACTTCGAGAAAGCTCAATCGAGACGCGATCTGAGGGCTGTGGCGGAATCGAACCTGTTCATGAGCGGGTTTCCTTGGACGTTCATCATGATGTCCATGGGCCCTTTAGGTGGTAACTAGGGATCGAATCTTGGTGGAGTTCCAAGCAAGGAACGGCAATGCAGCAAATGTCCTTATTTTCCAGTTTGTTGAATCCGGATTTTCGATTAACCTTGCTCTTTTCCCGAGTACTTGAGCTTTTGAGAATAACTAATGAATGTTGACTGGCCCCGTTTCTGTGAAGTCATCCATGGTGCGAACAACATTATTTTGACCAGCCACATTCGTCCCGATTGTGATGCCTTGGGAAGTTGTTTAGGAATGGCAGGAATTCTAGAGTCGCTTGGCAAAAAAGTCCGTATCGTCTGCGGGCAGGCTGTCCCACCGAATCTTGCCTTTATTGATCCTGATAAAAAGGTCATGTGCATTAACGAAGATATCAAAGCTGAGGATTTCGCCGATGCCGATCTTCACATGATTCTCGATACCAGTGCGTGGAAGCAGATCGGGCCGATGTCAGAGGCGATTCGCAATTCGACTTATAAGAAGATCATTTTTGATCATCATGTTGGCGAAGATGATATTGATGCTGAGCTTTTTAAGAACACAACTGCCGAGGCCGTTGGCAGAATGTGTGTTGAGGCTGCCGAGCATTTAGGGGTTGAATTGACTCCGGAAATATCCATGCCACTGTTTTGTGCTTTGGCGACGGACACTGGTTGGTTTCGATTCCCATCGGTTTCAGAGACGACTTACACCATCGCCTCCAAGTTGATCGTTGGGGGGGCCGATCCAGCCAAAATATATGGCGATTTGTATGAGCGAGAAACGGTGGGCCGCGTTCGTTTGAGGGGGACCGTTTTAGCGCGGGTTCAAACTGAATTAGAGGGTCGCTTGGCGCATACGTATATCTTGCCAAATGATTTTGCTGACACGGGTGCACAACCGACCGACACCGAAGATCTGATCAACCTAGCCTTGCAAATTCAGGGAACTGTTTTCGCGGTCATTGCGGTTGGTCAAATTGATGGGGGATACAAGTTAAGTTTTCGTAGCCGTTGCAAGACGGCTGCCAACGAGGTTGCGAAACAATTTGACGGTGGCGGTCACAAAGCGGCGGCTGGTGCTTTCATTGAGAGTGACGATATTGACGAAGTTCAAAAACAGGTCCTCGACTATGTTCGAAAAGAGCTGACGGCTGAGTTCGAGGCGTAGCATCACTCCAGTGACGCAATCAAGTCGCTTTTCCAAGCGGGTTACCAAGCGGGTTATCAATGGAGAAGTTAAGATATCCGTCAAAGTTTGCAGCAAGTGCTCAAATGGGTGCAGCGGTTGATTGATTGTTGCGGTGGGCGAAGGCGGAAAATGAAAATCGTGCTATAATTTTTTCCGGTCATCCCCGACAAAAGACGCTCAGAGGCGTCGGTCGCTATCGAGTGGCAGTCAAACCAACCTTTCAAAGCATCGCGCCATGCCATCCGCCATTCGCTGTACTAATCTAACCAAAACTTACAAAGGCAAACCGCCAGTCGAAGCGGTGCGTGGAATTGATTTCGAAGTTAACGTTGGCGAGTGCTACGGAGTGCTTGGCCCCAATGGTGCCGGTAAGACAACTACGATTGAAATTCTTGAAGGGCTTTTGGAGGCGACATCGGGCGAAGCAGAAGTCCTTGAGATGTCTTGGAGTAAGAATGCGACGGCCATTCGCGAACGAATCGGCGTTTCGCTTCAAGAGACCCAGTTGAGCGATCGCTTGAGTGTTGGCGAGACGTTGAACCTGTTTCGGAGTTTCTATGCTTCAGGCATTGATGCGACGACGGCGATGGAGCGAGTGTCGTTGCAAGAGAAAGAGAATGCCTGGATCAAAACGCTTTCTGGTGGTCAGAAACAGCGATTAGCAGTGGCGACGGCGCTGGTAGGTGATCCGGAGCTGATTTTCTTGGATGAACCAACAACGGGACTTGATCCTTCAAGTCGGCGTGAATTATGGGACATCATTGAAACATTCAAAAAGCATGGGAAAACCGTCTTATTGACGACGCATTATATGGAAGAAGCTGAACGCCTTTGCGATCGGGTTGCAATTTTTGACGCTGGGAAAATCATTGCGGAGGGAACGCCTAGCGACTTGATTCGATCCCTTGGAGCCGAGCACGTGATCGAATTTGCGCTTGATCATGACCACGATTCGTTCGATCTTGATTTAGTCCAATCCATTGAGACGGTTGATCATGTCGATGTTTCAGAGAGCGAAATTCGGCTGACTGTCGGCCAGCCCCACGTGGTGTTGCCCCAATTGATCAGTCGGTTGGCAAAGAAGGGAATCTCGCTGGCGAGTTTGACCACGCGACACGCCAGTTTGGAAGATGTATTTGTTAGTTTGACTGGCCGCCATTTGGATGAAGGTGATGAGGACTGATGTAAGGTTCTTGCTTGGCGCCCATCGGCACTCCGAGCCGATGGAGTCGAGCGGTGAGCAAGTAGATAGACATTTTGTATTCTGGTCAAAGTTGAAGTCGGCATCGGGCGAGCGTTAATATCATATGAAAACACAACATCCCATCCTTGCCGTTACCTTTGCCCGGCTTCGCGAATTCATTCGAAGGCCCGAAGCTGTATTCTGGGTCTACTTTTTCCCCGTTTTGATGGTGATTGTTCTCGGCGTTGCGTTTCGAAATCAAAAAGTCGAAACATTTGATGTCGACGTCATTGAAAGCTCCTTATCGAATTCAATCGTTGAAAAACTGGCAACCGAGCCAAGACTGAAAACACACGTTGTTTCGGAAATTGAAGCTCGCGATCGCTTGCGGGCTGGTACGACGACTTTGATGATTGAAGCGGCTGAGTCGTCAGCTGATAAACAAATTCTTGAGCAGGTCGAATACCTGTTTGATGCGGCTCGACCGGGGAGTCTTGCGGCCCGAAATATTGTTGATGCCCGACTTCAGGAGGCAGCGGGACGGCGAGATGTCCTGAAGGTTAAAGACATCAAGTACGAAGAACCGGGGGGCAGCTACGTTGATTTTCTCGTACCTGGTTTGCTTGCCATGGGGTTGATGGGGGGCGGACTTTGGGGAGTCGGGTTTGCAATTGTTGACATGCGAATCCGCAAACTTCTCAAACGCTTCATGGCGACACCAATGCGACGCTCACATTTTTTAATGGGGATGATGCTTAGTCGCCTGATTTTTATGATTCCACAGATCGTCATCTTATTGGTCATCTCCTACCTTCTCTTTGGCGTCAAAATCTACGGTAGCTGGCTTTCGATTCTGCTTGTGGTTTTGGTCGGTGCAATCGAGTTTGCTGCGATCGGCTTGTTGGTGGCGTCCCGAGCGAAGACGTTGGAGACGGCATCGGGATTGATGAATCTTGTGATGTTGCCAATGTGGACTTTGAGCGGGATCTTCTTCTCTTACGAGCGTTTCCCCGAAATCATTCACCCCATCATCAAGGTTCTTCCTTTGACCCCGGTGATTGACGCTTTGCGGGCTTTGATGATGGACGGTAAGTCGATTTTAACGCTGGGACCTGAACTTGGCGTTATGATTGTGTGGAGTATCGTGCCGTTTGTGATTGCCTTGGCGATTTTTCGCTGGAGCGATTAAGTTCTCTCACGGCGTACCTTTCTTCGCAAACAGGAACTGACAGCGAAGACTTTGAGAGATTCACCTGCGGCCGTTTTGTTTGCAGCAACCTTGCGAACTCATTCGGGCCAGTGCTTGCCGTACATCGGCAATGTTTAAATTATCCCATTGAGGCCTAAAGTCACTTAAGCAGCGGCAGGACGTCTTGTGAGTCCGCGAGGTAGGCAAGTATGGGTGATTTTTAAGGCTGCCACGAAGACGGCCAGCTGAACGCCAGAATCGATATTGGCTGTCGGCAAATCAAGGCTCATCAACGTTGTGGGCGGTTGCAATCCAGGGTGATTCAGATCCAGTTGCGGAAGTGTTGGGGGAACCACAGTCGAGGTTGCTCTGTGTGGGGAATGTCAGGGTAAATCGTGAATTCTTCCGAAGTAGCAGCTTTCGAATTGAGATGATTGGAACTCTATGGCAATCCATCTAAAATGAGAGAGTACGCGTGGCACACCATCCCAAGAAACAGCTGGACGTTTTTATGACTTTTAAACACCGCTTAAAATTCTCAATTGTAATTTTACTTCAGTCGTTCCTGTTAAGCGGGATTTCTTTTGCTCAGGAAGAATTGCGACCAGAAACGCAACCGTCGCCATCTTTGTTGACTTCAAGCACCTCCGGTTTAAGTCAAAATGTTGAAACGAAAACTGTTGCCGAGGGCGTGGATACCAAACCACCTGAGTTTTCTGGCGTGGCTAGATTGAATTGGCACAAGCAGCATTTGGAGATGCGAGGGAAATCGCCTTATCAAGAGATTGAGTGGACGCACATTGGCCCGACACACATGAGCGGTCGTGTGACTGACATCGCCAAACCGCTTGACCAAGCCTACACCTTTTATGTGACCACTGCCTCGGGTGGTGTTTGGAAGACAGTCAATGAAGGCACGAGTTGGACGCCACTTTTTGATGATGCACCTTCAGCGGCTTGGGGTGCAATTGCGGTTGATCCATCAGAGTCAAAAACAATTTGGATCGGTGGTGGCGAATCAAATATTTTTCGTAGTAGCATGGCGGGAGTCGGTGTTTACAAGTCGACCGACGCAGGTGAGACGTGGACTCATATGGGGCTGACCGATACGCAACACATTGCCCGAATTGTCGTCCATCCAACGGATTCAAATATCGTTTTCGTTGCCGCGGGTGGGCATGAATACACGGCCAACGAAGATCGCGGTATTTATAAAACAACCAATGGCGGGATCACTTGGAAGAAAGTCCTCTATGAATCGGATATGGCAGGCGCGAATGATTTGGTAATCGACCCAGAGAATCCAAACAACCTTTACGCATCCATGTGGCATCGAATTCGACATGCGTGGAGTGATCCTGTGCCCGGACCCGGGGGAGGGATTTACAAGTCGACCGATGGCGGTACCAGCTGGAAGCGTGTCAGCGAGGGGTTGCCACCGCGGAATACTTCAGGCCGAATTGGGCTGGCACTGGCCGCGAGCAAGCCGAATGTGTTGTATGCCTTGATTGATAATCATGATCCGGCTCGAAAAGCCAAGCCAGGCGAGCGAGATGCCTACGGCCGTCAAAAGAAAGACGTCATTAAAGGGGCTGAAGTTTTTCGTTCCGATGATTTTGGTGAGACCTGGAGTAAGGTCAGTCAAAGCAATCGAACCATGGAAAGTTTGTTCTCAACCTACGGTTGGGTTTTTAGTCAAATTCGTGTTGATCCGTCGGATGAAAACACTTCGTATATTATGGGAGTCTCGCTGCTCAAATCGACCGATGGTGGCAAGACGTATAAACGGCTGTTTGATCGTGGCTTGCACGCTGATCACCACGCAATGTGGATTCATCCTGAGAATTCCGATTACGTGATCAATGGCAACGATGGTGGTGTGAATATTTCATATGACGGTGGTGGCACCTGGAAGAATCTTGAAAACCTCCCGGTCGTTCAGTTTTACAATGTCGCGGTGGATAATCTCGAGCCCTACAACGTTTATGGATCCGTTCAAGATAATCACAGCTGGGGCGGCCCGTCGGATCACAATCCTGAGCGGGATGATCCGAGAGGTTGGAAGCGAATCCCGGGGGGCGAAGCAAGTTACCACGCGGTTGACCCTGAAGATCAGGACACGCTGTACTCAGAGATGTTTTACGGCAGTATCATGCGGTCAAACTTGTACACCAACAAAACAAAAAATATCAAACCGAAGGCCGCCTCCGGGGAACCGCCACTTCGAGGTCAATGGCTCGCTCCGTTTATTCTCTCGCCGCATAACTCACGTGTTGTTTATCATGGCATGCAATACGTGTTTCGAAGCATGAATCGAGGAGATAATTGGGAGAGGATCAGCCCTGATTTATCCCATGATAATCCGGACCAGCAAGGCAATATTTCGTTTGCAACGATCACATCGTTAAGTGAATCCCCCAAGAAATTTGGCGTACTGTACGCTGGGACTGATGATGGTCGGCTGCATGTGACCCGAAATAGCGGCCAAGACTGGCAAGAAATCACAAAGGGATTGCCGCAAAACAAATGGGTTTCGCGAGTGGTTGCATCTGCATTCGACGAAGGCACCGTTTACGTCACGCAGAATGGTAAACGCGACAATGACTTTCAAGTTTATGTTTATCGATCAGTCGATTTTGGAAAAACGTGGGAAGACATTAGTGCAAACATTCCGGGCGGACCGGTCAATGTCATCAAGGAGGATCCCTTTAACTCGCGTACGCTTTACGTTGGTACCGATATGGGAGTTTACGTGTCGACTGATGCAGCAAAAACGTGGAGTGTGTTGGGGGCCAAATTACCCATTGCTTTTGTGCACGATATCGCGATTCATAACAAGAAACGGGAAATGGTAATCGCTACACACGGGCGTGGCGTTTGGAAAATCAGCATCAAGCAAATCAAGCGGACCTTGGCTGAACCTTTGCCTGAAGTGGGAGAATGATTGTGTGCTGCAATAATTCGATTCACCTCGAGGTCCTCTCGACCTGCCGCTCCCGCCTGTTCCGTTAGGGCGATCGGCATCGGTCGACAACTTGCACGCCCAGATGCATTATTGCTCGCGGATGTCCAGTCCCTTCGAATGCCGAGAATTTAACACCCAGAACTGTTTAACTTGCCTTTGGTTGGCCAGCAATAACAATCAACATTTGGCCAATTTGTTATTTCTTCGATGAATCAAAAATCTTCTTCCCCGTCGACGGACCCGCAGCCTAAAACTTCCAAGGGGCGGTTCGGCGAGTTCGTTGGAAAACTCAAAAGCGGCCAGCTAGGCAATGACCGTCACAGCAAATCGGAACAAGAAGCCAATTCCAAAGGGCGTAAAAAGAGGAAAGATCCTGAGGCAAAGCGCAGACAGCGAGGCTATTTGCGTTTGTACATCAAACAACTCTGGCCCCACTGGAGAATGGTTGCAGTATTGGGGGTTCTGGCGGTCTCGGTTTCGGTCCTGGAGTTGGTCCAACCGCTTTTCGCCCGCTACATCATTGACCAGATATTATTGGCCGATCTTGAAGCGACTTCCCGATTCGTCAAATTAAATCTCGTGGGCGGCATCTTTCTTGGAGTCGTCGTCTTGACGCGTTGTTTGGGGGTGGCGAGAGCCTGGAATCAAAGATTGCTCAACGTGCGGGTGATCTTGACCCTGCGGCGTGCCTTGTTTGACCGGTTGATTCGCTTGCCGCTAGATAAACTTTCGGAAATGAAAGTTGGCGGAATCATTTCGAGGTTGACCGACGATATCAATAAAACCACGGGATTACTGCAAATGGCAGTCATCTCTCCCGGCGTTGCAGTTTTGCGTTTGTTGCTGGCGATGGTGATTCTGTTTTCACTTAACTGGAAACTCGCTTTGACTGCACTCGGGATTGTGCCCCCGATCATGTTGCTGAGCATGATTGCAATCAGGAGGATTCGCCCCATTTATCGGGCGATCCGAAAAGATGTCGGGTTGGTTGATGGGCGTGTTGGTGAGGCATTTCAGGGGATCCGCGCAGTCCGCGCTTTTGGAGGTGAGCATCGTGAATCGACAGAATATACCGTCGGGCACCATTTGATCACGCGGATGCGGATGTTTGCTGCCAAACGCGAGATCATTCTGTGGAGTACTTGGGGGTTTTTGATGGCACTGATTGGTGTCGTCATCACCTGGGCTGGCGGGTATTGGTATTTAAGTGATATCGCCAACAATGTCCCGATCGAACAGCGAACGACGATCGGGGATATCTCCGCGTTTCAGTTTTACACGCTGTTGCTGCTCAATCCCGTTTGGCAAATTGTGGAGTCTTTGACTGAGTTGCAGCGATCATTGGCATCGATGGAGCGCGTGTTTGAGGTATTGGAGACACCAATTGATAAGCCGGATCGTGAAAATGCTCTTGAGGCTGGTCCAGTGGTCGACAGGATCGAATTTGAGGGGGTTTGTTTTGCCTACCAGGGCGATCAAGCACCCACTGAGACGATGGGTCAGTCCGGTCACGATCCCGAAGATAAACCTAAAGAGGAGGCACCCAAAGATGTGATTCGAAATTTCAATCTTAGCGTACCTGGTGGAAGCGTGGTCGCCTTGGTGGGGCGGAGTGGCGCTGGCAAAACGACTATCACTGATCTTGTGGCCCGTTTTTATGATCCACGGCTCGGGAAGATTTTACTTAATGGTCGCGATCTTCGCGAATATCAACTTGATTCCTATCGCGATATGATTGGCGTCGTGCAGCAGGAGGTGTTTCTTTTTGACGGAACTGTGTTTGAGAATATCGCGTATGCAAATCGTGAGGCGACTCGGGAGCAGGTTGTCGCTGCGGCCCAACGTGCCAATGCGGAAGAGTTCATTGTTGAGCTTCCGGAAGGCTATGATTCGATTGTTGGTGAGCGGGGAGTGAAGCTTTCAGGTGGCCAAAGACAGCGATTGT
>JAQWLH010000063.1 GCA_029247405.1 Mariniblastus sp.
TTGTTTCAGCGGAATTGAGTGGCCAATCCCCCGTCAACGACGTGTCCCCGCGTTTGCGATACGCAATCGCGATTCATGGCGGGGCGGGCAGCAGTGCAAAAAATGCCACGGCTGCTCAAATCGCCAGTCGCAAAGCCTCGCTGGAGAAAGCACTTCGAACCGGGGTAGGTATTCTCGATGCTGGAGGGACATCGCTGGATGCAGTGCAAGCCGTAATTGTGCTGCTTGAGGATGATCCTCAATTCAATGCTGGAAAAGGTGCTGTCTTTAATGCCGTTGGAAGCCATGAACTGGACGCTTCGATTATGGATGGAAAAGATAAAAGTTGTGGTGCTGTCGCGGGGGTCTCACATGTCAAGAATCCAATCAAGCTGGCTCGGCTTGTGATGACAGAAACACGGCACGTGCTCTTGTCAGGTCCCGGCGCAGAAGATTTCGCTAAACAACAAAAGGTTGATTGGGTCGAGCCCGCATACTTTGATACTTCTCACGCACGTAAATCATGGGAGCGATATAAGCGGCGGAATTCAGAATCAGGTCAGGTTGTGCCCAATTCAAAACAGACGATTGAGTCAATTTCTAATTTTCCTATTGCACGGAATCCCGCGTGGAAGATTGGAACCGTTGGCTGCGTTGCTTTGGATGCCGATGGCAATCTGGCGGCGGGAACGTCGACCGGAGGAATGACTTTCAAGAAGTTTGGTCGCGTTGGCGACAGTCCCATTGTGGGGGCAGGAACTTATGCGGACAACGAGACGTGTGCAGTTTCGTCAACGGGAACTGGCGAAGAATATATTCGTAATGCAGTTGCTTATGACATCTCGGCCCAGCTCAAATACAAAAAGGTTTCGATTCAGCAAGCCGTTGATGATAATCTTAAAAACCGCTTGAAAAAGGGTGATGGAGGGGTGATCGCTTTGGACAGCAATGGCACGATCGCAATGGGATATAACACCGGTGGAATGGCTCGGGCTGCAGCCGATGCGAGCGGCCGTTTCGAGGTCATCTGGGGAACCGGTGGGCGAGGCTTAACATCCGAAAACGATTAGTCGATAGTCGCTATCTGCGGCCAAGAGTCAAGTCTCGTTCGCTCGGATCTGATTTCTAGTTAGCATCCCGAACTGACTCTGCCTCTCGTGGAGATGACTTGTCTTGCAGTCTTTGGGGTTCAGTTCGTTTTTGCGTATTTGCAATGGATGGTTTACTGGCCGGCGGCTCGCAGTTTCATGAGGAGTCCAAGCGTGTCGTCGTGGACGCGTGTCGTTGCTCCAATAACTAAAACACGAAGAGGGCGGAAATAATGGATAGAACCGTTACCGCCATTTTGCCGCCAAAAGGCTGGGTCAATTGTACTGGTAATTAACGCGACGAGATCTGGCCCGTGATCCCAGGGCGGTGCGAATCGTCCACCCGCATAATCAAAAAGTTGGTTGGGGCCTCCGCTCACCTGTCCCATCGAATGGTAGGAATCAGCGGCGGCTTGGTACATCTCATCGGTTTCTGACTGCGTGTCGGTTTCAGATTTTAAAGTAAATTCCCCCGTACCTGTCAGCGGTCTCTGGGAGTCAGCGGACTGAGTGCCAAAGGATCCCGTTTCATTTGATTTTTGGTGTGAATTGTTTGTCGAGCTGTGGCGTTTTGTGTTCTTCTCAAGACGTTCCAGTGTCGTTTGTTGCTTTTTAAATTCTTTTACATAACCAGCGAGTCGTTTTGCGACAATCACTCGAAAACTTTGGATTTGCGAACTGGACTCAAATCTAGAGTCACTGGCTAATTCGTAATGGAGTGCACACAAATTGTAGATCGCATTTCGTTGCAATGATGGGTCATCATGCTTCGAAAGTTTCATGAATGCTTTAACGTCTTTGCGATATTGGCCAATCGAACGTTGCGACGAAGCGTTGGGAGGATCGGTTTTTTCGGCCTTAACAAATTCAACACCTGTTGAAATAAAAATCAGAATGAAGGCTGCCAAAAGGGACGGGCCAACAAGCATTAAACCGGGCGGGCGAAGCATAATAGATTGGTGCTGTTGAATAGGGGGCCGTTGCATCGGTCGCTTCTCCTGAAAGTTGGAGGTCGCCTTGCCGCTCATGAGTTTATCAAAACTGAAACAACGTGCAAACTAAATTGCTCGGGTCGTCTTGGTTTAAAGTGGTTGCGTTGCGGCAGCGTTTGGTAGTGCCTTGGAAGCGGCAGCCTGTGAAATCGTTGCCATTTTATGCCGAGGGAAGGGCTCTGTTAAATTCTAGGGAGCTTCGGTCAGCACTGGAATCCCAGGATTTACTTTTGTAGATAGATTGGCTTTTTGTCGGATTCTTCAAATCGCTGTAAGTACTTTCCGAGTCCCCAATTCTGTGTCACCGCTCCAGCCATGAAAAACGCGATGGCGATCCCAAAAAATACATCGCTGGTCCAGTGGGCAAAAGAGGTCACACGTTGAATGGAAGCAAGCGTTGCGATGAAAAAGAACAACCACCTTCCTTTTGGAAACGCCCAGCTCAATCCGATCGCAAGTCCCCAAGCTGTTGCGGCGTGTGCTGATGGGAATGATTGATACACATAGATTGTGTTAAGTTCATCGCGTGGCATCCAACCCAAAAAGGTATCGGTGATGTTGGCTGGGAAGTTTGCTTGCGAGGACTCGTCTAGATACTTAATCGGTCGAAGCCTGGCAAAACAGAGCTTGAGTAGATGCTCACCCAGAGCTGGCCAAACAGCACACAGGAGGATTCTTGGAATCAGGCGTCTTTTTGATTCAGCAAGCAGCCACACGCCGATGGCGACGACACCCACCCCGAATCCATGTGCAAACATTTCAGATAGGCTGACAAAACGCTTCAGATCACCGGGCAACCATTCAAGATTGTCAGGTTCGCCAAGCCATTTATCCAACGGCAGCATCGCGATGCCGATTCCCAAAAAGAGGAGACTGATCCAGTAATATCCTCGCAGCGCTCGACGCGACTGAATCGTCGTCGGGGTTAAAATTTGGTCATCAGTTTCCACGTTGTCCATCTACAGATGATGGCGGAGTCAAACTAAAACCAAAATAGCAGTTTGCTTACTTTTTAGGTTCTTGAGCCGTCGAATTCATCAGATTCGAAACTTTACTTCTGTTCATCAACCAGAACACGGCACCAATGATAGCGACGAACAAAAGTGAGAATCTGAAACCGAAAGCGACAATTAAACCAGAAGTTGAGCCAAACACCCCATACAGCAATTGCATGGCCGATTCCATGCCACCGATTCCCCCCGGTAGTGGCGCCGCATTGGACACCATCGCAATGGGCTCAATCACGAAATGATCTGCGAAACTCGGGTGGGTGTCAGTCGTGCCAACCGCGATTGAGTAGATCGCAATTGCGAAGCAAAGATTAACGCCGAGGCTTAAAAGGAAGCAAAATGCAACGGCTCCGGGGCGAGTTCGATACATCAGTAGGACGCTCGTCAGCTTATTGATGAGTTCGCCGAACTTCGGAAGCTTCATGAGTGTTTGGTAAATACGGGTTTGCGTGATCCAGGGGGCGAAAAAGATGGCGAGAATGCCAAGATATCCCAAACTGGTGAGTACCAAGACAACTCTAAAAACCTTGTTAAGGTTGGCGGCGTCGCTTTCGGCAAGTTTTGTCGTGTCCAGAAATAAGAACATCGTTGAGGCGACGCTAAACATCGTGAGTAAGCCGATGATTCGATCAGCCACGACGGAGGAGATCACTTCGGGGGTTCGATCTTTGACTTGGCGTGTCACGTAAAACGCACGCAACGCATCTCCACCAATCACACCGACGGTTACCATATTGAAAAGAACACCGATAAAGCCAATTCGAATCGCGTCGATCAAGGTGAAAGGAATATCGAGAGCACGCACCATTACACGCCAGCGGTAAAATCCGAATAAGTGCGCTCCGATGGTGCCGAGGAAGCCGAGACCGATCCAGCCCCACTGTTTTTGACGAGCAAAAAAGTTTTCAAATTCATCGTCCTGCGCTGCAAGATGGAATAGATACCATAGGATTGCGATCGACAAACCGAATTTGAAGGCCGTTATTAAATGTCGTTTTGATGATTTGTTTTTCACAACAACACTTTGCAAAATAAACGGTACCGAAATGGTAAGAAGGGAGCGGTCCCCCCCCCTTTTTCGACTCGCTCGCAACAGCACAGCGATGAATTATTCTTGAACGCTGCAATCTCGCCTAATCGCAACAGGTCGTTCAGGCTTTCCAATTCAGTTGAGTATTTGTCCTTGGGATTCCTGCCTAATCAAATACCACAAGACTGGCCGTAAAGCCGTGGAGAAAGTTAAGATTTCCAACGGGACCAATTTCTCCGGCGGCAAAGAATCCGGCTAAAGGGACTTTGGCGGCTGTGCTACCGTCAGCAGAATTGTTGGCCCCAGCAACACACGTTGCATCGTGGTGTGGGTCTGGAAAGAGATGGGTGCCTCGGCCGTTACAGGTGAATAATATTCCTGCGGAAAAAGGACGCTTGGCAACTGTACGAGAGAGGATTTGCTGAAATTCAAAACTGGCCGACTGGCTGTCTCGAATATGAAACTGGACGGTCTGACCAGGCCGAACGAAATCGCCGATGGAGATAGATTTCGTTTCTTTGTCAATTCCGATGACGTTACGAATCAGGAAGTCACCGTATTCGAATTTGTCTTGATATTCATTGATGACCCGTCCAACATGCAAGCCGTTTTGGAAAAGTTGTTGCTCGGAAGTGGGGAGCGTTTGAAACAGGTCGTATACAACATTGAGGGCCTTTTTGCCCCCGAGCGATTGAATGATATTTCTTTCGGAAGCTGTAATAATCATCGGCTCCCCAATCGGGCGACATCCCTGCGAAACGAGCATTCTGATAGGGGTGCCGGAAATTCGAATGGCGACCACTCCCTCTTCGTAAGTTTGGTCGTTTAAGAGCAATCGAGATTCGCCTGGGACTTGTGCACCACTTGCCATTCCACCGGCAATTCGAACACCGGGGCGATCCTCATTGAATCGCTCGAGCAAAACGTCAATTGGAAAGCCAAATGGTTCGCCGAGCAATAAAAGTGAGCTGTTGTCGTCCCAGATTCCATCTGTTGTGGAAGGCCAACCAACGATTGCTGCATCGCCCCCAGATCGTTGATAAGTCAAGTGCATCGGTGTTATCTCGGCATCCGGAAGTTTGGCTGCCCAGAGGCTGATGGCTGCGGCGTGTTCAAGTTCGTAGGCGCCACCAATCGCTGTTTCGCAGCTGCAGCCTAGCACGACTCGGGCACGCGTTTTTTCCTTAATTCTGGGCATGCAACGATCAAATTCTTCAGCCGTTTGGCCTGACACAAAGGCGAAGATCAAATCAATATCGCCGTGAATCTGATCGTTTAAAGATTCACAAGCAGCGTTGAGCGATTCACTTAGGTCTTCATTGAGAAAATGAGACTGTGCATACTGGTTGGGCAAAACTGAACTCGTTTTAAAAATATATCAGGGAACTTGAAGCTGCAGGGCCACTCTGGCCTAGCGTCGGTCGCTAACCAAGATTGGGGTGATTTGCCGGCGTGGTTTGACCGCTTGTCAGGTTTGAATTTTCCGATTTGGATCACCAATCGAAGCACTTGAGTCATCAATTGTTGTCATCGAGAACGGTTCGCACAAGCGATGCACGGGGGCGTTTGATGGTGCGGCGAAAATTTTGTTCAAGTGATCAGTTCAATGCCGGGATTCAAATGACTCTCAACAAGTGGCTTGGGTTGGCAGGGCAGTTAAATTTTATCAACAATCGTTTTCCAGCCTATGTCGAGATTTCCGTCAAAATCACCTGAGGGGAAGCAATCTTTCAACATTGACCTTCGTGCTTAATTGGCGAACAATGCCTAACGGGTTTGGAGAGGAACTGTCGACTCCGTTGAAAGAGCGAGGGTGCAATGAGCAAGGTGATGGCCGCGATGTTTGCCAGTCTCGTGATGTGTGTTTTTTTAAGTTTTCATCGTTCTAATTCGACCGAAACAGTACCGGATGAGTCTGGGCGGTTGTCCTCAAGTGCTTCGGCCCCTTTCTATGGGGCCTTGGTCGACAGCAATATCTTTTTGTCGGAAATACCGTTCATTATCAAAAAGCCCGATTTCGGCGGTGAGGCCTGCGTTGCAATGGCTCTGCAATCGCGAGGATTTGAGATTGCTCAAGACGACGTGTTTAATGTGGCGAAGGTTGATCCAGTGTTGGGACGTGGTTGTCAGACAACTGAATTGGTCGCGGCAGCAAGGCAAATTGGGTTTAGCACCGGTCCAATATGGCATCAACTAGATCAAGAGCAGGACTTAGAACAACGCTGGGGTGAGATTTTATCAGATTTAAAGAAACAAAACCCAACGGTTGTTTGTCGGTTGCAGAATGCTTCTGAACAATTTGTGTTAGTCATTGGATTTAATTCAGGCAAGGACGAAGTGGTCATTCATAATCCAAACCATCGGGGCGGCGAGGGGGAGAGGGTTGATCGGTTGTCGTTTTTGAGAAGCTGTTGTCTTGAAACTAAGCCAACTGAAAATGGTCGAAGGCAATCGACTTTTATTTCAATTCGATTGTTGGGGGAGCATCTAAAGGTGCCTGATGCAAAACCCGGTTTTACGGATGCCGATTTCGCACAGCATATACGTAAATTGAAAGGCCGATTACCTCACAACGGATTTCATGTTGTTTTGGAAAAGCCGTTTGTTGTCGTTGGCGATGGAGCTCTAGCAGAGG
Source organism: Mariniblastus sp. (assembly GCA_029247405.1). GTDB lineage: Bacteria > Planctomycetota > Planctomycetia > Pirellulales > Pirellulaceae > Mariniblastus. The sequence continues at coordinate 6,735 of JAQWLH010000063.1, forward strand.
TGAAGCGAACTTCTGCTGGAACGATCAAGTGGGCCGTTGATTCGATCAAGAAGGACTATTTTTCAAAAGATCCATATCACATTATTGATGTCTGGCTGTTCAAGGATTCTGAAAGTTACCAGCGACACAATCTTGAGATTTTTAAATCCAAACCGAGCACACCCTTTGGGTATTATTCGCCAGCCAATCGTGCTTTGGTCATGGATATTTCCACCGGTGGCGGCACGTTAGTTCACGAAATTGTGCACCCATTTATGGAGAGCAATTTCGTGAATTGTCCGTCTTGGTTCAACGAAGGACTTGCGTCATTGTACGAACAGAGCGCCAGTCGTGATGGCCACATCGTGGGACTAACAAATTGGCGGTTGAGAGGCTTACAACTTGCGATCGCGGACGAACGGTTACCGAGCTTCAAGGAGTTATGTGGAACTTCTTCGCGTGAATTTTATGACGGCCATCCCACTAATTATGCTCAGGCGCGTTATCTCTGTTATTACTTGCAGGAAAGAGGCCTGCTCCATCGCTATTTTTTTGAGTTCAGGAAAAACGTCGCCCAAGACCCCGGCGGTTATAAGACTCTGATAGATGTCCTTGGTCGAGATGACATTGGCCTGTTTAAAAAACAATGGCAGCAATACGTTTTAAATTTACGTTTTGGGCAATAGCGGGTTACGCCTTGGTGGTTATCGCGATCGAGGAGCACTTGTCAAAACGTTGAGCTGCTGGGCTCTGCGATTTTGTTCTCAGCTTGGGCGATTCTCGTCCTCCGCCGCGTGGCGGCTAGTCTTTTAATCGAGTTGCCTTGATCATGGCCTTGATCTTTGCCTTAATTAAATCGTCGCTGGTTTGTAGGAGTGCTTCACGGTACTTGGTTCGAGCCATCGC
>JAQWLH010000065.1 GCA_029247405.1 Mariniblastus sp.
AGGGGTTGCTGTCCTTGCCCGCTTGGTAGGCATTGTTGTTGAGTGCAGTTGCGTCATTGAACTGGGGTTCGGATGACCAAGAATGCGGTCCCGAGCGATTGCGGTGGTCTCACCGCTCGTGTTTTCCCTGGATCGTTGACTGCAACCAAGTGCGTGCTTGTTGGCGATATTTGCTCTCGCGATGCATCCAGAGATCAGTGTGTGGATGCACTACGGGACCGTCTGGAATTTCAAAAATTTCGTTGGTTGGTACATCAAGAAACTTGAATTTCGCGAGGGAAAGGTGGTTTTTTAGGAAATCATCTCGGATGGGGGATGCGTGTTGACCGCCGACCCAAACGGGTCTGCCTTGTAATCGGGCCAATCGCTTGAGGGCTGATTTCCGATCGCTTTCAGCGTAATTCCAACTTCGGTGCCCATCAAAATGGTCGTGCGTAAATATGCCTTTCCAGAGTTTTGCGATCTCATCATCAGCCAATCCGATATAGCTGGTGCCGATCGCGCCGCGGGAAAAACCGCAAACGATCACCTGATTTGGATCACCGCCAAATTGTCGACAAATTCGGGGTAAGTTGGTTTTGCAATAGTTGATCGTGGCCTGTCTGTCTCCCCACCATTTGACCGCATTGTTAATCCCATCAGTATCCACGTAAGGCATCACGACCCAAATAAAACCTTTGCCACCACTCAGCCCGTAGCCCAGATTGGCATCCTTTGCTTTCCCGGTTGAATTGCATGCCGCCCATTGGTTTCCCGTATACTCGACGATGACCGGGAAATTCGAATCGGGCGTCCAGTCGGTCGGCAAATAAAGGGAGTGATAAACTCGGGTTCCGGTGTATTCAATTGCTGTTTGCCGAACCCGCTTGCCGGCAGCTGGTTGTTCATCGGTCATGGTGGGGGTGACGAGGTCGTTTTTAATCGACGTTTGCGGAGTTGGCTCTTGAGCTTGGGAATTGGGGGGCAATGAGTTCGTGGTCTTACGCCCCGAAGCGTGGAGCATGAACGCCGGGAAGCTCAGGATGATCATTGCCAAGCAGGTTGGGGCTCGAGGGGGCATGGATTCTCTCTTGATGTGCTTATTTTCTGCTTGGTATTGTAAATTAAAATTCATCCCAGCGTCGGACGTTGGCCGAAAAATTGGAACGCCAATTGAGGCTACAATCAAGATATGTCCATGACTGTATTGCAAAAACTTAACGACGACATAACCGCGACCCAATGGTTGGCTTCTCAAGGGGTTGTCGAACCCAAACGGGCGTTGGTCAACTTGCGTGCAATTGTTGAATCGGGCATGGAGGCTGCGGCGGTTGATTCGCTTTTAAACCGGCTGGAAGAAAAGCTGTCCTCCCTGAGTGACGCTGATCGAGCGATCAATAACCTTGAGCGATTGGTCGCCAATACCTGTCAGGTGGCGAAGCAAGTTCTAGCCCGTGACGATAATGCGTTTGAGGGTCTATTGGCAATTTTTTCTGCCAGTCAGTTCTTAAGTGATTGGGTCATTCGAGAAATCGTCAGTTTTCCCGAAGTTTGGGCGTCTTGTGATTTAATGTCGGCCGAACAGCTGGTCGCCGATGCCATGGCTCAAGTTGCAGATGCGCAAGCGGAGGTCCAGACCATGGAGGTGCTGAGGCGTTTCAAGCAGACACAGGTTTTGCGAATTGCAATTCTGGATTTGATTCATGGTCGCCGCATTGAAGATGTGACAAAGCAAATCTCATTTGTGGCCGGGGCGATCATCGAAGCGGCCTATCAATGGGCTCGACGCACTTTGTCAAATAAATTGGGTGAACCAATCAATTCAAATGGCAAACCCTGTCAGTTTGCGGTGATTGCGATGGGCAAGCTGGGTGGGACCGAGCTGAATTATTCGAGCGATATCGATTTGGTAATGATTTTCGATGAAAACGGGAAAATCAGTCGCGGTACCAACTCGGCTCAATCTGTGACCCACCAGGAGTTCTTTGAGAGACTGTGTCGGATCATCGTCAAGTTAATTGGTGTGGCGACTGACTTGGGTGCTGCCTACCGCGTTGACTTGCGGTTGCGTCCCAATGGCTCCAGCGGAAAGATCTGTGCGAATTTTCAATTCATGATGCAGTACTATGACCTTCAAGGTCGGACATGGGAGCGGCAGGCATTGATCAAGGCAACGCCAGTTGCCGGAGATCTTGAGTTGGGCAAGCGATTGTTGGACCAGCTCGCGCCTTGGATCTATCAGCGCAACCTAAGCCGTGCTGACATCAGCGGCATTAAGGCATTAAAGAGACGGATTGAACGACGTGCTCTGGCCGCTGGCCAAGACCGAACCAATATCAAAACGGGGCACGGAGGGATTCGAGATGTTGAGTTCATTATTCAATTTATGCAACTTTTAAATGCTGGCGAGCTTGCCGACCTGCGGACAACGAATACGCTTGATGCGATTGCAAGGCTTGAGCGAGCTCAATGTCTTTCATCAGCTGAATCCACGGTGTTGTTACAGAATTATCAGTGGCTGCGCAAATTGGAGCATCGACTCCAGTTAATGTTTGACATGCAGATTCACACGATCCCCCGAGATGAAAACGAATTGGTCAAAGTGGCTAAGCGAATGGGCTTTCATGAAAGTGACAAAAATTCGACGCTTGAAAAATTCCGCCAAACGTTAAATGAGACCACTGAAAGTAATCGCAAGATCCTCAATCATCTGTTGCATGGTGCGTTTGGGATGGCTTTTGGGTCACTTCGAAATACGGGGGGGCAAGAGCATCGGTTGGATGAAGCAGAGGTGCCCCTGGAGGTTGATTTAATTCTGGATCCAGACCCTGATTCGGAAATGATCGAAGAAGTCCTCAGCCCTTATGGCTTTAAAGAGATCTCGGCCGCTTTTCGTCACCTGATGGATTTAGGGAGGGAGCCGACGCGTTTTTTGTCAACGCGACGCTGCAAGCATTTTTTAGCTTCGGTCGCACCAGCACTCTTGTCGGAGCTTTCCAAGACGCCGAATCCGGATGCTTCCCTGGTGACTTTGGCGACGGTGAGCGAATCGCTCGGGGCGAAGGGAGTGCTTTGGGAGTTGTTTAGTTTTAATCCGCCGACCCTCAGTCTGTATGTGCGGCTTTGTGCTTCAAGTGATTATCTCGTGGGCATCCTGCGTAGCAATCCTGGAATGATTGACGAATTGATCGATGCATTGCAGCTTGAGGGCTTGCCCTCTTATCAACGGCTTTCAGCAAACCTCGAATCACTGATTCGAGGTGCTAAAGATCTGGTTCCTATCGTTCACAGTTTTAAAAATACGCAGCATATGCGGGTTGGAATCCGCGACATTCTTGGACGCGACGATGTTCGAGAGACGCACCGAACACTTTCTGATATCGCGGAATTATGTTTATCCACGATCGCTCAGCATTGCTTTGAACAGCTGGTTGAAAAGCATGGTCGTTCCGATTGCCAATCCGGATTGTTACATCAAGAGGTTCCGCTTGTGATTTTGGGGTTGGGGAAACTTGGTGGACGCGAGCCAAATTACCACAGTGATTTAGATGTGATTTTCCTCTACGACTCAAACGCAGAAACAGTTGAGAGTTTTGAAGCCCAATTGAACCGTGGGATTTCATGTCAATTTTTCTTTAGTGAATTGGCAGCAGAAATCACAAAGTTTGTTGGGCACTCCCCCAGCCACGGACGGCTTTACGAAGTTGACAGTCGGCTTAGACCGACGGGTAAGAGCGGCTCTTTGGCAGTCTCGATGGATGAATTCACTCGCTATTTTGAATCTGGGAAAGGCCAGACTTGGGAGCGTCTGGCGCTTTGTAAAGCTCGTCCAGTTTTTGGTTCTTCGCGCAATCGTGCTCAAGCGATGCAGCGGGTACGCGAGGCTATTCTCGTGTCGCCATGGCAGGACTCGATGGCAAGTGAAGTGCAGGTCATGCGGAGGGCAATCGAGAAAGATAGCACCGAGCATAACTTAAAACGGGGCAAAGGAGGAACGGTTGATGTTGAGTTCATTACTCAAATGCTGCAAATTAAACAAGCAAGCCAAAACGAGTCGATTTTGGTCCCCGGTACGCTTGCCGCAATTGAGCAACTTAAATTACATGGATTTCTTGAATCAAAAATTGCCGATCAACTAGCCAGTGGTTATCAGCTTTTGCGAAGTGTAGAGGCAAGATTGCGTTTGATGAACACAACCTCCAAGCACGACTTGCCCAGTGATCAAAAACAACTTGCGAAATTGGCTTATCTCCTGAATTATTCCAGTGCTCAACACTTGACGGAGGTTGTTGGGAGGCATCGTTCAAAGATTCGGATGATTTTTGAGCGGTTGGTTTAGTGTGTTCAATTCGCGTTGGTGCTTAAAAAATTGTTGTGTATAATCCGATCAAGATTGAGAAACTCAAGGGACGATGTCAGTGTTAGCAAGTGAATGACGGACTTGGGTAGGAGGCTGGATGATCAAAGATGGGTGATTGTTTTAAAAGGGGGCTCAGACTGAATGTTTTGAGCTTTACTAGACCGTGTTGATGGGCAGTCTGAAATGACAGTGATTAGCTTCGTAACCGTATCATTCGATGACAGCCAGTTGACTCAAGAAATTTAAACATCATCATCACGGATAAATTCTGGTATGTCTGAATTCGACTCTTTCGATGAGACCCGAGATGCGACGGTCCGCAGCCGCAGTTCAGAAGAGAGCGGCGCAGCGGAAGTGATCCCTGAGGCCATCGGTCGGTATCGCATTCAGAAAATATTGGGCAAAGGCGGATTTGGACTCGTCTTCCTCGCCTTTGACAATCAATTAAGTCGTTCGGTGGCCATCAAGGTTCCCCATGCCAAACTGATTGTCGAGCCCGCGGATGCGGAATTGTATCTGACGGAGGCCCGGACGGTTGCCAATCTTGATCATCCGCACATTGTCCCGGTTCATGACGTCGGCCAGACTGCCGAGTACCCTTGTTTTATTGTTTCAAAGTACGTGGAAGGGACGAACCTTTCACAGCTATTAAAACTCAAACGATTGTCTCCTACCGAATCAGCCGAGTTGGTGGCGACTGTCGCTGATGCGTTACATTGTGCCCACAAACAGGGATTGGTTCACCGGGATATCAAGCCGGGTAACATTTTAATTGACACCGAGGGCAAGCCCTACGTCGTCGATTTTGGCTTGGCGCTGCAGGAACAGGATGTTGGCAAAGGGCCAAAACGCGCTGGCACTCCCGTCTATATGAGCCCAGAGCAGGCTCGTGGTGAAGGGCATCGAGTCGATGGCCGCAGTGACATTTATAGCCTTGGCGTAGTGCTTTATGAGTTGTTGGTCGCGCGCCGCCCCTTTCAAGCCAATTCGCAGATCGAGCTGTTTGAGCAAATTACAAGAATGGAACCGCGTCCCCCGCGGCAAATCAGCGATGGCGTTCCCAGGGAACTTGAACGCATTTGCATGAAAGCGATCTCTAAGCGAGCGAGTGATCGTTATATGACGGCAATGGATCTTGCTGATGACTTAAGGCATTTCCTGCAACAGGCTGAATCACTTGAAATTAGTACGAGTGTGAACTCTGTCATTGCGGTAACCGAAGTGGATTCCACCAAAGTGGATGAGGAATCAAACACTCTCAATTCGAACACTCTCAATTCGAATTCCGGCATTCGGGTGGTGCCCAAGGGGTTGCGTTCATTCGACTCACACGATTCTGACTTTTTTTTAGAGTTGGTGCCTGGGCCACGCGATCGTGATGGGTTACCAGACAGTGTGCGATTTTGGAAAACGCGGATTGAAGAAACTGATGCCGACGATACGTTCTCGATTGGGTTGCTCTATGGCCCATCGGGCTGCGGTAAATCATCACTGGTCAAAGCGGGATTACTGCCTCGTTTAAACGCGGATGTGATTTCTGTCTACGTCGAAGCGATGCCCGATGAAACGGAGGCCCGGCTTTTGCATGGCTTACGTAAACGCTGTCCTTCACTTGATGTTGGTTTGAGCCTCAAAGAAACGCTCATGGCAATTCGACGAGGTCGGGGTCTCCCTGCAGGGAAAAAAGTCCTGATCATTCTGGATCAATTTGAGCAATGGCTACATGCCAACAAAGACGAACAAAACACTGATTTATTGACGGTGTTGCGACAATGCGATGGATCGCGAGTTCAGTGTATCGTAATGGTTCGCGATGATTTCTGGTTAGCGGTCAGCCGTTTATTCCGGGATTTAGAAGTGCGATTATTAGAAGGGCAAAACAGCGCGCTGGTCGACCTGTTTGATTTGCACCATGCCCGCCGAGTCCTTGTCGCTTTTGGGCGAGCCTTCGGGAAACTCCCGGAGACTTTTAAAGAGACTTCTGCTGAGCAGAAAGATTTCGTTAAACAATCAGTCGCTGGCTTGGCCGAAGAAGGCAAGGTGATCTGTGTTCGTTTGGCATTGTTTTCCGAAATGATGAAAGGGAAAGAATGGGTGCCGGAGACGCTCAAGAAAGTGGGTGGAACGTCGGGTGTCGGAGCCACGTTTTTGGAAGAAACGTTTGCTGCATCTACCGCACCTCCCGAGCACCGTCTGCATCAAAAGGCGGCCCGCGCGGTCTTGCGAGACCTGTTGCCCGAAACTGGGGCTGACATCAAAGGCTACATGCGGTCTCAAACGGAGTTATTGGAAGCTTCTGGATATAGCAGTCGCCCCCAGGATTTCGATGAGTTAATGCGGATTTTGGACAGCGAAGTTCGGCTCATTACGCCGACCGATCCCGAAGGCGGGGGGGAGGAGGGCGATTCGGCAATTCAAACCCAAACGGGACAAAAGTACTATCAACTGACGCACGATTATCTGGTCCACTCGCTACGTGATTGGCTGACTCGTAAGCAAAAAGAAACGAGGCGGGGCCGCGCTCACCTTAAATTGGTAGATACCTCGGCTACGTGGAATGCCAAACCGGAAAACCGGTTCCTACCAAACTGGTGGGAAACTCTGAGCATCAGGATTTTCACCAACAAGAATACTTGGACGGCCGCCCAGAAGGTGATGATGAGCAAGGCCGCTCGCGTCCATGGAATCCGGGGAGTCGTCACTGCTTTAGCCGCCGTTGCTCTTTTGGTCGCTGCCTTAAGTGTGCGCCAAAGCGTTGTTCGAGACCAGAATCAACAGCGGGCAGATGGTCTCGTGGCCGCCCTCGTCAACGCAGAACTTGCTCAGGTCCCAGAGATTTTAAACGGATTTGACGATTTTCGTATCTGGACGGAACCCAGATTGAGAACCGCGCTCACCCAGTACAGTGATGACTCGGCGGCCCATCGAAATGCCAGTCTTGGGTTGTTATTGTCGGACCCGGAGCAGTTACCTTATCTAAAAACACAATTGCTTCAGGCAGACCCTGAAGACGCTGCCTTGCTGGTTGAATTACTGCGTGACCATGCTCAAGAGTTAATTCCTGAGCTTTGGCGTATCGTTGAGGTACCGGAAGCAGGGGAGGCCGCCTGTCTGCTGCAGGCGGCCAGTGCATTGGCCGTTTATGACGCGAGCCAGGAGGGGAAATGGAAAGCGCAGGGGGGACGCATCGTCGATGCCCTGGTGCTGGAGAACCCGCTGCGAGTCGGGCCCTGGGTCAAAGCATTGAGGCCCCTAAGCCACCATCTTTTATTGCCTCTGCGAGAGGTTTGTCGCGGCGACCAACAGAACCGGACGCCAGCAGAAATCAATATGGCAATCGGGTTTTTAGAACGATACGCCGCGGAAAATGTGGACCTGTTAGCGGACTTGATTCTTGAATCCTCACCCAAGCAATTTGTTACCCTGTTTGACGAGTTTGCTGAGCACGGGGAACAAGCCAAGTCACTGATGGAATCCGAACTTGCCCAACAGGCTTCGAGTGAGTTTGCGAAAGAAGCACTCGCATACCGTCAAGCCAACGCGGCCATTGCGTTGTTGCGTTTGGGGGCGGACGGGCTGGTTTGGCCATTGCTTCGCAGCAGTCCTGATCCACAAGTTCGTAGTTTTATCATTCACGGGCTCAGCTCACGTGGCGTCGATGCAGCCTCAATCATTTCTCGCTACCATCAGGAAAAAGATGTCACGATCAAGCGAGCGTTGGTGCTAAGCCTGGGCGAGTTTAGTTTAGAGCGAGCCGACAAAGATGCATTGATTCGTACATTGGAAGAAGTTTACCGGAACGATTGGGATGCGGGCCTGCATGGTGCTGCCGAGTGGTTGCTCCGACAGTGGGGGCGAGGGGGAAAGCTGGCTGAAATTGATCAGGAAATTCAGCAATCCCAAGAACAACTGGAGGTGGAAGAAAAGTCTGAAAAACAGTGGTATGTTAACTCCCAAAATCAGACGTTTGTGATCCTCGAAACGCAAGTGATCGAGATGGGTTCTCCAGAAACCGAGGAGGGCCGTCGCGTGTATGAAACTTTGCACAAGCGAGAGATTAAAAGACGCTTTGCAATTTCTAACAAGGAAGTGACGAGCGCCCAGTGGCGAGTATTTCAGGCGGCGATGAAAGAGGATGGTTCTGAGCTTGAATGGCTGGCAGGACGAGATTCCGAAGCACCTTATGTCCGCACCGAAGATTCTCCGATGATGGCGATGCGTTGGTATGAGGCCGCAAGATATTGCAACTGGCTCAGTAAAATAGAGGGAATCCCAGAGGACCAATGGTGCTTTGAGGTAAATGAAGAGGGTGATTATGCGGAGGGCATGAGGGCGAAAGAAAACTTTTTGGAGTTAAGCGGGTATCGCTTGCCCACCGAAGCAGAATGGGAATTTGCCTGTCGCGCAGGAACCGAGACCAGTCGTTATTACGGTCAGGCAAACGATCTGCTACCAAAATATGCTTGGCATGTGCTCAATGCCGGCAACCGAAGTTGGCCTATTGCAAGCCTAAAGCCAAACGATTTTGGTTTGTTTGACATGCTCGGCAACGCTGAAGAATGGGTCTACGACAGGTACATTGATTACCCGCCTGAATTTGATTGGCCAGAAAATAAAGGTGGAGAGAACGTTTTGGATAGTAGCTCGCGGTCGTACCGTGGTGGTGCTTTCACAACCGTGCCTGATCAAGTTCGGTCCGCCAATCGGTTTCTTTACGTGCCAACTACTCGTGATAACGATCTTGGGTTTCGTCCAGCCAGAACCTACCAATAAGATTTCATTGACGCTGTCTACGAAAACGGAACGGAATTTGCAAATTCCGAGTTGCAAATTCCGAGTTTTTAATGAGGAAGCGTGCCGACAACGTCGGCATGACTTGGCTGAAAATTATCCTCCGCCCAACTTGATTCATCTTGTTCCCAATAGGTTGAACCGGGCGGCGTTTGATCTACGCTTATGCCGGTGGATAGAGTCGGGTGGAAAGATACCGCTCGCCGAGATCTGGGAGAATGACGACAATCATTTTTCCTTCGTTTTCAGGACGCTTAGCAACTTTTAGAGCCGCTGCGGTTGCCGCTCCACAGCTGATTCCGCAGAATAAGCCTTCCATGGTCGACAGGTCTCTCGCAGCCTGAATTGACTCCTCGTCGTTTACGGTAACAACTTCGTCAATCACATCGACATTGAGAACGTCGGGAATAAAGCCGGCCCCGATTCCTTGGATACCATGCTTGCCGGGCATTAAGTCTTCCCCGGCTTTACGCTGACTGATCACCGGACTGGTGACTGGTTCAACTGCGATCGATATTAAGTTGGGGTTTTTTTCTTTTAGGACTTCGCTGCACCCGGTAATGGTTCCACCGGTCCCCACGCCGGAGACAAGAATATCGACTTTGCCTTCGGTGTCACGCCAAATTTCAAGGGCTGTTGTCTGCCGATGAATTTCTGGATTGGCCGGGTTTTTAAATTGCTGCGGCATGAAATAATTCTCGTTGTGACTTGCAATTTCGGTCGCCTTGCGAATGGCACCTGGCATGCCCTCAGCGCCTGGAGTCAAGATAACCTCAGCACCGAGCGCTGCGACCAATCGTCGACGTTCGACTGACATCGAATCCGGCATCGTGACTTGCATTTTGTAGCCACGCGAAGCGCACACGTAAGCCAAAGCGATTCCGGTGTTTCCACTGGTGGGTTCGATGATTGTCGTTTCCGAGTTGATCAAGCCATCCCGTTCGGCGGCATCAATCATCGCGCGTCCAATTCGATCCTTGACACTCCAAAGCGGATTCATGTTTTCCACTTTTGCGATCACGTTAGCAACGCAACTCTCGGTGATTCGTCGAAGCCGAACAAGCGGCGTGTTGCCGATGCAGTGGGTGATTTCTTCGTGAATTCCGCGCGAGGTTGACGTGGACATGATCAGATTCCTGATTGCTGGGCCTTAATTACTTGCATTTCCGAAGATTATCGGCAGAAAACGCGTTTCACTTAAAGCATTGAAATTGATAAGCATTCGGTACGCTTAAGTTTTGGAGTATAGCAAAGCTGAGAAATGTGGGTCAACTTTACAAGCCAATCATGGGGGCGAAACAAAAATCGACTCGGGCAAACCGACTCAATGTCCGATAAATCACGTTAGGGTCTTTCCTCATGCAGTTTGGCAGAGGTTAAACAGATAACAAATGGCAATCTTGTTTGTGCGAATTCGCTAGATGGAAACGACATTTCACCGACAACTTAAAGATGAGTTCTGTGACCCCGGCTCGGAGATTGAGGTCAAACTTGGCAATTATCGAATCGATGTGGTTAATGGTAAGCGTTTGATTGAGATTCAACGCAGCAGTCTTTCAGCGATTCGCGATAAAGTCGCAAAACTTCTGGCTCAAGGCTATATCGTCGATGTCGTAAAACCGATTGTGGCACGCAAGCGGTTGGTCAAACTTGACAAGAAAAACGGCAAAGAAATTGATCGACGCTGGAGCCCATCACGTGGAACTATTTTGAACTTGTTTGACGAGTTGATCTATTTCACCCGAGTTTTTCCTCACCCCAACCTGACTTTGATCGCGCCCATGGTGCAGATTGAGGAAATCCGGTATCCGGGTAATGGTCGGCGTCGCCGCCAGCGAAAAGACAATTATGTGGTGAAGGACCGAACGATTTTGAAGCTCGAAGAGGCCTGCTTTTTTCGCTCGGTGATTGATTTGCAGAAGTTGTTGCCACGCCGCTTGCCCAAAGTTTTTGATACGAAGGAACTGTCAGAAGTATTGAAAATCCCGCGACATCAAGCACAACAAATCGCCTACGTGCTACGAAAGACCGGCGCAGCACTCGAAGTGGGTAAGCGGGGTAATTCAATTCTCTGTCGACTGGCAACCCGAAAAGAATCGAAGTTGTTGCTCAAGCAGAAAATGCCGGATCAAAGGCCATCGT
>JAQWLH010000066.1 GCA_029247405.1 Mariniblastus sp.
TGTCAATTGCCGTTCCTCAATCAACTTTTGACAAGCTTCAAATGCGCGGTCGCGGTGACGCTGAAGCCGATCCAAAATCAGCTGATCCTCTGATCCAACTCGACGAAGAATCTCACCATCAGTTGCCTGGCCGTTCTCATCCTCTTGGCTGAGCGAGCAAATCACTTCACCGAACTCTAATCCACGCGCCGTTCGACAAATAACCTGATGATCACGTGAATACAATGCAAAGTCCGGCGACTCATATCGCCCAACTACTCCCATCGAACCGATCTTCACCAAATGACGTGCGCCCAATTGTTATCTCAAATTAATTTTATTCGGAATGAAGGGCGGCAACCCGCTTGCCTCAATGTAGTCACCGCCAGGATCTGGCTCAAATCGGGACAGGATGACAAAAAACCAGTTACGACCACAAAAACCGAACCAATACGCTTTATTTCCTGCGTTACCTCGGGGTCGCAATCACGACCAAGCTACTTTTTCTCTTTGGGATCTTTGTCGAGGTCCTTAATCACGACTAGCTTGCCATCGGGTTCCTCCGATCCCTCGGAGGTGTTTCCTGCCAGAGCAATAAAGAGGTCCCCATTTGAATTGAAAGCAAGAGCGGTCGGCTTTTTGAGCACAGCAATCGTCTTGGCTTCGCAACCGCCATCCTGTTCGTTCTTTGAACCGTCTTGAGCTTTGATGATCTTGTAGACGCCACCATTATCGGTATCAAGCCAATTAAAGTCGGTGGCATAGAGCCTTTTGCGTTTCGGGCTGTAGGTCAATCCACTAATGTCGTTGAGTCCTAATTTGAAGTTATCAAGCTTATTTTGATCTTCATCATAAAACGTCAGCAGGCTATCACCTGCAACTGTGATCTCGCCCATCTGACCGACAACAAGATAACCTTCGGGGCTAAACGTCATCGCAACCGGGGCGTCAACATTGACCGCTTCTTTTGTCGCGATACTTCGAGTAAAGTCCTTCAGCTTGTTGTCAGCTTCGAAAGTCGCCAACCCCACCCAGCCCTTTTTGTCGTCACCATTACAAGTGACGTACACCCCTTTTTCACCTTTTGCGAGTGAGTAAAAGTTCCCTTCGCCGACGATTTCATCGGTTGCGGGGAGCATTTTTGGAGCACCATGCATCGCCTCTGCTTTAATTGGGTCCGCTCCAGTGGCGGGGATTTTATAAACACGCAGCATCTCTTGCCCGTCCGGATTTCCCCCGCCCCCAACGACCAATGTATCTTTGTCAAGAAACAGCAGTCCCATTGGACCGACATCGTACATCGGACCTTTGCCATAAACATCTTTGGGAAAGTCAACGATCACAGGTTCTGCCTTGCCATCCACGACGCGAATCACCCGAAGCGCTCCACTGTCAGCAACAAAGACATGATTAGTTTCAGGCTGGACTGCAACGCCGCACGGATTGTTCAACCCTTCGACCACCGTTTGCACGGCAGCCTCCTGAGCTAAAACCGAACTTGAGAGCATTGCAAGAATGGCAAAAACACCTAAATAAAATCTCTTCATTATTTCACTCGACATAAGTTGTCCGATTAATTCTTGGGGACTGAACGAAGGCGATAGATATCAGCCCCATTTCACTGACATTGTGATGTTTTTTCGGCGGGTCATCTACCCGCGAGCTTATTTATTTCGAGAATCCAACTGTTTCAAATTAAATCCTAAAGTTCGGCTTTACCCCTCACAAACCCATGCGTAGCTGACCTGGGATGCTTCAGCGTAGCAACGACCGGTTAACGTACGACTCGGTAATGCGGCATACTGAAGTAGCATTCGAGTTTTTTCTGTATACGCGTATAATGCTCAAATGTTAATCGCAGAAGTTTCAGAGAAGAAAATCGGGATGGAGAAAAAATGCAGCGGTTTTGTTCCATTTTTTTAATCGTTTCGGGGTTGGTCGTAACTGGTTGCTCAAAGAGCCCAACCCCGCGCACATTTCCAGTGACAGGCCAAGTCACTCTGGAGGGCTCTCCCCTCAAAGATGCGACTGTCATGCTTCAACCCGCCGACGGCGGAAGTTTCGGTTATGGAATTACAGACGATGATGGGCAGTTTATTATTTCAACATTCGAAGTCGGTGATGGTGCAATTCCAGGACTGCATGGAATCATTGTCGAGCTCCAGGCAACTGAAAATGAAATGCCTTCGAACCTAGAAACGCCCCAAAATGACGTTCCTTCAAAGCAACTTCAATCGCTCCCCTTACGCTATTCCAAAGTTGAAACTTCAGGACTAGAAGTCGATGTCGTTGACGGTCTAGCGCCTTTAGCTTTGAATTTATCGAGCGTCGAGTGATGACATAGCGAGCTGTTTGTCTAAGCAATCTTGAGTTTAGCAAGCCGGCTGTTGCGTTCAGCTTTAAGATGTCTTTATCAAACAACCGGTGTGTAACCTCTGCCCTTTTCAAACGCCTCGATCTTGTCGATTTGCCGAAGCGTTAAAGCAATGTGATCAAGGCCCTGAAGAAAACAATTCCGGCGGAATTCATCAATCTCGAATTTGGCTGAAAACCCCTCACCGCCGCTGACAACAAGAGACTCCAGATCGATCGTTAATTGGTATTTTTCTTCGTTAGCAACTTGCTCATGAATATGTTGAACTTCATCCGCAGCAAGCCGAACCGGTAAGACGCCATTCTTCGAGCAATTATTATAAAAAATATCGGCAAATGATTCGGCGATCACACAACGGAATCCGAAATCATCCAAGGCCCAAACCGCATGTTCACGACTTGATCCATTGCCGAAGTTCTTGCGTGCAACGAGGATCGACGCCCCCTGAAATTTTGGCAAGTTTAATTCAAAACCGGGAACCGGATTCCCTTGGTCGTCAAAACGCCAATCGTAAAACAGAAACTGCCCGAATCCAGTTCGCTCGATTCGTTTGAGAAATTGCTTGGGAATGATTTGATCTGTATCTACATTGGACCGGTCCATCGCCGCGACCGTGCCAGTATGTTGTGTAAATGATTTCATTTGTATTTGTCTTCAATGAGATACGTTTAGTTGCTTAATAATCCTGTTTGACGCAGGCTATTCTGCCGCGTCCCATTCACGAATGTCGACGAAGTGACCGGCAATCGCGGCGGCCGCAGCCATCGCTGGTGAAACCAAATGAGTTCGCCCGCCACGCCCTTGTCGACCCTCAAAATTGCGGTTACTTGTCGAAGCACATCTTTCCCCCGACTCCAACTTGTCAGGGTTCATTGCCAAACACATGCTACAACCAGCCTCACGCCACTCAAATCCAGCGTCCAAAAATATTTTATCAAGCCCCTCTTCTTCGGCTTGCTGTTTGATCACGCCGCTGCCAGGCACGACCATCGCATGAACCCGGTCGCTAATCTTTTTATCTTTGACAACGGCCGCAGCGGCTCGCAAATCCTGTATCCGTGAATTGGTGCAAGAGCCTATAAAGACTCGGTCAATCGCGACGTCGGTGATTGGCGTTCCTGCCTGAAGGCCCATGTACTCTAAAGCTAATTCGCATGACCTGCGTTCGGTAGGGTCTGAAAAATCGCCTGGCGAAGGAACCTCGGCATCGATACTCGTGACTTGCCCCGGGTTGGTCCCCCAAGTCACCTGCGGCGCAATTTCACCAGCCTCAAAAACATCAACCCGGTCATAAGTTGCCCCTTCGTCGGTGGGAAGCCTCTTCCATCGCTCGATCGCCGTACCCAGGTCCTGCGGCACAAACGGTTTGCCCTCGAGGTACTCGAAGGTCTTTTCATCGGGAGCAATTAAACCAGCCCGAGCCCCCGCTTCGATCGACATGTTGCAGATAGTCATTCGCGATTCCATGTCCAAACTACGAATCGCCTCACCGGTATACTCGAGAACGTATCCCGTTCCGCCAGACGTCGAAATCTGGCCAATCAAGAACAAAATCAAATCCTTCGAGGTCACCCCGCTTGCCAGCTGTCCATTGAATCGAAGTTCACAGGTCTTTGGTTTATTCTGGATCAACGTTTGCGTCGCCATGACGTGTTCGACTTCGCTGGTACCAATCCCAAACGCAAGTGCTCCAAACGCCCCGTGAGTTGACGTATGTGAATCACCGCAAACAATCGTCATCCCCGGTTGCGTGAACCCAAGCTCGGGACCAATCACATGCACAATTCCCTGATTGATGTTATCAAGATCATATAGCCTGACACCAAACTCCTCACAATTTTTTCGAAGCGTGTCAATTTGCTGTTTTGATATCGGATCAACGATCGGGAGTGAGCGATCAGTTGTCGGTACATTATGATCCTGAGTAGCCACAGTCAGTTCCGGGCGACGAAGCTGACGACCCGCAAGCCGTAACCCCTCAAATGCCTGCGGGCTGGTAACTTCATGGACCAAATGAAGATCGATATAAAGAGTCGTTTGACCTGGCTCAGTGTGAACCACATGCTCATCCCAAATTTTTTCAAACATGGTTCGAGGAGCTGACGAAATCATCGTGTTACCTTTGCAGCTTTAAGTACAATCTAAATTGCGAGTGCAGGAATAATCCTATGCAACATCTTCATTTTAGAACCATGCTGCAATTCCGAAAACCGCTGATCAACTGATGTTTACCGAACTCGACTTTCTCAAATCCATCAATTGGACTAAAACTCGACTCATTTCAACGTCCCGAAACGTATAGTACACCCTCCGTTCCCGGCATTTTTGATAGTCACAACCGACGCATGACTGAAATTCTAAAATCAATTGTCTTGGGTGTCGTTCAGGGATTGACTGAATTTCTACCCGTCAGCAGCAGCGGTCATCTTGAGATTGCTAAATACTTGATGAATGACCAAACAGTGGGTCAACAGAGCATGCTGATGACAGTCGTGCTACATTTTGCCACCGCGCTGAGCACCATTGTCGTTTTTAAAAAAGAGGTTTTTGATATCCTTCGAGGGTTAATCCAATTCAAAACCAATGAGCATTTTTGGTTTTGCATTAAAATTATCATCTCGATGATCCCCGCAGCGCTTGTGGGCGTTCTCTGGGAATCAGAGATAGAAGCCTTGTTCGATCAGCAACTACTACTGGTTGGCTTAATGTTAATCCTGACGGCTGTTTTGCTACTGATGGCCGATCGAGCAAAATCCACAGAAAAACCTGTCAGCATGCTTGATTCAATTCTGATTGGGATCTCCCAAGCCGTTGCTATCTTGCCGGGCGTGTCCCGATCAGGTGCGACCATTTCGACATCGGTTCTACTTGGAGTAGATCGCGAAAAAGCAGCGAGATTTTCATTCCTGATGGTTGTGCCTTTAATCTTTGGAAAAATTGGCAAAGATATTTTTGACGCCATCAGCACCAACGAACCATTTGCCAACCTAAACCAGCAAGTTCCATTATTCGCTGGATTCGTCGCGGCTTTCATTACCGGGGTGTTTGCTTGCACCTGGATGATCAAACTGGTCAAGGCAAGTAAACTCTCGTATTTTTCAATCTACTGCTTTGTTGTGGCCGCATTTTGCATCATCGAACATTTTCGAATCGGTGGCGGAATACCCGGACTAACAGCCGAATAAAATTTTTGATAGCACTTTCGACTTGCACCTGCTGACTCCATTGGGTTTGACCGCGTACCCGCGTTTTCCTAATGTCCGCCATGCACTCAACCCCGCTTTCAGCGACCCTAACCGTTCTCGCCCTATGTGTTTTAGGCCGTTTTTCCAATGCGCAGATCCTCCATCCCAACCTTCCAACAGCTCAGCAGTTAGTTGTGTTAAACAACGGAGAGGTTATCGAGGGCCGAATCACTCGCACGTCTGAGCATGCGGTTGTCGAGACGAGCCAGGGAAGCCGGTTGATGCTGGCCGCTGACCGAGTCGATTTCATTTGCGACTCAATGCAAGACGCCTACTGGGGTAAATGTGCGAGAACAAAAGCAACCGATTTCGCCGGCCAAAAAGCACTCTTCTATTGGTGCATGAAACACAACCTTTACGAGCAGGCAGAAAACCAAATCAGCCTGATGACTGAGTCGGACAAATTCTCAGCTGCCGACATCGAGTATTTGGATCGGCAGCTTACCATCGCAATATCAAAAATCTCGCAACTTCGCCGTCATGAGCTTGCAGAATCGCCAATCCAATGGCCGCACGCCCCTGCCGTTGGTTTTCGTTCAGATCAGCCGCAACAGCTAGAGTCTCAAGCGACTCAATTGAAGAACCAGCCAAACAACCACTCAAACTGGATTCTCAAACCGCTTGAGCTAGATGACTCCCTCGGATCGGGTGAACTAGCTAATCGAGAGGTCGAAGTCGAAACATTCACGCCCTTACCAGTGATGAACTTTGATTCCGAGCAAACCAGTTCAGCAATGCTTGAGCCAATGACTACTCAGATGGCTACGCTTCCCAGCATGCCAGAATCGAGCGTGCGACAAGTTGACTTTGAGGAACCAATATTCGAGCCCAAGAACGAAAACAAATCGCCCACCATTTACAAAACAATCTCGCCGGACCATCGAGTCTTAAGCCCCGAAATCCCACCGAAACCTTCCGCGACACCAAGGAACATCACCAACGCCGAACTCGATCAAATGACACGTTCAATGCCCCAAGGCACCCTCGGGCCGTATCGCACCAAACTGGAGCGAATCATGACCAACAGTTGTGCTGCTGCGAACTGCCACGATTCAAAATCAGCAACAATGCCTCTATTACACTTTGGGCGAACCCAACCAATTACGCGGCGAATGAGCCAACGAAACCTTCACGAAACATTAAAGTTTCTTGATCGAAGCGATCCATTTTCAAGCCCACTGTTAACCGCCGCATCTGAACCGCATGCCGGAGGCGACACCCCAATCTTGCCAGAAGGTTCGAAACATTTCGAACAGCTTAAATTGTGGCTGGTCATGCTTAGCGATGACCCCGAGGGAAACTTCAAGGCTTATCAAAACCGAAACCAACCAGGCTCTCTTCAGCCACTCCAGGCTTTGGGCGTTCACCCACTACCCCACAACATCTCTTCCGAGAATCCAGAACAACCCATCGTCCCCATCAAGCCAGATCCAATCGGCTTTCAGCCACTGGATGAATCGCTCATCGAAATTCCAACGACAATCGGTGAGATCCCTGATCTAAACTCACAACGTGGGATTTACAAACCGGTTGACCCATTTGATCCAGAGATTTTCAATCGCCAGTTTGGTGGCAAGTAACCCAGACAAACCCAGGACTCTGGCGAACCTTCACTCGCCATGCCTGAGCCGCTCGCTTCGCTGGACTTCAACACCAAAACACTTATCATTAGGTCACCCAAAGTCATCGCGACTCTGAGTACAAATGGGCCACTTGATGAGAGTTAGAAATGAAACGACTGGCACTGACGATTGTCATTATCTTATCCATGATGATCAGTGGATATACTCAAGCAGGTGATCCAGATTCACCCAACCCCATCACTCAGTCGGCAGAGCGCCCTCCCAACGTGGTCGTCATCTTCATGGATGACCTCGGATACGCCGACATCGGCCCTTTCGGTGCCAAGGGCTATGAGACGCCGAACTTGGACGAGATGGCAAAAAATGGTCGCAAGTTTACCGACTTTGTAACGTCAACAGCAGTATGTTCCGCTTCTCGCGCTGCGTTGCTAACCGGTTGTTACCACCGTCGAGTTGGAATTTCTGGCGCGTTGGGGCCAACCGCCAAAATAGGAATCAATCCTGACGAAGTGACGCTTGGGGAACTTTGCCAACAGAAACAATACGTGACTGCTTGCTTTGGAAAATGGCATCTGGGGTTACAGAAAAAGTTTCTTCCCAGACAGAACGGATTTGACCATTATTTTGGCCTGCCTTACTCCAATGACATGTGGCCATTCCATCCTCGGTTTGTCGATTTACCGGCTGACTCGCCCCAGCGGAAAAAGAACTATCCACCACTTCCTCTGTTTGATGGCAATGATATTGTCGACGCAAACGTAACGGGGAAAGACCAGGCCCAACTGACAACTCAATACACTGACAAGGCAGTTGAATTCATCCACAACAATGCTGACAAGCCTTTCCTCCTGTATGTACCCCACTCGATGGTACACGTCCCGCTCTATGTCTCTGATAAATTTAAGGGGAAGAGCAAAGCCGGTTTGTTCGGCGACGTCATGATGGAAGTCGACTGGTCAGTCGGCCAAATTATCGGAGCAATAAAAAAGAACAAATTGGAAAACGAGACGTTAATCATCTTCACATCCGACAACGGCCCCTGGCTGTCGTACGGAAGTAGGGCCGGATCTGCAGCACCACTTCGCGAGGGCAAAGGAACAATGTTTGAAGGTGGCTATCGTGTTTCGACCATCATGCAGTGGAACGGAAGAATCCCCGCCGACACGACTTGCGATGAGTTAGCTTCAACGATCGACATTTTCCCAACCGTCGCTAAATTGATCGAGGCTGAACTTCCTGCTCATAAAATTGATGGCAAAGATATCCGACCTCTCATGTTTGGTGAGAACAATGCGAAGTCTCCGCACACCGCTTTTGCCGGATACTACAAAGGTGGCGAACTACAAACCATTCGTGATCGTCAATTCAAGATCGTCTTTCCGCACAAATATCGCAGCCTCAATGGCCGGACGGGGACCGATGACGGCAAACCAGTGAATTACGATCAGAATCTAGCCAAGCTTGCGTTATACGACTTGAAGGCGGACATTGGCGAAACTACAAACGTGGCCGACCAGCACCCCGAAGTGATGCAGCGGTTAATGAAATACGCCGAAGAAACGCGACGCGAACTTGGCGATAAACTCACGCGAGTCAGAGGCTCCGCAGTTCGTGCTGCGGGAACGGCCAAATAAGATTCCACCGAGTTTTGGCATCCTTGGGAGATCGACAAGACTGAACCCCAATTAACGCTTCAAAACAGCCTTTTGCCAACCTCAGAGATTTCTGGCCTCTGCTCTGGTTACCCCTGAACCAAACTTTGTGTAGTGTGGTGACCCAATGGCTTCAACTCCATGTGATGTCGCACCCAAATCAAAAGCTTCGTTGGAAGACGATCAACCTCACCTAGCAAACTCTCTTACTACCAATATGACAAACAAAGTTGAAACGATGATCTGGCAGGGCGGGACCGAAGGTCACCTTGATATGATTGATCAAACACTCCTCCCCAACGAGATGTTTCGAATCGAATGCCGAGACGTCGAAACCGTCTGGGAAGCAATTAAAATGCTTCGTGTTCGCGGCGCACCTGCGATCGGGATTGCTGCAGCTTATGGTGTGGTCGTAGGGTTGCAAACGGTCAATGACGAGACTGAGGCATTCTTCGCTCGGTTTGATGAAGTCACAGCTTACCTCGCCACGAGTCGACCGACTGCAGTCAATCTGTTCTGGGCGCTTGATCGAATGCGACGCAAAATGGATTCGGTTCGAGAGGATCTATCGGTTGCTGAAATTCGCGAAAAACTACTTGTCGAAGCCAAGCTCATTCACGAGGAAGATCGCAAGATGTGCCACTCGATTGGCGCCCACGGTGCGGACTTACTCAAAGGTGTGAAAGGTGTTCTGACTCATTGCAATGCAGGCGGTTTGGCAACCGCCGAATACGGCACCGCGCTCAGCGTATTTTTCACAGCACAGGATCAGGGACATGACCTCCATGTCTACGTCGATGAGACGCGACCACTGCTCCAGGGAGCCAGACTTACCGCTTGGGAGTTGATGCAACGAGGAATCAACGCAACTTTAATTTGCGATTCCATGGCGGCTCAGGTCATGCGAGAAGGACGCGTCCAAGCGGTCGTTACAGGTGCAGATCGAATTGCGGCTAACGGCGACTCCGCCAACAAAATTGGCACTTACTCACTGGCTGTACTGGCTCGAGCTCATGGGATCCCATTTTTCATTGCAGCTCCAAGCAGCACCTTCGATGTCACGTTGAGCTCGGGCGACGAGATTCCAATCGAGGAACGAAGTTCAACTGAAATTACACATGGCTTTGGTCGCCAAACCGCCCCCACCGGTGTCCAAGTTTACAACCCCGCATTCGATGTCACACCCGCAGAACTAATCGAAGCAATCATTACTGAAAATGGCGTGATCCAACCGGTCAATGAAGAAAACATTCAGCGAGTGCTGAATTACGTTTAAGAGCCTAACACCAATCATGGCAAATCTAACTGGCCTTTCGATGCGCTGACGAGTCCGTGATTTCGGATTTTCAAGGGCCCGAATTGTTGGCCACTTTGCTGTAATTTTTTCGGCAAACCGGATGTTACTTTGTCGCACGCGTCGCGATAAACAGATCAATCAACGAACTTAGTTTATCGTTGGCCCCCCATCCATCTTCGTAAAACCCAGTGATCGAAAAACCGGCTTCAATTTGTTTGCCAATCAGGTCATTTAAACCATGACCGAATTCGAGTGGACGCTCGGGGCCGATCAATTCCTCGCGTTCCATATCGGACAAATCGAAATCGCAATATGGAATCGAATGGCGAACTTCGAATTCTCCTCGATCCATTTTCCTTGCGTCAAATAAATAGTAGAGGGGGTTGATAAAACCAACGATCAAATTCCCACCGGGCTTGAGAACACGATAGCTTTCTTGCCAGACCTCCTCGACGGTTGGACAAAAACAAGTCGCGCATGGACTAACGATCAGGTCAAACGTCTCATCTGAGAATACGCTGAGATCGCGCATATCTCCGCTGGCAGTCGAAATTTGAAAACCTTCCCTTTGTGCTATTTCCAAATCCCGTGCGAGTTGCTCTTCGCTCAAATCAAACACGGTCACCTCGGCTCCGAGCGCTGCAAGGATTGGGGCTTGTTGCCCGCCTCCTCCAGCCAAGCAGAGAACGGATTTGCCCGAAACTGGCCCGATCCACCCACGGGGAACCTCCTTAGTTGGCGTGACTCGTATCCTCCAATGCCCCTGACGCGCTTGTTCGATCTGTTCCGGCTTCATCGCTCGGTAAAACTTGTCTCCGGCAAGCGCCATCTTATTCCATGCTTTTCGATTGTATTTAACTGGATCGATGGAAAACTCCTCTACCAAGAATAAAAGATGTTGAACTATTCACGGAAAACTAGCTGGCCCGTGGTAAAAAGCGTTTTAACTAACTACGCTGGGTCCATCAACTTAACGACTTGGATCCATTTCCGAATATCTCAAATCATCGCAAAGTAGATTGATGTTTAAAAACTCCCCAGCCCAGAATGCTAAATCCACTTTAACTTTCCTGGTCATTGCCACCTTCGCTGTAATTTCAGCTGACTCGACCTTTGGCCAATACTCGCCGGTGACTCCACCGCCGAAGGACCTGGCGACTGGTTTTAACGCGATAAACATTGACCAGTCTAAAGAGTGGCTGGGAGTTCTTGCTGGACCGCGTTTTGAAGGTCGGGGTACGGGCCAACCCGGCTACACCAAAGCTGCCCACTGGGTTGCCGGCAAGGTGGCTGAATTTGGCTTGGAGCCGATCGGTGACAATGGAACCTATTTTCAGATGCTTCCAATGAAACGCCGCCTGCCCTTGATTGACGAGTGCTTTATTGCGGGATCGGATTTTGAAATTTCCGGCAAAGACCAGATGGGATTTGAGCGGTACACCGATAAACAGGAAACCACAGGCGAAGTCGTATTTTTAAATTTGAGAGGCAATGCCAAACTGCCTCCTGAACTCGATTTGCGAGACAAGATTGTCATTTACACGACCGACGAAGTTGCCGCTCGCAACTCGCCACGCGAGCTTGCTCGCAAACGACCGGCGGCCGCGATGCGAGTTATCACGGGAAAACCCA
>JAQWLH010000257.1 GCA_029247405.1 Mariniblastus sp.
GTCGCGTGGAGACACCAATGGGCTGAATTTGTTGGATCGATGTTTCGGTTTTGTCGCCTATCATTAATTGATTGAGTAGTTCAGCTGCGCGGAACCCGACGAGTTCTGCATTTGGGATGATACTGGACAATGGCGGCGAGCACATGCGGCAGAGAAGTTCATCGTTGTCGACACCGACGACGGCTGCTTGCTCTGGCACGGCCAAGCCCAATTTTGAGCAGGCTTCAATAACGTGCTGACCTCGAATGTCGTTGCAAGCCATGATGGCAAAAGGAGGTTCGAACTCTTGTAACCAAGTGGCAATTGATTCCTGCTCTGCTTCCCAGTTTCGAGCCGCCGGACCGTGCCATGGCGAATTGAATCGCAAACATGATGTGCTTGAGTTGGCATTCACCAAATGAATGAACGCTTCCTCTCGACGTTTTGACCACGCCTCACCTTTGAATCCACAAAAACCAAATCGTTCAAAACCGCGTCCGAGAAGATGTTCAGCCCCCATCCGACCGATGGCCGCATCGTCAGATCGTACTTGTGGAAGGTCTGAATCACCCCGGCGATCTGTCACCTCAACAAGCGGAACACCGGTTCGCGCGACTGCGTCGAGCAGTTTGGGAGTTGTCGCCCGAGAAATGATTCCGTCGCCACACCACTCTGTCAACCACGAAGGAGGTTGCTTCCAAAGATCCCGTTGCTCGAGGAAAACCGCCCAGTCATCATGCATTCGCATAAACCGCACGACCCCGGAAAGTAGGTCGCGACCATACACGCTAGAAGTTTCGACAATTAAAGCGACATGACGTTTCATTTGATCATCATACTGCCTGCCGCGTAAATTCACGAATGATGCCAGATCAGGGGCAATCTTAGAAGGTTCCCGGGTTGATCCTGATGGAAACAAGACCTTCCGAAAGGACGTGCGAGCGATGGTAAATCGCCGAGGACTGCTTCGGGGGCACTTCTATGTTTCAATATGCTCATCGCAACTCAAGCAACAAGCGGCAAAAAACGCGGCGACTGGCGAATCATGGTCGATCAGTAACCAGCCTTTGATGACACCCGAGGAGATTCGCCGCTTCTTTTCTCGTGATGACAAGCAGTTGCGTCAGCTGGTCCTGCGACCAGGCTATCACCCCGCGATCCTGCAAAGAGTGTTCTACGACAAGCACGAACTATTTCGGGGCAAGTGTTATGAAGCGTAGAGGATTTGTGCCTGTAACTGCGCCGGGGTTACCGCCATGGCCCAGGTTGAGGGAAGAGCGTTTCGCTCGCGAAAAACCGTAGTACCCGAGGCGGGACTTGAACCCGCACGTCCGTAAGGACACAGGATTTTAAATCCTGAGCGTCTGCCAATTCCGCCACTCGGGCAAAACATTTTGTTTTGTTGGCAATGAACCAGTCATGGCACGCGGAGCAAGAGAAGCTCTGTCTTGACACGATTGATCTATAGATGATCCAGATTAAGGTGTGATTGTCAACGGTAGGTCAGGCAAAGAATCTAGGGCATTCTCGAGAATGGGTGGACGTTCTTAGTGGAGGATAGAACCGGACGTTTGGTTGCAGCGTTGGATCGGCCTCGAACACCCCCTGTATGAAGCAAAGAACAAAGATTTTTCTTCGAACGCTAAGGTAAGAGGTTAGGTGCTAATTATCGGGCTCATGATCGCGTCTTTCTCGGTGAAGACGTTGATTCAATTATTGAAAGCAACCCGTGGGGCGGAGCTTGAGCGATGGCTCCAATGTGTTGGCAAGTTGACGCTTACACCCTAGCGACGCAGTTGGAGCGAGTCGACAGTTGACAAAATTAAGCCAAGCGGTGGGCGTCAGCGGTTGTGGATCGTCTTGTTGAATGATTCAATCTCATCGTCAATGTTGGCGGCGAGCTGATTCATTTTTTTGGCAGTATTTACCATGCTACTTTTTGCGGCGATTTCTTTGCCGTCTGCCATCAGTTTTGCAGCTTCGGTTAGCAGCGTTTTTGAATTTTTGATGTATTCCTGAGCATCTCGGTTGAGCTCAGTAAATGAATTGGCAAGCCCACTGGAATTCGGCGACGTCGATTCAAATGCTTTGACCATGATGGACATGACTCGACGTGATTTCTCTAATCTTACACAAGCATTTTGATAAAACTGAACTTCCGACATCGCTTCAAATTCTGCTCGAAATTCCGGTTCAGCGTAGGCCTGACCAATCCAGGTGTAAGCGATCACTGCAATCAAGGTAATGCCCGCCACAATTCCGATCGCCGGCAAAGCCCATTTGAAGATCTTTGATTTTGCCCTCGCTTTCGTCACTTGAAACTGTGGACCGTCGAGAGGACGCTGTGGAGACTTGACTGCCGAATGTCCAAATAATTCTTGTGGAGGCGGTTTTCTGTCGGGAAGTTTTGGGGCCTGACCGTCTGCCGATGATTCTAATTTCCGAGGTTGCTTTGGTTTCGCAAGATTGTCCTTTTCAGGAACCCGCTCTACGTGATCGCATCGGACACATTGGACTTTTCGTCCGATGATATTCTCATCCGCTTTCAGCTTTTTACCGCAGTGAGAACATCGAAATCGAATCATTCTGATCCACCTATTGTCAGTTGGTCGGAACCCTTATTGTGCCAAAAAATGCCATAGCGACCAATGTAGTTTGCAAGTTAAGTTAGGCAGTACCTAATTGCCGCTGTGTTTCTGAAAATCTGCTTAAATCAGAGAACTAGACCCGCTTAGAGTTTGTATTTAGCTTTGAAATGATCATTTAGCCAAACTTGCTGAACAAATTTCGGCTGACTGAGGTGTCATTCATCATCCTCGGGCAATGGTTAAATCGACACCGAGAGCTTGCTCACGACACTTTAAATACCTGAGCGTTTTCAGATCAATCGTGTTCGTCTGGCATGAAAAATTACTTCGATCCAATTTGACATTATTTGCGGTCGACCAAGAGACTAGAGCGGTCTGTCTAAAACGCTTTGGTCGTAACTCGATTGGCTTTTCACTTGATGGTTGAGATCACTTTTTTTCAGGCGAAAAGAATTTTGCGGCGTGCATTTGTCCTGATTCGCAAGGATGCGAAGCTGACGAGAAAAGCAAAATTCAACCATTATTACAGTCAAGGTTGAATTAACTAAAAGCTGACCACTACTTTTTTCGAAGCATCTTTAGTTTTGCAATGACGAGCGTTTATTTGGGGCCTCGAGTTTGGGGAATGTAGCGGATCGTTTCTCATTTTAAGAACTGCAACCTGGTTTCTGTTAATCGTGATTGCTGGATGCGCGAAACGATTTTTGTGTGTGATTGGCTACGCTCGATGAAAATGGGACCTTGGGTTTTCAGGTTTTCCTTTGCACGGCAAGCTTGGATGTCTCATTATTAGTAAGGACTTATGGCTTAGATCGAATTTGAGTTGCGAGGGCTGTCTATCAATTGTCTTGTGAGGCTAAACCTAACTGGTGAAAATGCGAGACCGCCTGCATCGTGGGGTTATTTTTGAATTTGCTGAATCGGCAAAGTCTTGCATCTGCAACGGTTGAATCTACTGGGGCTAGAAATCTCTGTTGGTACTTTGGAATCCCATTAAATTTGTGTGACGCAACATGGATTCTTTAGACTAAATTAATTAACATCAAACCAAAGCCTCCTCCCCTTCCCTTCCTACACTGCCTACGTTCTCTCCAGGTTTTTGCAACAGATTTGGCCAACCCAGTCCACGGACAGTGGATTACAAGTCTCTCTGCTTGATTTGGGATTTAGATCCGCCTTCGGCGTTTTAAAAAAGTAAACGTTATTTTGAATTCTTCCACTGAGCGAAAACGCGAAACAATTGTCATTGTCGGAAACGGCATGGTCGGGCATGCGTTTTGCAAGAAGCTTGTGAGTAGAGATTTAAATAAATCGTTTCAGGTTGTGGTCCTTGGAGAGGAGAACAGTCCGGCCTACGATCGTGTCAATCTTACGAAATATATGAATGGCACATCGGCTGAAGAGCTTGAGTTGTCGCCAGTTGACTGGTACCGGACGCATGCGTTGCAGTTAATTACAGGCGATCCGGTGATCAAGGTTGACCGTGCGGCTCGAAGTGTTGAGACAGTAAGCGGCGCGGTTGTCAAATACGATTACCTCGTTTTGGCGACGGGATCACGGCCTTACGTACCTGCAATCGAGGGTATATCTGAGACGGGCGTGTTCGTTTACCGCACGCTAGATGACGTTCGAGCGATTTACCGATACAGCACCGGCATTCGAT
The DNA here is from genome assembly GCA_029247405.1 of Mariniblastus sp. GTDB lineage: Bacteria > Planctomycetota > Planctomycetia > Pirellulales > Pirellulaceae > Mariniblastus. Next base: position 4,231 of record JAQWLH010000257.1, read on the forward strand.
CAGCAGCAGTGCTAGGAGGTGGCTTGCTCGGGCTTGAGGCAGCCAAAGCGCTATTCGATTTGGGGCTTGAGACGCATGTCATTGAGATGGCAGCTGGCTTGATGCCTCGTCAGCTTGATGCAGACGCTTCAAATATGTTGAAGCAGAAGATCGAAAAGTTAGGTGTCACTGTCCATTTGGAAAAGCGCACCGATTCAATTGGAGAGCTTGATTCACAGCGAGTTTTGAAATTTGATCATGGTCCACCGCTGCCTGTCGATATGGTGGTTGTCTCGGCTGGCATTAGAGCCCGCGATGAGTTAGCCAGAGACTGTGGTTTAGAAATTGGCTCGCGGGGTGGTGTTGTCATTGACAACCAATTATGCACTTCTGACCCGAATATTTATGCCATTGGCGAATGCGCCTGCCACGATAATACGATTTATGGATTGGTGGCTCCTGGTTATCGAATGGCCGATTTGCTGGCTGAGCGATTTTCTGGAGGTGACTTTCAATTCCAAAAAGGCGATCAGTCCGCTCGGCTTAAATTGCTTGGTGTTGATGTCGGCACGCTTGGCGAACCGTTAAGTGACAATCCCAAGTCGATGTCATTGGCGTGGAAAGACGAAGGCTCATACCGAAAACTAATCCTTCTCAAAGGGAAGGTCGTGGGTGCGATGTCGGTCGGGGATTGGTCTGAGATGGAGCATATCCAGCAACTGTTGGCGACCGGTCAGGGCATTTGGTGGTGGAATTTGGCGCGCTTCAGATGGACGGGGCGTTTATGGAGAGACGGCTCGATCCGACGCGTCTCCGATTGGCCGGATCATTCGATTGTTTGCAGCTGCATGCAAGTTACGAAGGGGTCTTTGAGTACGGCAATCATCAATGGTTTTTCGGAACCGCGGCAGCTTGTCCTTGCAACGGGGGCTTCAACGGTTTGCGGTTCTTGCGAGCCGTTAATTTGTGAACTTGCCAACACCGCGTCCGTCAGGCAATTTTGGGGAGCAGCGGTTGAAAAGCCGCGTCAACCTCTGACTGCAAAATGGCTCTTGGGTGCATCGATAGTGGCGTTGTTAGGATTGTTCCTTTGGTTGTTTGGCCCACTCCCGTATGCCGATTCGGTTCAAAGTGCTTGGTACCGAATCGATGTGATTTGGCGCGACACATTCATTCGTCAGATAACCGGTTACACACTGCTCGGTATTTCTGTGTTGGCAGCATTGATCTCGCTTCGCAAGCGGTGGCAATGGTTGTCGTTTGGGAGTGTGGCAATGTGGCGGGCGATTCATGCGACGATTGGTGTGATGACGCTTTTAGGACTTGCGGTACACACGGGGATGTCAACAGGCACGAATTTTAATTTTCTTTTAGCTTTAGTGTTCCTCGGGATAAATTTACTTGGCATCGCTACGGGGATTGCAGCGTCTCTCGAAAATCATGTTTCGGGGAACTTGGCGATCACGATTCGAACTTGGAGACCACGCTTTAACAAACTGCACATTTGGCTTTTCCTTCCCCTTCCCATTCTTTTGGTGATTCACATTGCGTGTGTCTACTACTACTAATTCGAAAGGCGTTGAACCGACGCTGGCATCTGTAGGATCTTCTGGGAACCGGTTTGGACCTGGGGGTAGAGTTTGGATGTCGCAGACGGCGATCACTTTTTACATTTGGCTGTGTCTCAGCGGCGTGGCGCTTTGGTTTGCCGCATATTCAATGCTGGATGATAACGCTGTCTCAAAATCGCTGTTATTGCCCGGGAAAACTTCACACGGCCATTATCAGATTGAGATGAAGTGCTCCGCTTGCCACACGACTTCCATGGGAATTAAGAAAGATGCTTGCCTCGATTGTCACGAGGCTGAATTGAAATTATCAAACGACACACATGCTGCTAAAAAGTTTAACGATCCCACCAACGTCGAACGTTTAGCGACACTTGATGTCAGAGAGTGTACTGCTTGTCATCGCGAGCATGTTCCAGACCAAACTCGCAAGATGGGTTTAACGATTCCTACTGATTATTGTTTTCACTGTCACCAGGACGTTCAGGAGCAAAGGCCCAGCCACCGTGAATTTGCTTTCGATAGTTGCTCGACAGCGGGGTGCCATAACTATCACGACAACCGTGCGCTTTATGAGAAATTTCTTCTTCAGCACACACAAGAACCGGACCTGCTCGACGATCCGCAGCTCCCCCTTCGCCTGTTGCTGGATCGCAAGGCAACTAGCGATGACCCCACATCGCGTCGGAAGGACCAACTCGTGGGGGCTCCCGATGGAGAGGACGGAGAAATAAAAATCCCTCACGATTGGCATGGATCGGCTCACGATTTTGCTGGGACGACTTGTGCGGCGTGTCACGGTGAGGGGCAAAGTTGGAGTGACAACGTCAGTATGGATTCCTGTGCGAACTGTCACGATCGCCAGTTCGAGAGTTTTATTCGCGGGCGGCACGGAATGCGAATCCAAGCTGGGTTGTCTCCGATGGTGCCCGGTGCCGCTCGACTTCCAATGAAGCAGTCCGCGGCACACGATCAGCTCACATGCATGTCATGTCACACTGCTCATCAATACGATACGCGAAGAGCCGCTGTTGATGCTTGTCTTCAATGCCACAACGACGAGCACTCGCTGGCCTACAAACGATCAGCTCATTATCGAGGTTGGCAAGATGAAATTCGCGGGGAGGCAGCTCCGGGAACGGGCGTTTCGTGTGCAACATGCCATCTGCCTCGCATGGTTGATGAAAAGGGAAACACATTTGTCGAGCACAATCAAAATGATAATCTCAGACCCAATGAGAAAATGCTTCGTGAAGTCTGTATGCATTGTCATGGTCTAGGTTTTAGTATCGATTCACTGGCAGATGAGAGCCTGATCGATCGTTGTTTTCAGGGCACTCCGAAGAAGCATGTCGATAGTATCGGGATGGCGCAACGATGGTTTGAGGCAAAGCAGAAGAAAAAAAAGCGTCCTTAGTTTGGGCAGACAAGTTAACTTACCTTAAGAGTATAGAGGGAAATATGAAGAAGTTATGGAGCTTAAGGGCTTGCCTGCCCGTTGCATTGATGGCAACTTTTCTGAGTGTTTTAGTGGGTTGTGGAGGCGGGACGGGTGGCAATAGCGAAGCCAATGGCAAGCCTGGGATTCCGCACAAACAATTCGCGGACGCAGTGCACGCGGTGATGATGGCCGATCGTACCGTTTATGCTCAGCATGTTGTCGATCGGCTCAAGGCTCAGGAAAGCGTCGTCAAACCTGACGAGTATTGGCATGACGAGGATGGAACGATTCCATTGCCAGCACAGATGTTTCGCATGGGGGCCGAACTAGTGAGTGAGAATGAGGAGGCGGGGTTCAGCTACAGCCTAAAGTCGAAGTGGCCGCTCAACGAGCAGAACAAGGCAAATAGCGATTTGGAGGTCGCCGGACTTGATTACGTGACTGCCAATCCTGAAGAAAACTTCTACGGTGAAGAAGAACTGGCTGGGGTTAATTACTATACAGCAGTCTACGCCGACGTGGCGGTGGCTGGTGCATGCTCGAATTGTCATAACAGCCACGCAAACCGAGGTGACGATTATCCTGAATTCAAAACAGGTGATGTGATGGGTGGGGTTATTATTCGAATACCCATGCGGTAGCCATGCCTCGCAGAGAAATTGCACTGAACTGATCCTGCAAGCTCGGGCTGACCGTTTTTTTCGTCGACTCGGCTTAACGAATTGCGAAAAAGGCTTTGGAGCGTTGCTTGAATCCGGCTTTTTTAAGTGTCAGCTTTTGGAGCGTTTGGGTGGCGACATGAAAACTGGGTGACGCGTCGTCGATCTAGGTTAGGCAGGAGCAAAAACAAACGGTTGCTTAAAATCTCTGGCTAGTTGGGGCAGCGATTGCCCAACGCTAATCGTGAGTTGCCGACAGTAGATTAGTCAGTGCCAACATTCCAGTTTCGTTGGAATTGTTCCGCAAGAAAATCAGTTTTTTAGTTTCATCGGACTGCTTCAAGCTGAATTGAGAAGAGTGATCCATCCTGCGGACGATCTACGATTATTAAATACAAAAAAAACGGTCAAACTACCGTTCGTAATTTGACCATGGATGGGTTTCAATTGCTTGTTGTTCGGATGACCGAACATTGTCTGAGCCAATGAGTGATTCGCTTTTAAGGAAATTAAGAGACCGGTGCGAGGAGATTTAAGAAGATCAAATCATCAGGCTTCGGTTTAATCATTTCTGGCTGATCCTGTTTTAGTAACGAAAGATGCAATCGACCGTCAGGCGGTTGTCAATGATGTCCTCGCGTTCGGTCAATGGGAATTCGAACGCCACACCAATTTCGCTTCGGTTTCCTGGTTTAAATTTGATGCCAGCCGCTCCTGTAAGAATGTCGTTTCCAGCGACACCGGGGGATCCGAGGTTGATCAGATCAAGTCCCTCAATTCCAGGGATCGGTCCGTCTTGTCCAGATTTGGTCCAATGGAACCAGTTCAATTCTGACAGCAAATAGATGCCTCGGCGTACCCGATAGTCAAAGTGATTTGACCAGTAAATGCTCTGCGATTCATCTGTTGTGTTCATTGGCAGACGGAATCCGGTGGCAGTCACCCAGTGCGAGTTGCAGCCCAGCTGTGCACCACCGTTGAGAAACAAATTTAGTTCGCCGTCGCCATTGCCCTGTAACGGATCAGCCTCTCCGGTAGGTAGCTCAAACGTAAATCCACCACTGAGGAGTCTCTGCTGAGCGACGTTACGAATCAAATTGAACTTAAGGCCCATTGCAAGGTCAGCCCAGCCGTCGTCAACGAGCGGATTCGTTGATTTTATGTACCCGTCTTTGGTCGCGATCAGTGAGACGTTTTCACTTAAGCGAGCACGCAGCTGAACAGCATAGACCTGAACGTCACCACTTCCCGCAGCTAAAGGAACTTTATGCTGCATGAAGATGGCACGGGCTTCTGTCAAAGCTCGTGGGTCTTCGAAGAAAATTGGATTGGTCATCGGGCTGATAAAATCATCAAAAGCGTGATCGCTTCTCTTGATCAAGCCCTTGCCAAAAAGCCCGCTTTCCGAACACGCGGACTGGTTGCAAGAAGAATCGAAATACGATTGCCCTGCGGCAACTGGTGTTTCAGACTGAGCGGTGTCACTCAGCTGAAATGAGACAGGATGGCTTGTTGGTCTAATAACTGATTGTTGAGCCGACGCTGTGGCTGATACTGTCGTTGTCAACAAAAAAATGACGAGTGTGAGTCTCGAAAAAGTTGTAGCGGTCATGCCTAACCTATGGGATAGTTCGAACTTAAAGGTCGTACCAGCAGAATCGGCAACCTCCAATAAAAAATGTTGATTTGGCGTCGAAAGCGATAAGGCTCATGCAGCTCAAATATCCTTCAGTATCGGCAGTTGTACCTCAATTAGAAAAGTCATTGCTTGATGACGCTACGCGGTGGAGAAGCTGTTGAATCCAAAAATTTGCCATTCGAGGGCAAGGGGAAGAAAACAGATCAATCTATTACCACAGAACATGATTTTTGGGCTGGAGTTGAAGCAGGATTGTTCATTTGCGTTGATTTGACGCTGCAAGTGACACCCACCAAGAAAATTTGGGGAGCACTGCACACCACGGAATTTTAATATGAGAGTCGCTAGCAAGGTGGCTCCAGTTGCGTTGGGTAGCTTTTGATTGCAAGCTAAGGTGCTCGTCGCCACCAGCGTTTTAACAGTGCTCGCACATAGACTTTGAGCAGGTTATTTTAACTGCCGGAAGCAGGTCGAAATCATCCTAGACCGTCCTGTCGGCGTTATTTGAAAGGTGACGAGGGTCCACTATTTAAAGTTTTTTCAGATGAGCGAAAACCTTAATCAACATCTATGCTGCCGAACAAGCGACGGGTGTTCCATCAAGATTTTGGAAAAAGGCCCCCGAATTCTGCTCGATTGCTTTGGTGAAAGAGATGGCACAGTGATTCAGCATAGAGACACTTGCGTGTTGTGTTCCGGGACGCGAAAGCAAAACTCCGGAAGGGTGAAAGCTTTGATTGGTGAGTAGCGTGCCGATTCGAATGCCAGCGGAGAATCGAGAATTGACCTCAGGCGACGTTGATTTGGAGAAGGGGAAAATCCTAATTCACTTGCCCAAGATCTTCAGTATTGGTAAGTAAATCGGATTGGATCTGATCTTTATTCTTTCGAAAGAGCATTTGGAGTTCGGACTTCATGAATCCCTGTTTCTCATTTCAGTACCGACCTCGAGGGGACTGCCAGGAAGATAGTGAAACGAAGGAAGGGAGCCCCGTGGATCGAAAAGCCGTGGGCGAACTTTTCAACTGATGACGATCAAGTATCGAAAATGACTTGATGGATGATTGAGGGTCTCCGCGATGCTTACCAGCGATCTTGGAAAAGCAATGACAGCCTTGAATAATGACGTGCTGGATTGAAGACTGGTTTTTAGAACTTTTGGGGCCCTAAGTTAATCCGACGCCAACGATCTTTTTGACGCCAAATTCGCCGCTGAAGTAGTAGGTGGAAACCCAATAAAAAACGCACTGTGAAGATTGGTGAATCTTCGCAGTGCGTTTGAGTGGGCGTTGAGGGACTTGAACCCCCGACCCCCTCGGTGTAAACGAGGTGCTCTAGCCAACTGAGCTAAACGCCCGACGACAATAACTTATTGTCTTGCTGTGTTACTTGTCAATCGCCAATCGGCCTAAATTAAATACCAAATTAATTCGGCAATAGGACTGAATCGATTACGTGAATCACACCATTCTTGAGCATGATGTCGGTTTCGGTAACCATGGCATCGTCAAGCTTTACTTCGTCCTCGTCTTTAGAGTTCTTACTAACTGAAATTTTGACAGATTTGCCACCAGCTGTTTCTGCTGATTTCAATTTCACCACGTCAGCCGCACTGACTTTCTTCGGCACTGCGTGGTACATGAGAATGCCAGCAAGCTTCTCTTTGTTTTCAGGCTTCAATAAGTCTTTAACCGTGCCCTCTGGTAGTTTTGCAAACGCCGCTTCGGTTGGAACAAAGAGTGTCATTTGGGTGTCAGTTTGGGACAACGGTGCAACCAAATCAGCTGCTTTTGCCGCAGTCAAAAGGGTTTTTAATTCGGCCGCCTCAATCGCTTCGGCAAGAGTCATCGCTTGAACCTTGTCAAAGGCGCTCAAGAATTCGGGAATCATAACGTCCTTCTCAAATACTTTTTTATCCGCACCTTTTTTTGACTTGAAGTCTGCAGTCAAAGATTTCGAATCAAATTGGCTCATTAAAAGCCGTCCGTATACATTCCGGTCTTTTTTGCTTTTGCCGTGGCAAGCGTAACAACTGATCTTACGATCCGGGTATTTTGCCGCCAGCTGCTTTTTAAATACGCTGTGTGCCGACGCTGGGACGGCAAACAAAAGGGGACAAACTACAACTAACAGTGCACAAAAAAGATTTTTGCCTCGATTCACGTTCTTCACTCCAGACATTTCGATTTTCATTCCAATTCCTACAAGGGCTTCTTAGTAGTCTCGCATACTCTGAACGAATTTCAACCACTTTGGTCAACGAAAGATTCAACGGAACGCCAAACTCATTGTGACGGATGGAATTTTCGTGGCAGAGAGAAAAGTGAGCTTGCGCTGTCCGATCTGATTTCCAGCTTATTGATTTCTTTTTTGGCAATTACAAAAGAAACCAAAAATTATCGGCCAAGAGGACAGATTTGATCACGATGTTTGCGAGTATTGTAGTTGAACTTACAACTTAAGAGGCAGTTTAACGAGGGATGGGGCCTAATCTTGTTGTGTCCGTAGCGGTGGGGTCACTCGCAATTTGATGGTTGGTGAAACGAATCCAATAATCGAGCGGATCGTCCAATGCAGCCGAAGTGCTGTCCGGGCTGTCCGCCTTGAATTGCTGGTTGCAATATTGGCAAATTTTGGGTTTGCCTAGCTGTCTTATTTCAAATTGGCTTCGCTTGGAACAGCGCGGGCATCGAGCAACAAAAAAGATGGACTTCGACATTGTAGTATTCCGTTACTATTAGTCTGAGGTTGTTGGCAGGGCCAAGCGTCGATCACTAAATTCTAAGCGAGTTGACGATTTTGAAAAAGACAAATCGCTGCAAATCGCTATCAAGATCAGAAACTAGCATTCGGAAGAGGAATCGCCACTCATCGGCAGTGGGATTGATCTCTGTTTTGTTAACTTGCCGGCAGCGAGGAGCACAAACTGCGATGGCTCGGCGGGATGTTGTATCCGAAAACGTTTTTAGGTTGTCGAATTTGGTGCCCGGAGCTCTGCTTCATTTTCAACCGAATTTAATTTGGGTGAGTTTGTAGCAGTTGCCAATTCGATATTGTCAGTCAATGTTAACTCAATCGACTGGGCGATCTTTAGAGCTTCAGCAATCGCACGATGGTGATCCAGTGATCCGGCCCCCGTTAGCTCGAGTCGACCGAAGCAACGGGCATTAGCGATCAGTGGAAGTTCCGATTTCCAGTCTTGGCCCTCGTTGCCGACTGATTCTCCTTTTTTCCAAGTCGCATTAAACGATTCATGGAGCCAGGGTGCATTCAGATCGAGGGTGAGTTCGACGAGGTCGTGTTCATCGGCAAATTCACTGAGCAACTTCCATTGCTGTGCCCAATCTCTTGAGCCTTGGACATGTACAGCCGCGTTATGGGCCAAAGTACGGTCTATCTTGAACACTGATTTTGCAACGGTTGAAGCTTTTCTTGATACCAGTTGGAATTCGGCAATACCAAAAATACGGCAGCTCAGCATGACAATGACGACCAGCATGATTGCGATAATCGCATACTCACTTTGCTCGTTCACGAAACTGAGGACGCCGCCCGCCGCCGTCATTGTGCTTAGTAAAGCGACCCACAAAAGTGAGATTTTCGGACTGTAGCCACGTTTCATTAATGAGTGATGAAGATGACCGCGATCAACAGCGAAAATGCTTCGGCCGGTCAATCTTCTTCGCACGATAGCCGCAGAAGTGTCGATAAAGGGAATCGCTAAAAGTGCCAGTGGCGCGAAAAAGGCAAATGCTGATGTATGTTTAAATGTGCAGCGAATCGCCATGGCAGCAAGCAAGAATCCGATCAGCATGCTACCGGTATCGCCGAGATAAACTTTAGCGGGTGGAAAGTTATAGCGGAGGAACCCTAAGAGTGCTCCGGTAATTGACATGGTGATGATCGCGTTGAGCATCTGGCCTTGGTAAATCGCCAGCAAACTGAGTGCCATGCTCATGATGACACCGATGGTTGCCGCGATTCCATCGGCTCCATCAAGTAAGTTCACTGAGTTGATTGCGCCGAGTACCCAAGCGTAGACGATCAAAATGGAAAACACACCAAAGTTGATTTCGAATCCGGCAATCACCATTTTGTCAAATTGGAAACCAAAGTAGATCAACACGGACGTCGCAACGATTTGCCCGGCGAGTTTTTTCTTGCCACGCATCCCAAAACGGTCGTCGATGAAACCGATCAAAACCAAAATTGAACTACCAATCGTGAGCCCAAGTAGTTCGCGGTAGTCTTCCGGATGGATTCGGATTAGACGTCGTCCAAAATCGACTGGGATCCAACCCAAAACGGCTTCGCCAATTCCCAAGAAAAACGGTTGAAATTTAACACCGAAATAAATCGCCAAGGGGGCGATGATCAGTACTGTTGTGAATAATACGAGACCGCCAACCATCGGGATTGCGTTGGCGTGAAGTTTTCGATTTGCATCCGGCTTGTCAACTAGGCCGATTGACTTGGCCAAAGTCGAGAACATTGGCACAAGGGCCAGTGCTAAGACTGCTGAGATAATTAATGCTAAAGAGAGAACAATCATGTTACGGAAATCTTAATATGGAATTCAATCAAATCTTCAAGTCGATTTTAACTGCCACGTTTTTGTCCTATGGATGATTTGATCTCTTTTAAAAGCAAGATGTAAGTCCCATTCGAGGGAGAGCCGTCGACGAGTCTTTTTGCTTCCTCAAATGCTTCTTCGGTTTTTCCAGCCTCCAATAAAGCGATGACTAATTTGTGGCGAGTCTTGGGGTCATGGGGTTGACTGATTAAGGCTTGGTTGTAGTCCTGACACGCTAAATCTGGCTCTTGCAGAGCAGTTCGTATATCTCCGGAAAGGATCGTCAGTTCTCGCCGACTATGTGAGGTATCAGCAAGAATCTCGATTGCACGATTGAGGATTGCCTCTTTTTCGAATGAAAACGAAGGTAAATAGGTCGTCGCATACTCGTATAGCATAGTTGGATCATTGGGAATTATCTCTTG
>JAQWLH010000102.1 GCA_029247405.1 Mariniblastus sp.
GTTTGTTTTTTCGAATAGCCAAACTCCGAACTTGGTGGCTTCGATGGATTTTTCACTGGCATCGCCGCTCATGTGCACGGGAAGCCCAACCACGAAACCCGCCAATGGTTCAGTTTCGACCAACGTCTGGAAATACTTGGCGTCCAAGTTTTCGTTTCGTCGGTTGTAAACTTCCAGCGGGCTGGCGATCGTTTGACTGGGGTCGCTAATTGCCACACCAATTCTAACGGTCCCATAATCAATGCCAGCCAGGCGTCCTGTCGGCGGTATTGGCGGCATGCTCGGTAATCCGGAGCCGTTAGGTTGTTCGGTGGAACCGGAGTCAACTTCAGGTCGGTTCAATTTCTACTCCGGGGCAATGCCGCTTTTGAATCAGTTTTCTGGGCTTTTATTTGATCAGCTGTGATTGGTTTTCGATTCGCCTCTGATTCGAAATATCCGTGCTTGAGAAACATTGATGTTGCGTCGAGAACCGCGGGCTGGTTCATGATCGTCGTGTGTAACAAAGGACCGACGAGAAAGTCTCTTGCACCCACCAGCTTTGTTTCTTCTAAGCTTACCGTGAAATCATCTGGGCCGGTAAGAATGAAATTGCTGAAATTATTTCCGGTCTCTTGGCCACCCGCAATGATTCCGAATTCGAGGTTTGGGGTCGCTAAAGTTGGTTCAAGATTTTCCCACCCGAGGGCGAGTTGTGCCCCAGAAACACCTGCAAGTGTTCTGAATAAAATGCTGGATTTAAGGATGCGGGCCATCCGCGAGCCTTGATTAGGTGGAGCCAACATGACGACGCGTTTGACTCTCGCATCGCCCTGTCGTCCTGTTGTCTTGTTGGTCGTGTCCCCTAGGTACCGGCGGACAACAATGTTCCCCAAAGAATGTCCTACAAAATTAATTTCCGTGACGTTTGGGCCAAGGTTATCCACGACACTTTTCAAGGCGACGGCATGATCTCCAACGGTTTTACGAGTGCTTGCATATTGAAAGTTGATTACAGTATATCCATCCTTTTGATGGAGATGTTTGACCAAGGGTTTCATTGCGCTACTGGTCCGCATCAATCCGTGCAAAGCAAAGACGACTTTGCCCTCGCAGGTGCTGGCTTTTCCTTCGGCAATTGCTTGGTTGAGAAGCTGGTCGCAATGCTGTCGGTTTCCCCAACCTTGTCGTTCGCTTTTCGCGTTGAGCAATCGAAAGTGTCCGGTTTCTGAATGCATTTGAACTCGCCAGCCGTCGGCGTATCGAACATCGGTCCAGAATTGCTTACCCCCAAGCGTGGCAGTCTTCCAGTTAGGATAGCCGGCTTGGGCTTTGTCCTTTTGATGAGTGGGTTGGCTCATTTTTTGCCGAGTGTTAACTTGGGTTTTTGCTGACCAGCAAGGCGGTGGGGGGAAGCCGAACAACAGAGTAATCAAGCCGAGCATAATGATTCGTGCGAGAATACTGGATTCCACTATAGGTACCCTTTCATGTCCCTGCGTTCTAGTTCGGCGACAACTTGTTTGATTGCGGACTCATCGCGTTTGTTGGCGACGAGAGTCGCGTCAGGCGTATGAACAACGATACAGTCTTTCATGCCTACGGTAACAATCAAGTGTCCGTTTTCGGTACGGACAATAGAATTCTCAGTATCGATTCCGATGTGCTCGCCATCCACTGAGTTTCCTTGATCATCGGTTCCCTTCAATCGCGGAATCGCTGTCCAGTTTCCAAGATCATCCCACTGAAAAGGAGCTTCAACGACAAGCCGGTTTTCGTACCGCTCGAGGACAGCATAATCAATCGATGTTCCTTTTATTGCCGTAAATTCAGCTTCTAGGGTATGTGGAAACTGGTCAGTACCAATCGAATTTTGAATTGTTTCAATGTGTTTAGACATTTGGGGTTCGAATTTTGCCAGTGCTTCGAGAATCGTTTTTGCTTTCCAGACGAATATCCCCGCATTCCAAAAGAACGTTCCCGCAGCGACAAATTTTTTGGCGGTTTCAACATCCGGTTTTTCGCAGAATCGGTTGACTTCAAAGGTTGGCATCCGAGCATCTGATAATTCGATTCCTGAATCGATGTATCCAAAGGCTTCAGCTGGATAGCTTGGCTTGATTCCAAAGGTAACGATCCGAGTGGGGTCTTTTTCAACCAAGTCGGCTGCATGTGAAAGGGCGTCTTGGAAGACGTCGTCCGGACCAATCACATGGTCGGCGGGCATCACAACCATGGTTGCATCTGGGTCTTTGGCGGCGACCCATGCAGCAGCGAGGCCGACACAGGGAGCCGTATCACGTTTAGCGGGTTCTCCAATGACAGAGTCAGCAGGGATTTCGGGGAGTTGTTTGGCAATGGACTCCACCAGAAGTTTGTTGGTGACAATCAGTAAATTTTCGGGTGGGCAAAGTCCTTTCAAGCGATCGCAGGTCGCTTGCAGCATCGAGCGATCTCCCGAGAGTGTCAAAAGTTGTTTGGGGGTCAATTTTCGGCTGGCGGGCCAAAATCGCGTTCCAGCACCGCCTGCCATGATCATTGCGTGTAGCATATTCAACCTGATTTTTAATAAAGTCTACTTGAGGTAGGTCGGTTGGTTAAATGTCGTGCCCCGATTAACTCTGCTCTCGAGTTCCTTTTGATCGACAGCAAACAACGGGTTAATTTCAATCTGCGTTCCGGGCTCCACGGTCGCACCGACTGCTTCAAGCCAGCGCGAATGAAGCGATGAAATAGCTGCTTTTACATGTTCTTCAGTCTCGGAGGTAGCCGGTGGTGCATTTTTAAGGGCACAAAAACCATCCTCAGGGGCAACTTCACAGACGATCGCATTGTTCGCCGACGGTAGTAGATCGAAAATGAACCGTTCAAATTTGATTGCGTTCGGCTGTGTGGGAGTGACCTGTGTGCCATCGTGGTCAACGAACGAAACAACTTTGTTGGCGCGGTGAAAGGGAAGTGCATCAGCAGACTGACTGGAACGTTTGAGGAAGTCGAGGGTAAATACATGAACAGCAATGCTCCCAGCCCAGAGCTTGAGTGACCCGTCTTCGTTCAATTGCTGAGCGTATTGTCTCGGCAAGTCACTGTATTCAATGATCTGGACTTTTCCATCTACCTCAACGACGTTTCCAACCTTTTGAGTTGGATCATTCTTGCGAACCACTTGGCTGGTCATTTCACTACCGCGAATTAGGTGATGGCCGATGAGGGCTGGTTCACAAATTTGAAGCAATGGATTGTCAACTTGTCCGTAAAATAAATGCTCAACTCCGCGCGATGTCGCATCATCCAAGCAGCCGCTTTTGACAAACGCTGCCAATGTGCCGCCGTGACCGTCGGGACTGACAAAAATTTTACCTTTGGATTCCAGCAAAAGTCTTCCGTTTTCATCAACGGCCGGCATGACACCTTGGCAAAATATCTTGATATCGGCGGGGGGAATGCCAAAGAAGTTATTTTCGGATAGAAATTTAGTCGTCTCTTCATGGGTTGGCGGGCTTGTCATCACGTATAGCGGAATGGTCGCACCGAATTGTTTAGATCTGGCTAGAACTTGTTCAAAATGCATTTGATACAAGGTCCGACGGCTAACTGGGCCAATCGGAAACATTCCTTTCGGGTGATCAAATCCGAGTCGACTCCCCTGCCCTCCGGCAACCAATATCATCCCAAGTTTACCGGACTTCAGTAGTCCTTCACCTGCGCTGGATGCTTCTTCGAAAGCTTCGGAGTTAGAAAAGTCACCCAAGGTGATTGCAGGTGGAACGTTGGCCCGAGCCGCGAGTTGCTCCCATTGCCCGTCGCTACCCTGATTTTCAAAGAGGGTTTGGATTAATTCAAGATCGAGCGCGTTGATTTGCTTGGCCAAATTCGCCTGTTCAGCGTTATCAAGCTCATTCCAGAATTGCAACAAATGAGTTTGATCGAACGGGGCAAGTAGTTTTTCAAGTTGGGACTTCAAATTTCACCTGATTGGTTACCGATAGTGAATAAGAGCTGTTTTAGCTCGAAGTTTTTCGCAGGGATGCGGACTCGGTGAATAGGTCAGCGGAATGGAAAACTTCAAAACGGCTCAGAAGCAATGATTTCGACCAGCAGCTTGGTGGCTGTACCGCTGGCTTGACCGAGGATGATCTCGGCTCTTATTCCAAATTTTTGACAGTCTGTAATTCTCACTCGAACGTGATCATGATCAGTGACGTGGGCGTCGACTTGCGGAACAACTTTCATTGGCGGAGCAAAGGGAATGTGTAGCACCTGGCGTTGTTGGTTCGGCTCAAACGCAACACGAAAATATCCGACCAACGTTTCTCGATTCGATTCGACCGAACGAGTAACGTGTTGTGATAAATTTGGATTTTCCAGCAGTTGCTGCAAAATGATTTCAGGGTCAACAAACCCGTCGTCGTCCTGCCCCAGTAGTAAGTTCTCGATTTCAGTCTCAGTCATAGGTTCATTAACGTGGTTGGGGGAAATGCAAGTCAGACACGAAAAAAGGGTAACTTTCGTTACCCTTAAACGTAAATGAATTGGTGATTACCACAAATGGCAATTCAACTGACTGATGTTATGCTGACGTCGCGGCGGCAGCTTTTTCGGCCAGTTGAGCGGCTGCATCGGTGTTTTCCCAAGTGAAATCCGGATCGTTTCGACCGAAGTGGCCCCCTTCAGCCGTTTTTCGAAATACCGGACGACGGAGCTTGAGGTACTCAATGATTCCTTGGGTGGAAAGTGGGAAATGCTCGCGGACGATCTCACAAATTAAATCATCTGCAACAGTTCCCGTTCCTTGCGTGTCGACGTTGACACTTACAGGGTCAGCCACCCCAATTGCGTAGGCCAATTGGACCTCACAACGTTTCGCCAAACCGGCGGCAACAATGTTCTTAGCGACGTGACGAGCCATGTAAGCGGCACTACGGTCAACCTTAGTCGAGTCTTTTCCGCTGAATGCACCACCACCGTGACGACCCCAACCGCCGTAGGTGTCAACAATAATTTTGCGTCCAGTTAATCCACAATCACCGTGCGGTCCACCGATGACAAAATTTCCGGTCGGATTGATGTGGTACGTTACGTTGCCTTGATTCAATTCTTGCGGCAAAAGCGGTTCGACGATTTTAGTTCTAATAAATTCGTTAATTTCTTCGTTGGTCACGTCTGGGCTGTGCTGAGTGGAAACGACAACCGTGTCAATTCGAACAGGCTTGAATCCATCGTACTCGACGGTAACTTGGCTCTTGCTGTCCGGGCGAAGCCAGTCAACTTCTTTGTCAAACCGTGCCTTGTTGAGGCGGGCAAGAATTTTATGTGAAAGTGCGATCGGAAGCGGCATCAATTCTTCGGTGTCGTCACAGGCGAAACCGAACATCAAGCCTTGGTCTCCGGCACCATCAGCGTCGACACCCATCGCGATGTCCTTGCTTTGCTGATCCAGTTGAACCATCACTTTACATGTGTCAGCGCCAATTCCGATGTCATCCGATGTGTAACCCACTTCGCGGATGACGTTTCGCACTAATTGCTCAACATCCACATCAGCTTCAGAGGTGATCTCTCCTGCGATGACTGCCAAACCAGTTGTGACCATGGTTTCGCATGCAACTCGGCTATTGGGGTCTTGGGCCAACATGGCATCAAGGACACTATCGGAAATCTGGTCTGCCAGTTTGTCCGGATGGCCCATACTGACGGATTCACTTGTAAACAGATACTTACCAGAGGCCACAGCACTCTCCTCAACATCAAAATTAGGTAGACGTAATGCGTTATCGCATTGGTGGAGGGCCGTAAAAAGTAGCCCCAAAACAAGGCGACATCTTAACTTGGGCGTATCATTAGCTCAATCGGTGAAATCAACTCGGCCGCTGAATGTAGGAGAATAATCCCTAGATTTCTCTTGAGTTTGCAAAACAAATGATTTCAAGCGGCTTGAGGAGTGCGATCTGTCTTCGCGGGTGTCTCTTGAATAAGCCGGGAAAAAGCGGCTGCGGTCCGCTTTGATGCTCCCGCATGGTCCAGAATCAACCTTTGCGCACGTTGGCCCATCGCTTTGCTTGCTGATTCTTCCTCCAGAACCCATCTGGCAAACTTTTCAAGTTCCCTCGGCCCATGGACGACCGTGGCGGCATTGGCACTTTTAAGTTGGTCAACGGTTTCGCGAAAATTCTGAGTGTGGGGACCAAAGCAAACGGGGGCACCATACCCGGCAGGTTCGATCATGTTTTGGCCGCCACGAGATCCCATGCTTCCCCCGACGTAGGCTATGTCAGCACATCCCCACCAGGCCCCAAGTTCCCCAATCACGTCGACGATCAGGATGGGTTTTGAGTTTGGGTTGCTCGCGACAAACGGTGTTGAGTCCGTGATTTTAGAACGGAGATAGAATTCAATTCCGCGTTTTTCAAGCTGCCTAGTAAGACTGCCAACTCGCTCTGGATGTCGTGGAATCAGAATTAACTGAAGGCTAGAAAAGTCATTGCGAAGCCTCTGGTAGACCTGAACTGCCATCAGGTCTTCTTCAACCTGTGTGCTGCCCGCCAAAAAAATTTGTTCGCCGGGTTTAATCTGCCACAGCTCAACCAGTTTTCGTGTAAGGGGGTTTTTACGATTGGTGCTGATTCCATCAAACTTGACATTTCCAGTAACCTGGACTCTCGATTCACAACAGCCGAGCGCGCGAAATCGACTTGCATATGTCTCGGTCTGACACAAAACGAGAGTCAGTTTCTTAAGAATGGGGGCCATCAGGAATTTAAATCTTTGATAACCGTCTGAGCTTTTTTTGCTTAAACGAGCATTCATCACGACGACAGGAATCCCTGAATCACTTGTGACTGTGATTAGGTTGGGCCAAAGCTCTAATTCAGCTAAAACCAATGCTTCTGGACGAAGGCGACGAATCACGCGTTTGATTGCCCAAGTAAAATCGAAGGGGCAAAAGAAGACATAGTGATCGGGATATTTTTTCTGAGCCAAATCGAAGCCTGCTTCGGTCGTGGTTGAAATCGCGACCAAGAGCTCTGGTTCAGTTTCGTGAATCTGGCTAAGAATCGGCGCCAACAGGTTCACTTCACCGACGCTAACGGCATGGATCCAAATGCGTCGTTGAGCGGCTGCCCCCGGCAAATTTTCCTGGTTGGAGGCTGAATCAATCAGCCCGAAAAGCTTTTGTCGCCAACCACGGCGATTCTTGCCTTTGATGATTCGCCAAAGCATCAATGGCGAGCCGCAGATCGCGATGGCAAGGTAAACTAAGTTCAGGCACCAGCTCAACGGAGTCCTTTCCGGCGTTGTGCGTCTCAATAAGTGAAGCCGCTAGACGCGTTTTCTCAAGCAGCAGGACTTGTATTTTTTCCCGCTTCCACACGGACACGGATCATTTCGGCCCACTTTAACATCGCGGTTGCGAATGGTCTCGACGGTCTGTTTTCCTTCGCCCGAGTTGTTGATTGCATCATCTTGTTCACGTGCAATGTCAGATTCGGGTGCCTGAGCCAAGCTGGCATCGTCATGGCGGGCGCTGGTTTCGACCAGTGTGTGGCTAACAAAATCTTCGTTGATTTGTTCCATGCGAAAAATCAGATCGGTTACGCGTTCGCCGATCGAGGTCCAGAGACCCTCGAACATCCGCATGCCTTCGCGTTTGTATTCAACCTTGGGGTCTAGTTGAGCCATGCCGCGTTGACCAACGGCACTGCGAAGGTAGTCCATTGCGAGCAAGTGATCTTTCCAAGCTGAATCAACGATCTCCAGTAAAACCATCCGTTCCATTCGGCGAATTTCCGGGTGGTAGTGGTCCTCGACAATTGCCTCGAGTTTTTGCTCTAGTTCCTCTTTTTCGAGACGTTCGACAGCCTCGAGTTCGAGTTCGTAGTCAAGGTTGCTCTTAAACCAATCCGTCAATCGGTTGGCGACACCATTGGCATTTAATAAGGGAACGCCCCCGGACTCAGAAACATGCTCAATTTCGCTTTGTAGCGATTTGATGACGCCTTGGGCTTCCTTTTGTGAGTGCTTGCTCTTGTTGAGCAAGATTTCACGAATTTCTTCGCGCTGTTTGTTCTTTAAATTATCAAGCGTAATTTCGGACTCAAAACGACGGCTGGCCCATTGAGTCAGACCTTCACGATCAATTCTTCCTTGGGCACCGCCGGCCGCGGGGACGACAAACTTGTACATGCCGGCCATGACCGGGTAAACCGCTTCTTTTTCGTCGTATTTTTCCAAGGCGTGGTCGTTGACCAAATCGATTGACGAGTCTTCGGAAATGTCACGAAGTTCAGTCGGATCGATCTTGATGCCAAACTTGGCTTCTACCCATCCAGCAGCTGTCTTAACCCCGTAGTTGGGGTCAAGCATTTGGTCTGCTCCCTCAATTTTTGCTTTTCTGATTGCCACGCGAGCTTTGTTGATCAGCAACTCATCCACTAAGTCGCGTCCAGTATTTTTCAAATCCTTATCGCGGACGTTGATGTTCCAGCGGGCGTTGGCAAAATGCGCCAATGCTCCCCAGTTCCACTCTGATTCATCTTCGCCAACTGCGAGGCAGACATCGATTTGAGCGAGGATGTCAGTTTCTGCTTGTCGTTCCGCTTCGTCGATACAGATAGCGACTGCTTCTTCGGGCGTCGCTTTTCGGAACAAGCGGGGATCGAGTTCGATCGTCAATTGTTTTTCGGCATACCGGGCAAACGACTCGGCTCCGAAATCTTCTGCGAGGATTGTCTGCAAGTTTGTTTCGACTTGATCTTGAATCATGTCTTGAACAATCTCACGGCAACTGACACCGTCGAGGATTCGTTGGCGGAACGAGTAAATTCGTTTTCGCTGTTCGTCCATGACTTCGTCATATTCGAGCAAGCTTTTGCGAATTTCGAAGTTGTATTCCTCTCGCTTCTTTTGAGCTGCATCGATGCGTCGTGAAACCATGCGGCTTTCGATTGGCACATCGTCGGTGAAGCCACCCATTTCAAGCACTCGTTTGACGAATGGGCCAGCAAAGATTCGCATCAGATCATCATCGAGACTGAGGAAGAAACGGCTACTCCCTGGATCTCCTTGACGACCACATCGTCCGCGAAGCTGGAGGTCAATTCGACGTGCATCGTGTCGTTCACTGCCGATGACGTGTAAGCCCCCAATTTTTTTGACTTCTTCTCCCATCTCCTTCATTTTGTGTTCGTTGTCGATCGACTTGACCAATTCATCCCACTCGTCTTGAGGCACATCCAGTCGTGTTGGATAGGTGTCTTGAAGCCTCGCCCAAGCCATTGTTTCAGGATTACCTCCGAGAACGATATCGGTACCACGACCCGCCATATTGGTCGCAATCGTTACTCCCCCCATGCGTCCGGCTTGGGCAACAATGTCGGCTTCCCGTTTGTGGTTCTTCGCATTGAGAACTTCGTGTTTGATTCCGCGACGTTCAAGCATTCCCGCGATAATTTCACTTTTTTCGATTGAAACTGTACCGACAAGAATGGGGCGTCCTTTGTATTGGACCTTTTCAATTTTGTTTCGAGAAAGCCGATGCTGGGCTCCATCAACTTTGTCGCTGAGAACAACTTCGGAATCACCTTCCTCTTTGATTTTGCCGACGAAGATATCGCCATTTTTCATGAATACCATGTCCCATTGATGGTAGTTCTCAACCTCTTCGGCGATCGCAGCCCATTTGTGTTTTTCACCGCTATAGATGACGTCTGGATGGGGGATCCGTTGGAGAGGTCGGTTCGTCGGAATGGCGACGACATTGAGTTCGTAAATTTTATGAAACTCTTCAGCCTCGGTCATCGCGGTCCCGGTCATGCCGCAGATTTTTTCGTAGAGTTTGAAGTAGTTTTGCAGCGTGATCGTAGCCAGCGTCTGTGTTTCTTCTTTAATCTTGACGCCTTCTTTGGCCTCAACCGCTTGATGCAGCCCGTCGCTCCACTGACGTCCATCCATCAAACGACCGGTGAACTCATCGACGATCACAATCGCGCCTTCTTTGACAACGTAATTTACGTCTTTCTTGTAAAGTCCATGGGCCTTGAGCGCATTGTCGATCATGTGCGGCCAATCCATATTGCCCGCGGTGTAAAAGCTTTCGACGCCGGCGAGTTTTTCCGCGTAGCGAACACCTTCGTCGGTAAGCGTTGCGGTATGGTCTTTTTCGTTGACCTGGTAGTGAACTTCTTTCTTAAGTTGAGTCGCAATCTTATTTGCTTCAAAGTATCTTGCTGGATTTTGGTGCGCGGGGCCTGATATGATCAGCGGCGTTCGAGCTTCATCGATCAGGATATTGTCGACCTCGTCGATGATGGCGAAAGCCAATGGGCCTTGGGACTGCTGACGAGGTTTTTCAAAACGGTCGTCACCCCGAGCTGCTGGCCGCATGTTGTCGCGAAGATAGTCAAAACCAAACTCGTTATTCGTTCCGTAAGTGATATCTTTGGCATACGCCTGCTGACGTTCACTGACCGGCATGTTACTTTGGATTGCGCCAACTGACAGGCCAAGACCCATGTAAAGCGGGGCCATCCATTCCATGTCACGACGGGCGAGATAGTCGTTGACAGTAACCACGTGAACGCCTTTGCAGCACAAAGCGTTCAGGTATGCCGGCAGCGTCGCCACGAGTGTCTTACCCTCACCCGTCACCATCTCGGCAACCGCTCCGGAATGCAAAACCATTCCACCGACCATCTGGACATCGTAGTGACGCATTTCGAGAAACCGTTTGCCACCTTCTCGGCAAACCGCGAAGGCCTCGATCATGATGTCGTCCGTCGTTTCACCATTCCGAATGCGTTGTTTAAAGCTCTCGGTTTGCTCACGAAGTTCGTCATCAGTCATCGACTCAAATCTTGATTCAAGCGCAGTGATGGCGTCGACCTTGCCTTGAAGCTTTTTGACGTAACGAGCATTCGACGAACCAAACAGTCCGGTGATCCCTCGCTCAAACCCCGAAAGGAGGTTGCCAAAAAAATGGGTGGTTGAGTCCCAAAGTCGTTCCAGTTGTTCCATGGTTTGGTTCCACAAATTCCAGATTGTCGAAACCCGGAAAAGGTTTTTTATATTTGATGACGGTCACAGCCACACCGGTAGTTGACCTGACGGGAAAATTGTCAGGTTACGAAAATATGGTCGGATGGCCTTGCTGATCGTGCCATGCGGCTGAGAAATACGCCAGGATTTACCTAAGTTGGCTGATGATAACAGATTATCGGTAGCATTAATGCTGGTCAACGGAGATTGCCAGCATGTTTGACCATGCTTTTTACCGCTTTTTATCGCGATGTGGTCCGTCGCACGAAGGTGGAAGAAGACTTATTCCCTCATATTGGTGCCTAATGTGCCGATATGGCTCGTGGACCGGCTGATTTATAAGCCGTTGGAAGCGTTCGGATATGCGATCCAAAGTGTTCTTGATAGGCCAACATAACCGTAATCAATCAGGGAATTTGTGTTTCCAGTGATTGAAGCGTCGTCAAAAGCCGTTTTGGAAAGCACCACTCAGTGGCGCTGCGATACGAATTGATTAGGATCAGTGAACTGGGAGAGACGACACCGGTTCTCACCCACGAGGCCCATTTTCCTTTCAAACTGCAAAATATATTTGTGCCAAGCCAACCCAAAAAAAACTTCACCACCGACATCTCAGGGAAATTGATTCTATTAGGCACGGGCACTTCCGTAGGTGTGCCGGCGATTGGCTGTGGTTGTCCGGTCTGCCAGAGCGATCACCCTCGCAATCAACGAACGCGGGCGAGTGCAATCTTAGGCCTGCCGGCGGGCAATTTGTTAATCGATACGTCGCCAGATTTGCGTCAACAATTGTTGCGCGAAAAAATTGGAATTGTGCATTCCGTTATTTATACACACGAGCATTCTGACCATGTCATGGGGTTTGATGACCTTCGGCTGTTTCAATTTTACCTTGGACATGCCGTTCCTGTTTACTGTACCCAAGTGGTTGAGTCTCGCTTAAAAACGGCGTTTGACTATGCCTTTACTGATGGGCCGCAAACACACAAGGGGGCCGCGCCAAGTGTCGACATTCGGTTAATTGATTCCAAGCCAATCGATATTCTCGGGGCCCAAGTGACTCCCATTCCGCTTAAGCACGGGCCGCGTTTTGACGTGTTCGGATTTCGAGTTGGAAACGTTGCTTATTGTACCGACGTTAGTGAGATTCCAGACTCAAGCTGGCCGTTGCTCGAGGGGCTCGATACGTTGGTTTTGGATGCACTTCGGCATGAGCCTCACGTCACACATTTGACAATTGAGCAAGCTGTTGAGGTCGCACAAAAACTCGGTGTCAGGCAAACCTATTTTACGCATTGCGCATGCAGGGTGGACTACGAAAAGGTGAACGAAGAATTGCCCGAGGGGATTCAAGTCGGATACGACGGATTGGAAATTGAATTAACTTAGCTGGCGTTAACTCGGTTTGTGGCCTGAGAGATTGTGTGATTTGCGTAGAACAGCCACCGAGTCGAAGACATTTCTTACGTGGAACGGTTCGATATGCTCAAGCCCCTCGCGATTCAGCGGGTGGTTGTTTCTTGAATTCGAGTGCGTTCAGGCAGTCGCTAGAGGGTGCCATGTTGCTGGGGGAGCGCTTGATAATCGGTAATCTTCGGTGATTTTCAGGATTAAAAGCCTCTTGGCAGGCTTGCCTTGTTTCCCAGGGTGATTTTTCTGCGATTACAGGCCAATAATTGATCTGAGTGGTCGAATTACTTGTGTGAAAAATCAATGCTGTTAATAATCAACAGCTCATTCGAACTTATGTTCCAACTTGTCAAATAGGAAAAATGATGACACCCATTTATGTAGCCTTGGGCGTGATTTTTGTTCTCTTTCTGGGCTTCGCCACGTGGGCGATGGGGGTCTTTAACGGCCTCGTCAAACTCAGAAATCGGTTCGAAAACGCATTTTCACAAATTGACGTTCAATTAAAACGTCGTCACGATTTGATTCCCAATCTTGTCAATGTTGCCAAAGGCTACATGGAGCACGAAAAGGGAACACTTGAAGCAGTGATTCAAGCTAGAAATCAAGCGATTAGTGCGACCAGCAATGCTGCCTCCAAACCGGGAGACGGTGCTGCGATGGAGGATTTGGCCAAGGCAGAATCGAATCTTAATGGAGCACTTGGTCGATTGTTGATGATCGCTGAGTCGTATCCAGACCTGAAGGCCAATGAAAACATGTTGGCTTTGCAGGAAGAATTGACTTCAACAGAAAATAAAGTCTCGTTTGCCCGGCAGGCCTACAACGACGCGGTTACCGCTTTCAATACGGCCTGCGAGCTATTTCCCGCCAACATGGTGGCAGGAATGTTTGGATTTAAACAAGCTCGATTGTTCGAGGTCGATGAACCAACTGAACGGAATGTGCCGAAGGTCGAGTTTTAATTGAATCAATTTGGTGGCTGCCGAGTTTTCAATCGGCGACCGGATTTTCAATAATTTTTAAAAAGGCCTCACGTGGATTTCTTCGCTGCACAAGAGCTGAGACGGCGCAAGACCAAGTGGTTGGTGTTGCTTTATGGTTTTGCGATTTTGCTAATCGTTCTTGGGATTTACACCGTCATCTCGGTCGCACTGGGATTTGCTGAACCGACGCGCGGGGTGGAAGGTTTTTTTGATCCAGTTTTGTTTGCCATTGTTGCGGTCGTGAACGTCTTGGTGATTGGGGGCGCCAGCTTTTACAAAACCGCTGAGCTTCGCTCGGGTGGACAGCAGGTTGCATCGATGATGGGAGGGACCCGCATTCCTGCTTCGACGACTGATTTGGCTGAACGTCGGCTGCTAAATGTTGTTGAAGAAATGGCCTTGGCTTCTGGTGTTTCTGTGCCGCCCGTTTACGTCATGAATCATGAACCGGGGATCAACGCCTTCGCCGCTGGTTATTCGCCAGCCGATGCGGTGATTGGTGTGAACCGTGGAACGATAGAACAGCTCAATCGAGATGAGCTTCAGGGCGTCATTGCTCACGAATTCAGTCACATCCTCAATGGCGACATGCGAATGAACATTCGCTTGATCGGGATTCTTTTTGGGATCCAAATGCTGGCGATGATCGGCTATTTTTTGCTTCGTGCCTTTGGTACTCGAGGGCGACGCAGCAGTGGTGATGACGCCAAAGGTGCGGCGGCCATCATGGCAATTGCGATGGCATTTCTTGTTTTTGGATCAATTGGACAGGTTTTTGCCAGGTTGATTAAGGCATCGATCTCGAGGCAACGTGAGTACTTGGCTGACGCGTCAGCGGTTCAATTCACGAGGTATCCGGAGGGGCTCGCTGGTGCACTTAAAATTATCGGAAGCAGTGCTACTGGATCTGCGGTTTTATCTGACGAGGCCGAATCACTAAGCCACATGTATTTTGCGAAGTGCTTTTCTTCCAAGCTTAGTGGATTTCTTTCAACGCACCCTCCATTGGTCCCTCGAATCCAAAAGATTGAACCAAAATTTGATGGTGACTTTCAAGGATACGATAAAGCACGCAAAACGATGGCTGCTGCCCGAGCCAAACGAATCGAGCGAGAAAAGAAAAAGCAAAAAACTGAGCCCTTTACGCCCATTGGCAAAATGTTCCCCCAAGAAATCGCCGAGAAGTTTTCGGTCGATCCGGCTTTTTTGCTTGCCGCGATTGGATCGCCCAATTTGAAGGACGTCCAAAGGTCTCGCGAATTGATCGGAGAATTGCCGGATGAGATTTCCAGTGCCGCACACCACCCTTATTCTGCGCGATGTGTTGCGTTTGCAACCTTGCTTAGCGATGACGGTACGATGCGGCAGCAACAATTAAGTTTAATAAGAAACTCTGAGGGACAAGCAACCTTTGATTCAACCATGAAGCTTATCCCGGTCATTGAGGAACTTCATTTAGTGTATCGCTTGCCGATGCTGGAGATGATTCAGGGATCGCTGAGTGATTTGTCTCACCCGCAATACAGTCAGTTTCGCCGTACCGTGGAAAGTCTTGTCCGCCTTGATAATAAGACGAGTCTGTTCGAGTTTGTAGTTCGCCATCATTTACTAATGCATCTCGACCGACGATTTGCTGTTCAACGACCTCCAAGGGTTCGATACAAATCGACAAAGTCATTGGCGCAGGAAATTGAACTCATGCTCTCTGCATTTGCCAGTGCGAGCGTGACAGGCAGCGTTCTAGATGGCTCCGTGCCGCCGGAGATTGAAGACGTTGAACGCTCATATCGGCTCGCGATGCAGGTCGCTGGATTTGGTGATGCGGCTGAGAGCAACGCAAAATTGAAGCCCTGGGAGGTCGAACAATTGGAGGCTTGTATGCAGCGGCTGCAAATGAGTTCACCTGCGGTCAAAAAGCAATTTTTAGAGGCGGCGGCAGTACTTATCACCTTTGACCATGAAATCACCATCTCCGAGGCTGAATTCTTTCGAGCAGTAGCCGAATCCCTTGATTGCCCGGTGCCCGTGTTTGCCGCTGGCTACATCAAGCAAGTCACTAAAGATGACCCATCGTAAACACGGTCGTGGGGAGCCACATACGTCTGCTTCGTTCGTGATTTATGCAAAGCCAGAGATCATAAAAAAAGCGAGTGAACTTGGGTTGTTCACTCGCTTAATTAAATACGCTTTGTCACCTCTACCCTAAAAGCTAAGGATTAGCTTTTGTTCTTAAGTAGAGCCATGTAGTCTGCGGTGATTCGCAAAACTTCGTCAAGATAAAAATTTCGCTCGATTTCTTTTTTGGGGTCGAGCTGTTTTTCTATCGCTTTTTCGTCTTCCTTCTCGGAATTCAATTCTCGGCGACGAGCCATGAACTTCTCTTCGTTAAGAGAAACTGACTTCAGATTTTTCTGTTCCACGTACTTGGCGATTTTGTCAATCTCTTTGTTGAAGTCCTCAGAGTTAGACAGCCGCGTACTGGATTTGTCTCGGAGAGTCTTTGTGATGTCCGGGCGTGCAAAGTTGTATGCCGAGAACGATGCACGAGGGACACGGTCGAATTCGACGGCGTAATCCAGATCGTCTTCGCCGACGGGCATCTTGTCGGTGATCGAGGGTAGCACGATATCGGAGAGCACGCCCCGCTGTTGGGTACTATCTCCATTGGGGCGATAAAATTGTTGCGTTGTAATCTTCAACGCCCCAAATACGTTGGGTGGGTTGCGAACGCGATAAAATGACTGGCTGAGGTTGATCAGGCTTTGAACTGTCCCTTTTCCGTGTGTCGTTGTATCTCCGACGACCAGTCCGCGTTTGTAATCTTGAACCGCCCCCGCAAGGATCTCACTGGCACTGGCGCTGAATTTACTGGTTAAAACTACGAGAGGTCCATCCCAAGCCATCCCGTTGTCTTCGTCGTTCAGCTCTTCGATTTCGTCGTATGGATTCTTCACTTGAACCACCGGACCAATGTCAATGAACAAGCCAGTGCAGTCGATCGCTTCGCGAAGACTACCGCCGCCGTTAGCCCGTAGGTCCAAGACGACCGCGTCGACTTTTTTCTCTTTGAAGTCGTTCAGGATCTTTCGGACATCGGTAGTCGTGCTTCGTCCTCCGGCGCCGTTTCCACCCATGTCAGCGTAAAAACTTGGCAGCTCGATAACACCAATTTTATTGGGAGATCCGTCTGCTTTTTTGCCTTCTTCAAAAATCGTCGCGTGGGCCGCACTGTCTTCCAGTTTGATTTTTTCACGTTGGATTGAGACCGTATGCAACTCACTGTCGTTCTCCGACATGATTGAGAGTCTGACCACCGAGCCTGCTTTGCCTCGGATCATTCCTACAACATCGTCGAGCTTCATACCTGTCGCATCAACAAAGTCAGGCCCAAAAGTGTTGACAAGTTTTTTGTCGAACTTGGTTCCCTCTTCGGTGCCTTGACCAACCGCGACGATTTTATCTTCCACCTTCAGGCCGCCTTGGGTTGCAGCAGCACCGCCAGCGACGATGTTTTTGACAACGGTATACCCATCGTCAGTCGTCTGCAGAGTTGCCCCAATCCCCTCAAGTTCCAGGCTCATGGTGATCAAGAAGTTCTCGAACGTGCCCTTGGATAGATAAGATGTGTGCGGATCGTAACTTGTGGTGACAGCGGTGATGTAACGCTCAACAACATCCTCGCTGTCGATCTGATGCATCCGTCGTGCGAACGAACGATAGCGTTTTCGCAATAATTCCTTTGGGTCTTCTTTTTTCTTTTTGGGTTTGTCGTTGGCGTTCGGTTTGGGCTCTGCCTTTTCGTCGGTCTCATCTCCTTTGAGAACCAACAAACTGTACTTGATCCGCTTTCGCCAGCTTTCAATTGCTTCTGCAGTCGTCTTGGGGAATTCAATAATATCAGGATCGGTGATCATGTCTTCGTCAATCGAGTAGTCGTGTTCGGTGTCGATCATTTCGATTGCAACAGCGGTTCGTTCGTCGACCCTTTTGAGAAATCGATTGAAAACTGCAAACGCGGCGGAGTAGTCACCGGCTTTCATTTGGTCGTCGAGTTCGGTTTTCCATTCTGAAAATTCGTCGATGTCTGACTGAAGGAAATAGGCCTTCATCGGATCGAGATTCTTGATAAACATTTCGAACGCACGTCCAGAAATTGCGTCGTCAAGTTCACGACTGCTGAGGTGTGTTTCCTCCATGATTTTGGCAACCATTTTGGAAACCAAAACGTCATTTCGAGTCGGTTTGCCAAGTTGGTCAACTGTCTCGGTCTGAACTGCTAAAGATGTCGATCCCAATAGGGCGACTGTGCAGAGAGTGAGGAATGAACGCAAAAGCTTGCGATGAGTCGGTCCTGAAAGCATCATTAAATCCCGTCGGTTGTGTCAGCTTCAACTTAGACTGCGTATCTTAACAGATGTCGGTATGCGAATCGTAGAGTTTGAAAAGGATAGAGGCAAGGTCGATCTGA
Source organism: Mariniblastus sp. (assembly GCA_029247405.1). Lineage (GTDB taxonomy): Bacteria > Planctomycetota > Planctomycetia > Pirellulales > Pirellulaceae > Mariniblastus. Next base: position 17,878 of record JAQWLH010000102.1, read on the forward strand.
TTTCAGATGGCGACTCAAAGTCAGCCAGATCCAAACTTCTGCCCGGCAATTTTGGCTGTAAACTGCCGCATCCTTAACTATTGGAGAAACCGATAAATGAGGGGCAAGGATCACGACGGTTTTGATTCGATGCCCTTTTCGTGTTCGCTTCA
>JAQWLH010000108.1 GCA_029247405.1 Mariniblastus sp.
CGCTGTCGTTCACCGCCGGACAACTGATGCGGCTTTCGATTGAGCAAATGTTCAATGCCTAATCGCGAAGCCGCCTGCCGAACCTGGTTGTCAATCTCGTCCTGCAACTGAGCCAACTCAGCTGCTTTTCGAGGCTGAAAAATCTTTCTTAAACCACGAGTCAGTACCCCGCCGCCAAAAAAACCAAATAACCCACTACGTAAATTTCGCAAACTCAAACCGAACGTCATGTTCTTGTAGACCGACATGTTCGGGTACAAGGCATAGTTCTGAAATACCATCGAGACACAACGATCTTTGGGTCTTGTGCGAGTGACCACACAATCTCCAATTTTCACATCTCCCGAAGTACATGCTTCGAGCCCTGCAATCAACCGAAGCGCTGTGCTCTTTCCACAACCACTTGGCCCCACAAGAACTAGAAACTCCCGATCGTTGATTTCGAGGCTTAGGTCATCGACTGCAACCGTGCCGTCTGGAAATCGCTTTGAAACATTTTCCAATAACACGTTGGCCATCAGTGATTCACCGTGGCTGGATGTCGCAAGCCAAAAAAATCTGCCGTTAGCAGCTGTAATTCTGACCTCCCATTTGGAAATTGGAAGCGCAGAAACCTGCCAAAAATCGAACAATCGATTGAATTAAGATACCGCCAACCCAGCGATCAGTCAACGGAACAAACATCCACATTGTAGAAATGACCCGGTTGCATCAAGGACCCATGGGCTCCGAGCAACAAGCCTTTCCATGGCAACTGAAGCTAGTTTACAGCGGTAAAAACCCCGTTGTTTTCCTCAGCAATCGTTTTCATGGTCAGCCGCCCACTGTTTGAACCCAACAAAATGGTGTGAATGGGGATCTTTCGCATCAATCCGTCAGCACCCTTAGCCGCTTTATTCCAAAATCGCAGGTTAAACATGGTGTTGTCACGAAGCTCTCCATCGGAAAGGAAGTAAATCGCGTCCGGCTTTTTCGCAAGTGCCATTCGCATGGCCTCTCCGGGCTCGGTTCCACCAAACGGCTGTGCAGCTTGAAGCCACTGGCTAATTTTCTTTTTATTTTCTTTCGTGGCTGGGATCAGTTTTTGGTCAGCCGGAGCCCCAAACATCATGTAAGCCTGGTTGTTATAAAGCAGGACAAGAAAATTTTGGTCGGACCCCAATTGATCAAGCGACGTCTTCAATTCGCGAACCGCACGGACCCACCGGTAATAATTGATCATGCTGCTTGAGGCATCAATTACAAATACAAAATCTGATCCGTAAGACTTTGTGCCGAAAAACTCGGCCCCAGCTCCTTGTTCGGCACCCTTGCCAGCTTCCGCCTGACTCGAGGGGGTATTGGCCTCCCCGCCAGCCTTGGCAGCGGGCAAGGCAAATTCAGGTAATTCCGTCATCGCGAATGGATCCACCGAATCCGCCAAGACTTCAGGAATCGCTTCTTCGAGTTCAACATCAAAAGTCATTTGCGACTCACTGAACTCGGTAGACTCCATCTCATCCATGTTGTCTTCGAGAGTGACATCCTCAAATTCGATTTGCATGGTCATCGAATCAAATTGGGTGTCTCCTATTTCCGCAATCTCAAGTTGAATCGAGGCGTCTTTTTGAGCCCCCCAAGTCCACAACGCCAGCATTAAGATCAAAGCTAAATGGACAGTGAAACTTACTAACCAGCTTGGCAATGCCGCTACCGCCCCAAAAGCAGAAAAGGCGAGTTGATCAACAGAAGAAGCAGGCTCGTCGGAATCGAAATTCGACGGGTCGATTTGGCTCACCCCAACCGAATGGAAAATGTCTTCCTGTTTTTCAGAGCCAGTCGATGGCACCGATTGGGATGACTGCTGTTTTTTGCCTGATTGGCAAGATTGGCGAGTTTCTGGTTCTCGCTGAGACGGGCCTGTTCCAAATGACTGGGGTGCAAATACCTCCAGTTTTGGAGTCGATCTGGAAATTGAACCGTCTCTGTCCATCTTGTCCCTTGCGTTGGTAGCCTCGCGCTCTGGGAAGTGGCGGCGAACGGGCACAAATCGACTCATCGACTGCCCAGCTGTGTTGCATTGGTCCATTATCGCGTTTCCACCCCGAACAATCAACTGAAAACATTTAGTGCCGTTTTCAAAGGGAGGGTTTTCCGGCGACTAAGAGCATTCACGCCGTTGCTTAGCTTGCCAGTTGGTTTTTCAACATGAATTTTGTGTTTGACGGGGGATTTCAAAAAGGGCTAGCGGTGATTCAAACTCACGTTTTTACGAAGGAATACGATAGCGTTTCCGGAAAGAAAAACCTTCAAATCATTAGCTGTGGTGGGCTCACTGCTAGGTCAGGAAGAACAGATTACAACCTTCCGGCATGTTGCGCGGATCATTTCATCCCCCCCAACCGAAAATTCCACGCCAACATCGATGTTGATTCGTCTTGCCCGCCGTTCGCCTAACTCCCTATACTCCGCACGAAATCAGGCTTAATCCAAGTCGCGGAGGTTGCGATGCGCAAAACCGGTTTATTAATCCAAATGAAACTCATCCTATTAGTAACGCTAATTGTTGGAGTTGGATCTGTCTCTCCATCGTGGGCATTTCAAACCTCAACTGGTTCAAACCGCCCAACGCCAACTCCATGGCGACCTACGTTTGGCCCCGTTAATCGAACCGCCATGGAATCACGAGCAACCAACGGTTCGGACCTCACCCATTCCGCTGCGAGTTCGGGACGCAACATGTCTCCGGCGGCAGAAGCCAATGGAAAGAGCAATGCGGATTTACTCCAACCAAAAAATCCAGCGGATCAGGCCTCATCGACCGATCCGGGCGTCACCCGAGTCACCAAGTCGATGGACAAGCTTCCCAACTCAGCAGGACAAATCTGGCGAGAATACGACATTTCGCCTTACACTTCTCAAATCACCAATTCCCAGAATCCGCAAAAAGCAATTACCGAGTGGATTCTGCGCGAAACCGGAACCGAGATGTGGTTCAACGAGCCACTCGGAATTTTAAACGCCAGTAAGAACGAACTCCTCGTCTATCACACCCCCGAAATTCACGCAGTCGTCAAACGGATCGTTGACCGTTTCGTGAGGACACGGGGGCAAGTTCAAAACATTGATGTCAATCTCGTCACCGTTGAAAACCCGAATTGGCGCTCCCTGTCTTACACGATGCTTCAGCCGATTAACGTACGCTCAGCTGGAGTCGAGGCTTGGATGATCTCCAAGGAAAACGCGGCGATCCTCATGAGCCAACTTTCGCAGCGAGGCGACTTTAAACAGCACAGCGGCGGACGACTAACGAATCACGATGGCCAATCATTTGTGCTTGAAAAAACCCAACCCACTCAGTTTGTGCGAAGTCTTCGCTGGGTTCCCAATCAAGTCCCTAATTATCAGCCATTAATGACCAGTCTCAACGAAGGATATCGACTTTCCATCACCTCGCTTTCGTCGATGAACGACAGTGCAATCGAAGCGGTTATAAAATGTGACGTCGATCAGATCGAGAAACTCAATACCGTTCGAGTCAATGTGCCCGCCATTGGTGGGGGTTCGCAAACGGTTAATTTAAAGGTTCCTCAACTAGTCAGCTGGCGGCTTCACGAGCGTTTCCGCTGGCCCAACGATCAAGTCCTGCTTTTAAGCTGTGGTGTCGTCGCCTCGCCTGACCCCGATTCAGAGGGGGGATTTCGAATTCCAGGCCGATCTCCCAAATCGAAACGGGCAGATGCCTTGGTTTTCATCGAGTATCGCGGCCCTGCCTCGGGACCGACGATAGGCCAAAACCGAACCGCTCAAAACCGCTTGGCACCGCTTGTCGATCAAAAGTGAGAGGGGCCGAAGGATTTTGATACGTGGTCGCCTCAAGTAAACTTAAACGATCGTCAAGTCACCTCGACTCGATTAAACCGTTTCGTAGAATGTGGCTTCAGCGTTTTAGCTTAACCAGTTTTGTTTTTGTATTTACCCTCGCCTCCTGATTACCTTTCGATTCATGTCCAATTCAGACCGTCGCGTTGTTATTACCGGAATGGGGTTGATCAGCCCGCTTGGCCATTCGTGTGGTGAACTTTGGAATTCACTGGACAATGGCATCAGCGGAGTAAAACAACTATCGGCCATTCCAACCGATCACTTCCCATCTGATTTCGGTGGCGAGTGCGCTGAATTTGCAGGTGAGATTGGGAATTTTGGAACGCTCGAAAAAAAGCTTCAACGGAGTATTAAGAAGGCCTTACGGTTAATGTGCCGAGAAATTCAGCTCGGTGTAGCTGCCGCACAACTGGCGATTGCGGATGCGGGTCTTGCAACGTGCGATATTGCTCCGGAACGCATTGGAACTTTATTCGGCAGCGATTACATCATCACGTCTCCACTCGATTTCTCTCAAAGCATCCAAAATTGCATTGAGCCCGACGGTGAATTCAACTTCGAAAGTTGGGCGGAAAACGGAATCCCCAAGGTCGAACCGCTTTGGCTGCTCAAATATCTCCCTAACATGCCCGCAAGCCATGTGGCAATTTTCAATGACCTTCGTGGTCCAAGCAATTCCCTGACCGTCCGCGAAGCTTCTGCCAATCTGTCCCTTGCCGAAGCCACCACGATCATTCAACGTGGTTCGGCTGACGTCATGGTTGCTGGTTCCACCGGCTCACGAATCCATCCACTGCGAACCGTGCACATCGCCTTACAGGAACAATTGGCAGACAAAAACACCGAGGCTGCCGGCGGCGACCCAACCCGGGCTTGTCGACCCTTTGATGCCGACCGAAGCGGCATGGTTCTTGGTGAAGGCGCTGGCGTGATGATCCTAGAAGAACTCGCCTCTGCCGAAAAACGAGGCGCGAATATATTGGGTGAAGTCATTGGATATGGCTCGTCTTCAGTTGCCAACAAACAAGGTGTTGGCGATTATAAAAAAGCGTTCACCAACGTCATCCAAGGGGCTTTGGAAACTTCAGGGCTGCCAGTATCAGAAGTCGGACATTATCACGCCCATGGCCTGAGTTCGCCCAAAGGTGATCGTGAAGAAGCAGCTGCAATTAAGGATACCCTAGGCGAAACACCTGTCACGGCGGCCAAGAGCTATATGGGCAATCTCGGTGGAGGGAGTGGAGTCGTCGAAGCAATTTCCAGCCTCCTGGCAATGGAAAACAACTCGCTGTTTCCAATCCTGAATTGTGACAATCTGGATGATCAATGTCAGATTTCGGCAGTTCGAGAAAAGGGGACTTCTCCCGGCGACTCATTCATCAGTGCCAATATCACGCCGCAAGGCCAAGCGAGTTCGATCGCTATTCGAAAATTTACTTAAAACCAGAGTCCATTACTTGGTTTGCCAAACAGATACCGAGTGTTCCCTGGGCCTAGATACAAACGACTCGGAACCGCGGCTCAGGTTCTATTTGGCGCACTTTTCGATGCGAATCTCTTCCATTGCCTTGCCTTTCAGCTGAATCACGCTTCCGGCTCTGCTTGACAACAGCTCAGCATGAGCCGGCTTGAATCACTTAGTTTGTGGTGAACTGAGCAACTTCTCTGTGGGCAACTGGCTTTTCAATGGGCGTCTTCGATCCCGGTATATCGACTCACGTTGCGTTTTTGCAACATCGCTGACCAAGACGTCAAGCAATTATGGAATTTTTTGGCAATCAGGCGACTGAAAAGACTCGCTCAGACTCCTGCAACCTAGGTTTGTCACAAGCCATCTTTACCCTCACATCTCTTCTATCTTGCACGAGTCTGCATCAAGGCGAACCATGGGCAGTACCCCCCGACAATCAATTAAGCATCAGGAGCGAGCCCCGCGGTTGCTCATGAAAGCCCTTGATGCGCTGGCTATTTTGGCTGGTCTCTTGATGTTGATCTGTTGGCTTCCAGAGTTTAACAGCAAATCGACTATCGTGATCAGTTTGGTTGCCATCGGGGTCTTCCACATGAGCGCCGAATTTGCCGGCGTTTATCGCGACTGGAATGGAATTGCATTTGAACGAGAGTCCGTCTGCACGATCATCGCGTGGGTCATGACTTTCTTTTTTCTGAACGTACTTGGTCAGTTCAGCCTTTATTCAACCGAGCTTTCGGGACGTTGCCTTTTATTGTGGTTCACGATCACGCCGGTTCTCTCTCTGTCGTTTCGAATGTTTTACCGATGGTATTTTCGATGGTCAAAGGATAACGGCATCAACTCGCGCAACTTTGCCGTGGTGGGAATTAACGATCTTGGAATTCACTTGGTTCGCAACGTTAATGCGGCGACCGACCTTGGCTTGAACTTCCTCGGTTACTATGACGACCGACCCGAGACCCGAACTTCAAAGTTACCCGACGACATTTCGATCAACCTTGGCAAACTCAGCAAGCTAATTGAGGCGGCCAAAAATGGAGAAGTGGATGTGATTTTCATCACGCTTCCCATGCGTGCGGAAAAACGTATCCGAAGTCTAATTCAAGAACTTACCGATACGACGGCATCGGTCTACATCGTCCCGGACCTGTTTGTGTTTCAGCTGCTGAATTCTCGCTGGACAGACATTCAAGGCTTGCCAGTTGTCAGTGTTTTTGAGAATCCGTTTTACGGGATCGACGGCATTCTTAAACGAGGTGTCGATGTCGCTCTGGCAATCTCTGCTTTGGCCATTGCTTCATTTCCAATGGCCTTGATTGCACTAGCGATCAAACTCACTTCGCCCGGCCCCGTTCTGTTTCGACAAAAACGATATGGTCTTGATGGAAAAGAAATCTTGGTCTGGAAGTTTCGGAGCATGAAGGTGCAGGACAATGGAGACGTCGTCAAGCAAGCGACTAAAAACGACAGCCGTTTAACATCCATCGGCGGGTTTCTTCGCCGCTCATCACTCGACGAGTTACCCCAAATCTTCAATGTCTTGACCGGGAAAATGTCATTAGTCGGTCCGCGACCTCATGCGAACGCCCATAACGAGTTTTACCGCTCGCAAATTGACGGCTATATGTTGCGACACAAAGTCAAACCGGGAATCACGGGTTTAGCTCAAGTCAACGGCTGCCGAGGAGAAACGGAAACAATCGACAAGATGGAAAAACGAGTGAAGTTCGACCACCAGTACATTCGCGAGTGGTCAATCTGGCTGGATCTGAGAATTATCGCCCGAACATTTTCGGTAGTGTTCTCACGAGAGAACGCTTATTAACCGAACCCCAGCTTCAACACGCTGAACTCTGGAGACGTAGGAATGAACTTGGGCGACCGACCTTTAGCCAATCGAAAATGAGAGCCGAAGCTATTCCTGCCTCGGTTCAGCCCCCTCAAACATCATCCCCAACCGAACTCAACGCTCGCCTCGCGAAGCTCACTTCATCCCGCCCGCCGCGTTACTGATTGAATCGCGAAAACTTTAGAATTTGTCATTCTCATTTTCTTCGGGCTTAACAAGCGGCTTGACGAAATTCGAAATTGAATCCCGCAATTTCTGAACTTGATCAGGCACTGGAGCTATCGCCGTCTCGACGTTCATTCGGATTTTCTTGGCTGGCACCTTTTGAACCGGAACTGTTGGACCGCTAGCCGGCGTCGTTTTCTTCGAGACACCGGTGGGACTGGTCATGGGTGACTGCCCTGTTTGATTCGCATCCAAATTGACGATGGTTGCGTCGCGATTAACCGACTTAAGCAAATCAACAGGCCGAACACTGGCAGGTCGAACACTGGCAGGTCGAGGTTTTGTCTTTCGACTACGACTTGATTTTGACTCTGGATCGTCGACATGAGGTTTTTGATCGCTCCTCAAATCAGAAACGGTTTCACGCTCTTGCGTTATTGGGCGACCGCCGAGTGAGGAACCTTCAAAGCTCTTATTCGCTCCGAATTCACCTGCGGAGTCCGAGCGATTGGCGGTTCTTTTACCGGCTTGCAATGCTGATCGCTTCACACTTCTACATTCGTCTTCAAAGGCTTGATCGAGCATTTCTTCGGTCATCGTTGAATCTTTAATTTCCGGAACTCGACCAATCACTTTAGCGCGTGCCTGGCGAATCAACTCCGCTAGCGCCGTCCGATCCAAATTGGCTTTTTCTCGAGGTTTACTTGCGTCGTCGTTCTTGGGTGTTTGGAAGATCTCTGCATCCGGAGAGGTTGGTGGATCCGCGATCGCAGGCATTTGGCGTTCAATTTCAGCCTCGACAATCGAATCATTAAGCGACTCAACGAGACCTTCAATGTCGACCACTTGGTCGCTTTGCCGGGGCACTTGATCTGATTCGGAAGCCGTTGAAATGACGGGCTCTGCTAAACGCTTTTTTGTTTCGCTGTCTTTTCGCGACCCTGGGTTCGATGGAAGATTCGTTGCCTCTGCAACGATACCGACTTTGGTGTCCTGATGTTTAGCGACGGTCTTATCGAGATCCTGGGGGATTGGATCCGGACGAGATACAGGCGGTGCGGTAGGCTCGTCGGCGAACGTTCGGGGGGAAGGAAAAAACTTTCGGTCGGAAACTTGCTCATTTTCGACAGTGGCCCAGTCAACTGGCTTCAAGTTGGTCAGACCCAAATCTGAAAGCGAGGAGCTAGACAACTTACTCGCAATAGTGGGAGCCTCCTGATTGCCATGCCCGCTCGCTCCACTCTCGTGCAGGGCGCTCGGTTCGCTTGGCAAATCCACTGGCGGATGTTCAACAGTTGGATTTTCCGAATTACTTCCCATTGGTGGTGCGAGCAACATGACCAAGCCCAAGCCGAGCATCAATCCGCAGAGGCCACCGGCGAGGACAAGTTGTCTTTTGCCCAAGCCATCGGGGCGAGTTGAAACTTGAGCTTCTCCTACTTTGATCAGCAAATCAGCGTCGACTGATGACAAAATTGAATTGATTTGAGCCAATCCTGTCCGTGCTTCATTTAAAATCCGAGTCTTGTTTTCGACATCGGCCACGAGTGTCATACTATCTGCATGCCTGTCGCTCAAATTGAACAAACGTTTGCGCAAGCCGCCAATATCACTATCCAAACTATCAAGCCGAGCCTGCTGCACGGCATTTTGGCTTTTAATATCACGAACCGCGGGATCAAGAACTAAGCGGATTTGACCTTCCATTGCTCGAATCGCCCCGGATGCACTTGACACTTTGGGATGGACCGACGTGTACAGACCGGACAAAACCGCAAACTCACTTTTGCGTTTGACGAGCTCCTGTTTTAATGCATTTAATTCAGGTTGACGCTGTGTCAAATCACTGGAAATATTGACAATCGCTTCTGGATCTTCATTCGCGAGGGCCAAGCCAGCGAGAATACTGTTGCCTATTTCAATTTCGGATTGAATCACGCGTCGCTCAAGATTCAGTTGGGCGATCTCTTTCTTGATTGGATCATCCCGAACGGTCGAATCTCCAATCGAGCTGATGCCACCGGCATCCTGTCCCAACAGTCTGTACATCTTTTTCAATTCTACTTTGGACGCTTCCAAAGAGTCCTCTGCCGCTTTGCACGTCTGCCGCAATTCGACTTCCATGCTTTGAAATTTACGATGCCGAACTTCATTCACTTTTGAAATAATTTCACGGACAAGCAAATCAATAAATTTCTTGGAGCGCTCGCGCGATGAAGCTTTTGAGTTGAGAATAATGACTTCCGTTTTACCAAACTCGGCACCATTAGGAGCGCTAAATGAAATCGCCCCCTGAATGTCTTCAATCGTCTCTTCGCTGGGATAGACATTGCTACCAAGACCAAACAAACCGCTTGCAGGAGGACCTAGTTCTTGTAGGGCGTTTCGGATCACCTGCGGTTGTCGAGAGATCTCAAAGATTGTTTCCTGAGCGGACTTCATTGATTCCGTCGAATTGAATTGGCCCGGCTTGTAGGATTGGCCGAGTAGATCATCTCGCAATTTAAGTGACTGTTTCGCCGACCAGGTTTCCTGCCTCAGGGCAATCGCGTATATGACCGCGAACATGACGCCGGCCATAGCAGGCAAAATCCAGTAGGCTTTATACTGGTTGAGAGTTGCCAATATGTGGCTTGCACGATCTGGATTGGCTTGCTTGTTCATTCAATCACCACACAGTTAATCAATAATCGCGTCGGAGAATTAAGCGACCCGGCCCCTGTCTCCGCCTCAATGCCGCCATGGGTACGCAGGCGCATATAGTCTTAGAGTCGTATCGGACCGGTTTCCGACTTGAGAACGATCCATCTCCGTGTTGGTTATGGCGCAAAAGGGCCCGTCAGATTAAGAAGATTGCGCCGCAAAATAGAACCATGCAGTAGGGTTAAGCTAATCAGAAAAGTCGCCACTGGAGCGTTGGGGCGATTTCAGATTCCAAGGCGAGAAAGATTCAATCAAAATCCTCGATTTCCAACCGCACGCTGCCAATCAAACCACCCGCCAATCCTTGACGAAGACCAGATTGAGCATCACTTGGTTTTTGGATTTCAAGGCGAACCAAGTTGGCTGCGGTCAGGATATCTTGAATTTCAACGCGGAACGGAGGCTCACTCAAAGCCGTTTCCCCAAGCTCCCGATCGTTTAAATAGACCTTGGCGTCGTGGTCAACTTCTTCGACCACCAACCAAACTTTTTGATTCGGATCCAAACCAGTGGGTCGGTTGAATTTCCGATGATAAGCAACGCGGCCGCGAAAAGAGTTACCAAGCCAATGGCTCCAGTCGCAAGGAATCTTGCACTGGAATTGAAGACCAATCGCGGGAAGATCTCCAGAACCCGTCGCAGCATCAACGACAAGGACCGTGGCATTCCAAGGTCCATGAAGACGAATCGGATGAATGTTGGGCTGGTTATTCAGGGACGTAGCTTTGAATGATCGACGACTGATGAACTTGTTGAGTTGTTTTCTCAATCAAACGCATCGTAATTTTGATCCCCCGAACCGGGAACGGGTAGGGCGGTCTGGTTTCTCGCTCAGCATCATCATCCGGAGCCGGCGTTCCGCCGGTGACTGGATCGTTGAGGCCATTGGTGCCCTCATCAATCAGTGAGTCACCATCCTGATCGAGACCGTCGTGCTCGTAGAATGTTGTCCAAGTGTCAAACACATTAGCAGACCCGCCGCTGAGTTGTGATTGAGAAGCCCCGTTTTGAGCGAACCAAGCAGCCTCGGTCGTCCCAGCCGCATATCCGAGATCGACAAAGGCGCCGATTGCGTGGGTCGTCGGAAGCGGCAAAGCATTGTCGTTGTATCCAACATCACCTGGCTCAACGAGAACCGATCCAGCATTCTCTACGGTAGCGTTGGGCGAATAGACTCGGACATCAAACGCCGCAACGTCGGTTAACAAAATGTCCCCACCGGCTGGCTTGATTCGCCCGAGAGCCAACCCCGCCCAATCAAATTCGTTGGGGAAATTGTGAACGGCAAAAGCATCAATAACGTGTGCAAAACGATTCTTTCGCACAGCCAAATCAGCCAGTGTGTTTGGAACAATGCTGAATTCTGTGTTTCCAGCATTGGTCGAAATAATGCGAACTGAGAGATCATTGTTGCGAACAAAATTGTTTACTTGGGCTGCCGTTTGACCGGTCAACGTTGCCGCATCCGGTCGAATCAGGAGCAATCTCCGATGAAGTCGAACGGAATCTTCGAAGTCAATCACTCCGTCGATATTGACTTCTTTCCAAGTCGGAAAATACCACACTTCGGCCATCGTCGATTCTGTGACCGTGCCACCAATCACGCCGCGGAATTTCTTGCCATCGGGACTCCGGACCGTCATCCCGATTGAATCGTCAACATCGCCGATGTAGTTGTTGATGCTTGCAGCTGATGAGCTGTCATTAATACTCCCCTCAACGATTTCTAAAAATCCATTTGGCGAAGTTGATTCAGAATAAGGTCGCGGGTCGAGAGTCAGGTTTGCCAAATCAGAGCGCAACATTTCTTCGGTGGTGCGCAAGCGGTTGGCCATCTCCATGACGGCTCGGCCTAGCTGCATTTTTTCACTGGCGTATTTAAACGCAGACATCATCGCACCGAGAACGATTAAGGTCATCGTCAGGGCGATCATAATCTCGACGAGGGTCAGACCCGCACGGTTGAGGGGGGCTTTGAAGTTGCGAAGTTTTAGCACGCAGGTCCGAGAAGCAGTCATCAAGTCTCCTTTGGCAGGATTCATCAGGGTCGACGGTTACCAAGTAATTTCCTCAGATCACCGAAATGATCCAGGGAACTACAAATATGAAGTGGGAGCGACAGAAGGTGGGATTCGCACGTCACCTCAACGGTACCTATCGAATTGGGGGAAAAGGAAAAGTCTCACCATTCTACAAGTTCCCCATCAATTGTACACGCTATTTTTGGGGTCAGATGCTTAATCCATCGTCAATTTTGGCTTCAATTGATCACAATTCTCGCTTATTCGTTGAATGTCAGATGGACTCTAGGGCATTTGCCCGGCCAATGGCCGCCGTCCCCCCGGAAAAACCAGCCAAAATCAGCGGTTTTCGGGAAAATCCGATCTCCTCGTCTTACCTGACATTTCGATCACAATTTCTTCGTTGATTGCCTCCAATTCAACGTTTGCACGGCTTGAGGGTAATTCGAGGCCCTTCGGAGAACGGTTGATTCAAGCATCTTTGAATTCAAAATCGTCTGGTTTTATCGGTAGAAACCGGCAACGCATTTGAGATAATAAATCGTTCACTCTAGCTTCCTTCCAAGCCTCGTTGAGAGATACCGTTGGTTGAATGGCTGCGCGCATGGGAACCCTTTGAGAAATCTATGATTCAAAAATGCAAACAAGCAACTGAGGCATCCTTGGGGTCGACCTTTAGTTCAAAAAAAACACTCATTTGTCAAACGCGACTGGGCTTTTTTGTGGTCCTCGTGTTAGCCAGCCTTTGCTCAACTGTCAGCGGTGCTCCTCAAGACGAGGATGCTGCCCAGCGGATTTACGAAACTGCGACGCTCGCGCAAAACAACAATTCGTATGAATTTGCGCTTCGCGAGTGGGACAAACTTCTCACGCAGCATGCCAATTCAGCCCTCGCACCAAAGGCAAATTATTATGCCGGGATCTGCTCGATCCAAACCGTAAACTACGAAAAATCGATTGGCTACCTGAAAACTGCCGCCCAAAGCCTCGATGCCGAATCAGGACTAAAGGAGAAGGCAACTCTTTTCTTGGGGTTCGCTCAATACCGACACGGCTTGGACTTGGCTGAGGATGATTCCGCGAATCAAGAGTCAACGACGCTGCTCACCACCGCAACTCAAACATTTACCAATCTTTTAAGTAGCAACGCCAAGTTTGAAGAAATGGACCAAGCCTTTTTTTTCCAAGGCGAAGCCTTCGAAGCGCTCGGACGAAACGAGGAGGCGCTTAAGTCGTACACCCAAATGTTAGCGCTCCCTGAGCAGAAATTTCAGTACGAAGGATTATTAGCTGCCGGTGACATCGAGGCAAAACTGGGACAATTCAAAAACGCTCTGGGACACTACGAGCAATTTCGTGAACTGGCTACCAAGGCTGGTGGACATCCCAAACTGAATGTTGTGAACCTGGAAACTGGGCGGACGTTAATTCGAATCGGAGCCACGGAAGAGAAAAATGGCAATTCCCAGACGGCGACTGATCGGTTCAAAGAGGCGGCCCAGATACTCGCTGTTGTAGCAGATCAAGATTCGGCAAGTCTGACCGACGCAGAAGAACGGCTGATTGCCGAAGAGGCCAAATTCCAACAGGCTTTTTGTGAATCGAGACTGGGGCGATTTGCGAAATCAGCTGAACTTTATGCGACGATCGCCAACAATCCAAAATCCAATCGAGCCATCCAGTCGCTATCTTTTGCGGGACGTAATTTCCTCAACGCCGGCGACGCCCCGCAGGCCACGCTCGTTCTTGAGAAAGCGGCGACCGCCGAATCCGCTTACGGTGCTCAGGCCGCTCACTGGCTTGCAGATGAGATCTATCTTCGCGTCGAGCCAATCAAACCCCAAAAAGCAAACGCTCTTGCAACCCGATGGATTAAGCAACTCAGCTCAGATGACCCGATGCTAGTCCCGTTAAAAGCGGATCAAGCCAACGCGGCCTACGCGATCCCAAAGCGTCGCAAAGAATCGGTAGCTCTATTCCAAGCCATCGTCGACCAACACCCTAATCACGAACTCGCCCCGATGGCACTTTACAATGCAGCCTACGGCTCGCTGGACCTACGCGATTACAAATCAGCGATTTCCAAATCAAGTGCATTTGAAAAGGCGTACGCTAATTCGGATTATCTCGCGGATACACTTGAAGTCAAAGCTGATGCCTCTCTGTTGAACGATCAGCCTGAAATCGCCGAGCAAGTTTTCGGGCAATTGGCGAACCAATTCCCGGACAACGAGAAGGTTTCGTTTTGGAATTTGCGGTCTGGAGTAGCTTTGTTTCTGCAAAAGAAATATCAGCCCACCATTACCCAACTAAGTCCCTTGGTGGAATTATTCTCAGACCCATCCCGTCAAGCAGAATCACTTCACTGGATTGGTTCGAGCCAATTTCACCTCAAGGACTACACCAACGCCACCCAATCACTTTCGCGATCGAATCAACTCAACAACAAGTGGCGCCGTGCCGACGAAACGCTGTTGATGCTTTGCCGATCGCAAATGGCAAACGGCCAAGTCGATGCTGGACAAGAAACAGCGACCGGACTCATCGCTGGCTACCCCCAATCGCCCCTCTTGGGTGACCTTTACTACCACTTGGGCCGACATGCCTACGACAACAAAAAATATGAAGAGGCGTTCGCCAATTTTGATCAAATCCAAAAAAACTACACGGAATCCAAACTCGCCCCATTCGCACTTTATGACGCAGCCTGGAGCCAAATGGAGCTCAAAAAATTCAAGGAGTCTGAAAAACTATTTGCAACATTGATGGAGCGTTTCCCCCAGCACGAACTGGCTCAAAAAAGTAAGATTGGACGTGGCGCTTCGTTGCGAAAAATAGGAAATACGGAGGCCTCCATTGTCGAGCTTCAAGATTATTTAAAGACCGCCAATCCGACTGGCCTGGCCAAAACCAATGCCCTATTTGAAATTGGGCTCAGCCAAGTCGAACTTAAAAAGTGGGATGATGCGATTGGTACCTTTGAAACGTTGATCGCGGAATCCGCCGATTCACCCAAACTCGACCGGTTCTATTACGAGCTTGCCTGGTCTTATCGTTCCAAGGCAAAAGAAAAACAAGCCCTTAAGTATTTCGCTAAAATCATAGCGGAAACCCCAACCAGCCCGCTTGTCGGAGAAGCCAGCTTTCATGTCGGAACGGCAGCCTACGATGCCAAGCAATACGCTCGTGCCATCAAGTCATATCAGGCCTGCCTTGAATCCCAAACCGACGATAACGTTCGTGAAAAAGCTGCCTATAAACTCGCCTGGGCCTATTACAAACAAGATCAATTTGAGCTGGCTCTGGACAGCTTCACCAAGCAAACAACGGTCTACTCAAAAGGCGATCTGGTCGGCGATGGAATGTTCATGGTGGCCGAGTCTTATTTTCGCATGAAAGAACATGCAAAAGCACTCGATGCTTATCTTGCCGCCCGACCTGTCATTGATGCCTCCCAAACGGTGGAACCAAAAATTAAATGGCTGACTCTGTTGCATGGCGCTCAGAGTGCTAATCACTCGCGTGTCAAAAAATACGACCAAGCCATCCAGCTGGCCTCAGAGATAGAAAAAACCCAAGCTGACAAATCGTTTCAACAGGACGCCTGGCTTGAAATGGGCACGGCCCACATGGGATTAAGGCAATCTGAACAAGCCTTGGTTTTTTACCGTAAGGCAGCCGAGAATCTTGGGCGAACAGGGGCTC
The DNA here is from genome assembly GCA_029247405.1 of Mariniblastus sp. Taxonomy (GTDB): domain Bacteria; phylum Planctomycetota; class Planctomycetia; order Pirellulales; family Pirellulaceae; genus Mariniblastus. The sequence continues at coordinate 15,782 of JAQWLH010000108.1, forward strand.
GAGCCCGCTGCATGATCGGCGACATTCACTTCGCTAACAAAAATTTTGATGACGCAGGTAACGAATTCAAACTGGTCTATTTCGGATTCGGCGGGCCACAAGCTCCCGACGATGTAAAACCATGGCAAGCCTACGCAATTTACGAATCCGCGCGTTGTAGCTTCGTTCAGGTCGACCAGGCCCCGCCAAGTGCCAAACCAAAATTGATCAAAGATGCAATCCAACAATTCGAATATCTAATCAACAACTACCCCAATGACAAGCTCGCACCAGAAGCCAAACGCCAATTAGAAACGCTGAAAAAACTCAAAGCCAATTAACCGCAAACCATCGGCACACTCGCGATGACCAAGCCACGATACAACCCCAACAGCCTAAAATACTGAGGGGCTTTTGCCACTGGACCCCACTCAATGAGCTTTGCTGATCAACGCACTTTCGAGTGAAAACAATACCAACCATGAAGCATACGCCTACGACGGCGCTCAAAAGCCTTTCCCTTTGCACCGTTGGGAGTTTGAAGGCCCGGACCGAGCGAAGAGCAGGATGGACCATTACCGTGCGCCACACGAGCAATCACCCCTGGAGTTAACATGCGACCTTCGGTATTAAAACCGGCTCAAATTGCCATCACCCTCACGGCTTGGATGATTGGCATGACCTTATGGGTCAGCACGTCAGTTAGCACTCATGCTTCCCAACCCAGTGTTCATCCAGAGATCGGGGCACCGCTGATCGCGACTCTGCCTCAGGCCGAGGGAGATACAAGTAAGCCGGCTCAAAAACGCGGGATCAACTTTCTTTCACTGTTGACCCAAGGCGGCTGGTTCATGGTGCCGCTATTACTGCTCTCAATTGGCGTTTTCACCATCGCCATCGAAAGATATCTCGCTTTACGTCGTACCAGAATCTTCCCACCGAAACTGGTGGATCAACTTGCGATCCTCAGCCAGTCCGAGAACGGTTTGGAACCGCGACGTGCCTATCAAACTTGCCAGCAATATCCATCATCAGCCGCTTATGTTTTGCGTTCGATGTTGGTTAAAGTCGGACGTCCACAAATTGAATTGGAAAACGCAGTCGGAGAAGCGAGCCAACGCGAAGCCAATCGACTCTCACAAATGACGTCGTGGCTATCACTGGCCGCTGCCATTGCTCCGCTGATCGGACTCCTTGGAACTGTTTGGGGAATTACTCAAGCGTTTTATGATACGACGCAGTTGGCCGAGTTGAATGCAGGTCAAAACCGAGGAGTTGCCCTGGCCAACGGTATCTACGTTGCCCTGGTAACAACGATGGTTGGATTAATGATCGCAATTCCTGCGGCGATCCTTTCACACTTTTACGAAAACCGAATTGTACAACTGCTCAACGAGATTGAGGAAATGGCCTGCAACCTTCTCCCCCAATTCGAGCGCTACGAAGGCCAAGTTCGATTCACCCAAGGCGTCGCCGAATCGACTGAAATAGGCAACGTCAATCCTGCCGTCGCTCAAACCTCTCACGACTAGTGTCAAACTGAAAAACAAGAAACTCAAGATCCTGACAATGACAAACCATTCGCCCATTCGTCCTGTTTTGCGATCACGTTGATCGCGGCCCGCGAGTAACGGTTTTTAAGATTAACCCACTGATAACCATGTCTGTAAAAATAAAACGAACCGCAGCCGTCGGCTCATTGAGCATTACGCCTTTGATTGACGTGGTATTTTTGTTGCTGATCTTTTTTCTCGTCTCCTCAAGATTTTCCGAAGAAGAGCGCGAGCTAGACCTGAACCTACCCAGTGTCACCGAAGCACTGCCGGCGACGGCCCAAACTGACGAACTGGTCGTCAACATTGACGAACAAGGGCGCTACTATATCGACGGGTCATTCCGTCAACTCGAGCAAGTCGAACAAATTCTGCGACGAGCCAAAGCAAACAATCCGTTGACTCAAACAGTTGTAATTCGAGCCGACAAGAAAACCGACTGCGAACCATTACTGATTGCCATCGGGCTATGTAAAAAAGTTGGGATTAGTGAGTATACCGCGACAATTGATGGTGGTTAGCCAGATGTTTTCAGTCTTTTTCATTCATCTTCCTTCAGCTGATGTTTCGTTCAACCAAACGTAATTAACTTTTAATTGATCCACGTGAAACGCCGAACCGTTCACAAAATAACACCTGCCAAGCAGAGCACATTTGACCAGCAATTCTGGCCTGTGCTGGTTGCCTTGACGGTGCTCTGCAGCATTGCCGTCGGCGCCGCCGTCACCCTTTTACGCGGCCCTTGGATGTGGGGTAGTTTATTCGTGCTCCCCTTGGTTGCGGCGGGTTCAATTTTATTCCTGATTAGTTTGGACAGCCAAAAACTTCGTCGCTCGCTTCAGCTGGCAATCGTTTTGAGCTTGGCCATTCACTTGTTAGTCATGGTGTTTGCCTCGGTAACCAACATTTTTCAAAACCCATACAAGCCCAACGAGCGCAAAGTTGCTCAGCGGCCAATTCGAACGATTGAAATTTCTGATCAGCGAGCCGCCTTTGTCTGGGAAGAGGCCAACTCCCGAGAAACGCCTGAGCCCGACGTTGTGCCGGACAAGGTTCAACGTCCGACGACCACCGTCGTTAAACCACAAACGGTACCCGTCAAAGAATCTCAGCCAAATATTAATCCTCAGCTAGTCAAACGTGAAACTCCCATCCAATCTGTGCCACGCCAAAACCCTGAGTTATCACAATTGCGAAAGCAAACTCGGCCCGCAGTTCAGCCACAGTCGAGTGAGAAAATAACCGAGCAAAAAACAACGCGTCAAACCAAACCCAGCCCCACCAAGCCAGAAAAGCCAGTTGAAAGCTCAAAGGCGGCTGATTCAGTTTCCCGGCAACCGGTCGCGAAAACCGAAACCCGCGTTGAGCCTGCCAGCGCAAATGCGGCCAAGGATAACCCGACCGAAATCACTCGCTCTTCGTCTTCGCCACGTCGAACCCAACCCACAAAATCGCCGTCCATTTCAGCGCCCAAGGCATCGTCATCACAAGCTCGAGTTCGACGAGATACTCCCCTCATTCCCATCGCAACAAAAAAATCCATGACGGCCGAGAAAGTTACCTCGGCAGCCACTTCAAAACGGGTCAAGGCCGAGGCATCTAAATCCGCAAATCAAATAACGCGGAGGCCGACCCAATCAACCACCGTGACACCCGCCACAACCAACCAACCCCAAACAGTCCTCAACCCTCAATCTCAGATCGCCCGAACCCTCAATCGGCGAAAGCCAACCGCCGCTCAACCCACTATCTCAACTGAGACTTCAGTTAACCGGACTCCACGTCGTGCAACCACTGATGCGAAGATCGCTGTCTCACCTATCCCGGTAGAGAAACCGTCTCGGTCGCCGGAATCAAAAACGGCCTCCCGAGCACTCAACTCAAAAACACTTTCAGTCTCTCGAAGCACGCAAGGAGTCGCGGGCGTTGGACGGTCAAAAAATCTACACCGTGATGTAGGCGGCATGAATAGCCCCGCCGCTCGCGCTTCGGATTCGGCTCGACGTGAACGATCTTTGAGCAACATGAGTGCTGACCGCATGCTCTCCGCCTCGCAAAAATCCCAAGTGCAGAGAACCATTGGTGCCACTCGCATTCCGACCAGCGCTTTTAAAGCGGAAACTTCAAAAGCCGCAAAAGTTGCGGGAGCCAAGACGACAGGCGAACGAACCATGGAGTCTTCGGCCGCGAAAATAGATGCCAGAGCGGCGTCCGCTCGCGACGAAGTTTCAGCCGAGCGAGGCTCGGCGGAGGTCGATTTAGGACCGACCAAAATTGTGATGGATCGCCAATCCCAACGACGCTCAGGAGGGGGCCAGCCGGAAGTTTCACAACTCTCCCCCGACGCAACCCAACGCTCAAAAGACCGATCCAACGCTCAGCCATCTTTGGTTGCTGAATTATCTCCCAGCGTCATGGCGCCCCGCAGCCAATCGGCAACGGCTCCCTCAACCGAGGCCTCTGAAGCTTCCGACTCAGCAAGTCTAGCGGCTCGAACCGGCGGAAAAGCAGCGGTCATGGCCGAACGCTGGGCCGCCGATTTGAAAGGCGAATTTTCCAACCGGGGAGAGTCAAACCTCGCTGAACAGCTAAGCGAAAATCGGCAACGGGCAAATCGGAATGAGGCAGTCACCCGCTGGAACACAGATCAAGAAGAGGATGAAGACGAGGAAAACCAACGTGGAACTCGGCGAACGCGGGTGGCTCAAGCCCCGATCATTCGCTCGGACCCAGGTTTTGGTACCGCGGAGGCTGATGGAATTTCGAAGGCCGCTCCTGCTGATGCGGGAGAATCACCGACCGAATCTTTAACTGTCAAAGTTCAGCGGCAGGCGTCAGCAGCCCTTCCGGGTTCCGGAATTGGTCAGACCGCAACAAATGCATTACTTCAAGCAGCCACCTCTTTACCCATCATTGAATCAAAGACCGGTCGCCGGACTGGCAGCGGCAAAGCCACAAATGTCGATTCCGAATTCGCCACCGGACTCGCTGCCAATCCACAGACTCGCGGCTCCCGGTCGGCTCAGCCAGACGTAAAGACAGCCCTTTCTGGAGTTTCCAAAATCCAACCCACTCCAACCTCAGAAAAATCTAGTGTTGATGGCTCGGCTGGAAAAAGGGGGCAATCCGATGCGTCAGATGTTTCAATTGCCCGAGCAGAATTAGAACCGTCGGAGAAACTTCAGGGCAGCGTCCTCGACATCGAAGCAATCGAAGGAGCGGCTGGTTTAGGAATTCGCCCGGATGAATTTGCTGGCATTCCCAATCGCCCTGCCTCTAAGGACAGCAAGCAGTTGCAACCTGATCTCGACAACCGATTTATCAACAAGAAATTTGGCGGCGCACCTTCGATTAACCCAGACGCCGTGATTGCCCAGAAGGCTTTTCGAAATCGAACCCCCTCGGCAATCGCCGGCGCGGCAGAACCGACAACGGAAGCAGCAATTCAGTCGGGACTGGAATTCCTGGCGCGTTATCAATCTGCCGATGGCAGCTGGGCTCTGAAAGGTTTTGACCCTGATGCGCCACAACATTTGACACAATTGAGCAGCGACACGGCGGCAACCGGACTTGCTCTATTGGCGTTTCAGGGAGCCGGGTACAACCATCGCGAATTTAAATACGCACGGCAGGTCGATCATGCACTGCAGTGGCTGATTGAAAACCAATCTGCCGACGGCGGTTTATATGTATCGTCGGACGACAAATCAAATAATGCCTGCCGACTTTATAGCCATGGGATTGCGGCCCTCGCATTGACCGAAGCCTATGGAATGACACAGGATGCCCGCCTCAAAACGGCCGCTCAAAAAGCACTGGACTATATTGCTGCCACTCAAGATGGTCGAAAGGGGGGGTGGCGGTATTTTGATACACCTGGGAAGAAATCAGCCGACACATCCGTCTCCGGTTGGATGATGATGGCGTTGCAAAGCGGACGGTTGGCAGGACTCACCATTGATGAACGTTGCTTTGACGGAATTGACAATTGGCTCGACGTTGCCGTCGCCCCCGACAATCAGGCCCTTTTTAGGTACAACCCCTACGCCAAAGACTCTAAAGGCGTCTCAAGAATTCAAGGCCGCCAACCATCTGCATCAATGACTGCTGTTGGCTTGTTGATGCGAATCTACAGCGGCTGGGGCAAACAAGACCCGCGACTTTTAGTCGGGGCCGATTACCTACTCAAATCTCAGTTGCCAACCGATGCCACACCGCGAGGGCGAGATACCTACTATTGGTATTACGCCACTCAAGTCCTCAAGCATGTCGGCGGCACACGCTGGGAGCAATGGAACAACCAACTCCGCCCACTGTTGATTCGATCACAAGAGAAATCGGGCGATTATGCGGGCAGTTGGCATCCCTACAAACCCGTTCCTGACCGCTGGGGCGCGTTTGGCGGTCGCATTTATGTTACGACCATGAACTTGCTTTCACTTGAGGTTCGTCACCGGATGCTGCCAATCTATCAAAGGCCCAACCAACCAGCAGCGGCAGCCGTGATTAAATAACATCAATTCACGCCCGGTGCGTCAGCCTACTTGAGTCCGCGAGCTATCCCGAAACCAAATCATGCCATCACAAAACGGATCACAGGCGACAACATCGACCCATCGCTGAACAAAACAATTTGAGTTAAACGACATTAATTCGACAGAGCCCGTTGTTTCATTGACCTTCAATCGCCAAATCTCAACCTCAATGATCTAGATCCGCTCGAATGGTTGGTCACCACAAACAGGTTATCGTAGTTTTCGTAGATCACAGAAAAATCTCCGACCCCACCGAAGCCTTTGGCGATTTGACCAATGGTGTTGGAATGCCCCACGATTAAAACCACTTGACCCTCGTGTTTTTTCTTCATTTCATCAAACCACTTTTGATCGGTTTTTTTGTAAGTCTGGATTTTGACACCCAACTTGTCAGCCGTCGGCTTGGCGGTGTTCATCGTTCGAGGCACGTCAGTGGAATAAACGGCCTTGATTCGGAACAAACCGGCAAGTTTTCCGAGCTCCTTTGCCCGCTGTTTACCTTCTTCGCTGAGCAATTCGTTGGCATCTTTTTCAGCATGCCGAACAATCAGCCAAGTGGTCGTTTTTTCTGCCTGCGATTCTTGCGCCTGCGAAGACGAAGAATAGTGCAGGGAGCAACAGGCCAACAAAACGAACGATACAAATAAATTGATACGCGAATGAATTCTCATGGGTCAGTCGTTCCTAAATCGTGTCCAATATTAAGCAAGTCTCGACGTTGGGTCGTCATGGGCTGGTCGAAATCGTACCACCGAATGACTCGCCTCGAAAGTGAAATTTGAATTTGAAAGCCCCAAAGAAATTTCAATCACTTCGCGGTATAATTTGTTTCGCTATTTGAATCTAATATTTCCAACCCGAGCTGACTTTGAACTCACGTCTTCCACGAATTGCAATCACCATGGGTGATCCGGCTGGTGTCGGTCCAGAATTGTGTTTGAAGCTACTAGCCAATCAGAGTGTCGCCCAACTTTGCACACCGATTGTATTCGGCGACATGCTATCTCTTTCGGCCGTTGGAAATCGCTGCGGCTTGCCCCTACCCAACCGAACGATCACTTTAAAAGAGTTTGATAAGCAATTTTGTGTCGATGCTCCATTAGCCGTTGATATAGGTGACTTGAAAGCAGACCAACTCAAGCGAGGTGTCGTCAACCAACACACGGGGTCAGTTTCTTTTGCTTATATCGAAGCCGCCATTGCCGCCGCCCTTGATGGCCGCGTCGATGCGGTCACCACCGGCCCGATCAACAAAGAAGCTTGGCAAGCCGCCGGAATCAAGTTTCCGGGCCACACCGAGTTGTTCGCGAATCGAGCCAGCACCGAACGATTTTGCATGATGATGACCGCCCCGGCCTTTAGTTGCAGTTTGGTTACAACACATATTGGTTACGACCAAGTACCAACAATGCTAAGCACTGACTTGATTGTCGAGGTGATCGAATTAACGAACGAAGCACTCACAAGTATCTGCGGTCGCCAACCCAAACTTGTCGCGCTTGGGCTTAATCCGCATGCTGGTGAAGGCGGGCTATTTGGGAATCGCGAAGAAGAATTAATCATCGCCCCGGCAGTACACCAAGCCACCCAAAAAGGCATCGACATTGTTGGACCGCTTCCACCAGACACCGCGTTTCTGCCTTGGCGTCGAAAAGAAACCGATGGCTACATTTGCATGTACCACGATCAGGGATTAATCCCTTTCAAGGCGTTTAACTTCGACACCGGCGTTAACATCACTCTCGGCCTACCTCTCATTCGAACCAGCGTCGATCATGGCACGGCGCTCGACATTGCATGGGAAGGCAAGGCTGATGAGTCGAGCCTTATCGCCGCGGTTGAGCTGGCGGCAAAGCTTGCAGCTGGATAAATACTTCAAACTCGACCCCAATCGCTCAACCTTGAAGTCCCCAGCTTCCGGGCAGTTGGTCCGGCAAACGCATCTTTCAGGCGACAAAACATTGCCCTGACTTCACTCGCTCCACCCGTCTGGGCGGTTCCCATGCCCCTCGTTAAAAAAAGTTGTGCCCGCGCAACGATTAGGCAAGAATGGATGACGTTTCCCTTTTCTTCCCGCATTCGCGCAAACGGACTTATGAACATTCCCACGCCCCCAACCCACCCCGTCGTTTGGCTTTTGAGTTTGTCTTTGCTCGTTGGCTTGATTTTCCAATGCGGCTGCAGCAAAGAGGACATGGACAAAATGGCGTCCAAAGTAAAAGACTCCGCCTCCGAGTTCTCCGAAAAGTCCAGCGAAGCTTTGGAGAAAGCGAAAAAAGGAGCTAAAGATGCATCTGCCAAGATCAAAGAGGCTGCCTCAGAATTTAAAGATAAAACCTCAGAGACGATGTCGACCCTCAAGGACAAGGCAACCGAGTTGGCCAGTGACGCGGGAAATCTTGTCTCGCTCAATGGCTCTGCCGAAATTACGTTGGACGAGCCGACCAAATTCTCGGCGTCGTACATCCGAATCATCGAGCTCAACGAAACGACAACGGTTTTGCAGATCAAAAGCTACAAAGACGGAATCACCAATTCTTTCCCCTCGTTTCTACTTCAGGGTTCGGTTGAGGGACCGATCGAATCACTCCATGGCAAAACAATTCCCTGTCAATTCTATGCCCAGAAAGCTGTCGACGGCGACGTATGGAAAAATGCTAATGGCCAGCTCATTCCCGTTCAGTTTGCCAAACTTGACGACAATATGAGCGCTAGTTTTGCGAACGCCATGCTGGTCAACACCGCTAATGGCAGCCAATCGGCTGCGACAGCTATCTTTGATTGCGTTGTCCTGGAATAACACAATTGAGTTTGGTCCCTTCTTCATTCCGACACTCGTCAAATATTTGAGCACGCCATGTATTATAAATTAATTCAACTCAGTTCCCTTTCGCTGGCCATCACAACGCTTGCTTTCGTCTCCAATTCATTTTCCCAAACCAATGTCATGTCGTTGGCCACCAACGGATACTGCGAACAAGCAGCCGAGCTTGGGGCAGCTTGCAAGGACAACTGGGCCTCCATCATTCTGTTCACAAAATCAGTGGATGAGGCGACGAAAAACAAAACGCTGGCTAATATTGACTGCGACAAAATTGGGCCGGCATACGCCGTGGCCGAACAAATCCTTCGCGATGCACAGGCCCTCAAAAATATGCGCGAGCCAGCAGGAGTGGATTGGCAGCATCGGGGGAAATATTGTTCCGACAAACTCAAGCACGCAGCTGCCCTGCTCAAATCGATGCCCGCCGGGGCCAAAGTTGTTGAAGCTGCCGAAAAATATAAATCTCGTTCAATGGACAAACGGGCCAAAGCAGTTGCAAAAGTTCGTCAACTTTTCGACAAAAACAATCTTGCCAAAGCTGAATCTGACTTTGATGAAATCCTGCAAGAGGTTGATCAATTTGTCATCTGGCTTTCCACTGCCTCTGGCCGACAGGTTTTAGGACAGGTTGATGGGATGCGACGGCAATTAGCCGGGAGCACTAAAGATCTTCGCGAAGCTGAAGCGACGGCGGCCCTGGCAGCGGCTCTCAACAGCCACCCACCCCAAATCAATGAGCTATTGGAGGCAGCCAAAGCGACAATTACCGCCGTCGGTACCGGTCGATCTGCCAGCATTGATGGACAATCTTACTCCGGTCCCGAGGCATTAAAAGCGATCTTTAATAAGTGGCAAACAACCCACTCCAATCTCATTCGAACGATGGGGGTTCATGGGTTGGGACAAGGCCTGAATTTGGGAACAACGCCAGAGCAATCTTTCGCTTCGCAACTTGGTACGACGACTTTTGCGGACACCATCACCAAACTCAACGCCCAAATGACTGAGATACTGCCAACCATCATCTCGGTTGATCTCAAGCAAACAACGGATGCCGATGCCAAAGAAAACTATGTCGGTTACCTCAGAACACTTGGCCTGATGGCCAATCGTGTTCCGAACGAACTTCTCGCAGCACTCGAAAAAGAGCTGGCGGTAATGGAAATGCGACCCGATCTTGGGAACGCGATTAAGAACTATCAAGCGGCAACCGATGACCTATTGCTTTGGCGAAACCGCGCCGCTATCTCAGCAAAAAAAACGGTCAAACCGAGCCTTGAATTGGTCGAAGCAACCAAGAGTTTGAGCAAACAAACCTATATCCCCTCACTCGTTGAAGGTTTGGATCAAATTGCAACAGGTTTGGACAAGAGTGCTGTTGGATTTGAAACGCATGTCAACAACGTGCAGGCATTAACCGGCAACGCAGCATTTGGAAATTATCGCGATCGCGTCTGGGCAACAGTGCGCGGCGAAATAAATATTGGCCCGGAATTAACATCTCTGCGAAACGACTTATACATCGGCAAAGGAAGCCCCCCACTCTCGGTGGCTGCCGCTAAATCTTTCGCAACCGCCAGTCGAAAAAACTTCACCGCTGTTGGCGGACCAATTTCCAGTGCGCAAGTCGAAGCACTGGGATCACGATTTCCCAAACTTTCTGATTCCATGAATTCGTTGGTCCCCCTCGATGCTTGCCCCAGCGAAAACTCGCAAATCGGTGACATGCTTCTACGTTTTAACGTTACACCCCGATGGGTTCTTCACGAACATTTTTTCAAAAAGATCCCCACTGAGTAAACAACGGAAGTAAGCGACACGCTTAGCGCCATCGCACCCTGACGTCCTCCGGATTCGCTATAGCAGAGGCAGCAGTCGACGCGTCACCCACTCAAAGATCAAAAACCCAACCAAGGCAAAGCAGAGTATTTTCCCAACACTTGCGGACGGGATAAAACTGCGCCGCGATCCCTTTTTTGGCTTCTTTAAAAATGCCAAGGCTGTTCCCAGGAGCATCCAGCCGACAAGCCCATACGTCAGGGAAAATGCAGCAAAATCAATTAACTCCCAATGCTCTCGGACCGACCCTGAAAACATAGAGATGGGAAAGTAAAGCCAGTCCAACAACCATTGATAAGTATCAGGATCTGCATCAGCGGTCAGGACTGACGGTGACCGACGGTTGAAGGTGCACCAGATCACCATGCCGCCATGGATCACAGCAAATAAAATCACCGTAAACAGGGGACGAAGAAATGAGAACATTGAACAATCAGTCGGTTTTGTGAATTATCAGGAAATGTCTGAGCTTACCGCACGAGGCTGGGTCAAAACTGAAAAAATGAATGCTACGCTGAATCAGGTCGATTCAACTACTGCTTGAATTTTGGGACATTGGACAAGCGTTAACTCTTTGATTCGCTTCAAACGAATTCTTCTTGCCAAACAATTCGCCAAACCAGAGAAGTTTGTCATCAATTTTTCGTTGGACAAAACACAGCTATCATCGGCTCTTGGCGACCCGCCTTTTTACATCAACTTACTCCGTGCCCAAACTCGAGTTTGAAACACAGATTAAAATCTGTTGAGCAATGGCAGATCAGCCCAATTTTGGTTGTAGGTAACCGAAATGATGCTCGGCATGCAGCAGGCTTACTTTGTGATGCATCGCCATATCCATTTCTCCAAATAATGGAGAGGGGTAAAGGCTGCCCGTGTGAGAGCTAACTCGATCGACGGCGGCTCGAAGTTTTTCTTGACCTTGTTGATCTGAGTACTCGTCCGAGCCGGCAACCGTCTCCGGAGCCGTCATCACACCGCCTTTAAAACCTTCGGCCAAAATTTTTCGTTTCATCCCCGGGACCACGGTCTTTTTCATGAACCAAAACATGATCCGAATTGGCAGTGGTGGAACGGGAAAACCGTCCAGTGGAAACAACATCCAGTCAGCAACATGGCTGGAAGCTTGTCCCAAATTCCAATTACCGTTACTCACATACCCGCTTTCAGCAAGAGCCTGAACCTCAACCATCATTTCATCGTAATCACTGAATTTGAGCTTTCGTTTTTGAGGCTTTGGTTTGCTCATCGGTCCGCCTGTGGTTCGGAGATCGTTACGTGACAAAGTCTACCAGCGCGACAGAACGCCGATAAATAAAAGTAGACCCACTGAAACTCGGGCTGCCGTCAACCTGAGTTTCTGCCCCTGTTTAGATTCTCCTGCTCCAACACATTGGTGACTCGTTGACCCGGAAGCAAACGAAAAACCGGAATCGTGATTCCGCGTTGATCACAGCCCTGCCTGATCGCTTGGTCAATGTCGGCATCGTCGTAGCGTGAAGAAAAATGACCCAATATCAAACGCTTGACATTTGACTCAGCGACCATGGTCAAAACCTGCTCGAGAGAACTATGTCGATTCCGCCGCGGATTGTCCGGATCAATCTCGTCATCGCGTAAAAACGTCGCTTCATGAATTAACGTTTCGACGTCATTGTATCGCCCATCCATTTCGATCGGCGTATCAGCAGAATAAGCCAACAAAGAGGAACGATGCTCTGTGGAGATCGCTTCCTGCCCGTGATTCTTTCGCAGCTGCGCAATTTCGCTTCCAGTTTTCCCCACCAGCTCAGGCCTTAGCTTGAGGGAGCGGTTCTCAATAAAAAAACTTAGGCTTTTGAGTTGACCGGCAACCGTTTTCACATGCCGATTTTCCAAAGTCCGTACAACGATGTCATCCCGAAGTTGAACTTCCTCACCACTTCCAATCGGGATCCACTGCGCCCCCGAAACCTGCGGATCGAACTTTGTGGTAAATCGCTCGAGCGCCGGAAATGAACCCGAGTCACGAGGGTAATAAATCTTTAATCCGGGGCGAGAATTTAATTGACTAAATTGAAGCAGCCCCGCAAGGTGGTCGCGATCAGCATGCGAGATAAAAACATGTTTGACTTTACGGGATTTCTGCAACAGCCCCGCGCAAACTCCATCACCACAATCAAGCAACAGGCTCAATTCATCGACGAAGTACCATGTTGCAAACAGAGCAGTGGAGTAGCCAGAAATTGTGAGTTGGTTAAAAGCCATGCTGGAGCTTAGCAGGAATCGTTTAATCAGTCACCGCTGAGTAAATGGCATTATGATGAGAAACCAAGTTACGGCGAATAGAAATCCACCTCGGTGACGGCGCAATCGAGCGGCACGTCCCATGGCTGATTTTCAATTGAATCAACTTTTTGCAAATCAAAAGCAAAACCCGCCAAGAAAACCGAACGCCCCAAAGGACTGGCTCCATCGACGCCACCGCACTGTTCTTGATTGAGAAATGAAAACGTGCGGTCGTAATAACCACCCCCCATTCCAATTCGGTTACAAAACCCGTCAAAAGCGACCAAGGGTGTGACCACAAAATCCAACTCGCTCGGATCGATCCAGCTTGATTCTTCGACGACGGGCTCCAAGATTCCAAAACGATTTGCCTGCATTTCGGCGGTGGGGGTCCAAGGCGCAAATTTAAGCGGCTGAGCTTTTCCCAAAATCACCGGAACAAAAACATTTTTGCCGCGACGGTACGCTTCCGTCATACAACCGATTGGATCAGCCTCGCCATCGTGTGCCAAAAATGCGGCAACATTACGGGACCCAGCGAATTCACTCAGCTGGACCAAACGCTCGCAAATTTGCTCACTCCACTGAGCACGCATGACTTGAGAAACGCTATTTCTGGCAGAACGAATGTCGTTGCGAATTTGTGACGGGATTAGGTTCATTGGGATGGCTAAAGGGAGTCGAGAATAGGTCGTTCAACGATTCCCCATGAAAGACCCTCGCGAGTTAAAAATTTGCCCAAGGGTAAATGAAAAAACTAATCCAGCCGTGTCAGCATTAACAAACGAAATTCGATCGATTCGTCACCGGGAATATCGAGGGTCTTGAGAACAAGCTTGCCTGGGCCTTGGGTCAGGGTAATGGTTCCCATTTCAAGCGGCTTAAAGTTCTTGACAAACGATTCGCCACGAACCGCACGATCCTGTTTGGCACCAATCAGTTGGGAAACATGGGAAGCGACAATTTTGGTGGAAACTTTATTACCCCCCATCGAAAGCTCGACCACTGCTCCTAAGTCCTTCTTCGCACAACAGTAGTGAAGCTCGACTTTGTATTTCCCCGACTGCTGAATATCAACGGGCCAGGAAATAGTATCGTCTGTGTCGACCCAGTTCATCATATACGAGCAATTGGGGAATCTATTGGACCGTTTCAGTTTACCGGAAATGACAGCATCCCGAGCGGGTAACTGGGTTTTCGTCATGCTCGGGTGACCGATTGGAAATAATCGCACTTCCGTGTGATTTAGCTCCGACAAGACGTCATTTCTGAATTCTTGGACGGCAGACTTTAGTTCAGCTACTACTTCGGGTTTGTCAGTCACTGGTTGCTTTTGGCCATGGTCATCAATCAGATCATAAAGTACTCCTTGGCTGTCCAACCGATAACGTTCACTTCGAACGCTGACTCTATTTTTCCAACAGGAGAAAAACTTTCGGGACGGACGATTGACTTTCGAACCCAAAAGATCCAGATGGATCGACATCCCATCAAACTCTTTATTTGGCTCGTATTTTTTTTCGATTCCGCACAATGCCATCAAAGTTGGAAACAAGTCGATTGCACCTGAAACGGTATTGACCACCGACCCCGGTTTAATCTTGGCGGGCCAACGCATGAACAGCGGTGAGTGCACGCCCCCTTCATCCGTCGAACCCTTACGCCCTTTGAAGCCGGCGTTATAGCGTGTGCCGTTGGGGCCATTGTCACAAAAGTAAATCACAATCGTGTTGTCAGCCAAATTTAGCTCATCCAGTTTTGCCAAGACACGCCCTACGTTTTCATCGATATTCTCACACATGGCCAATGCCGCCCTCGCGTGATCAAGACCTTTGCCTTTTTGCTTGCTCGCTTTTTTGAATTGCGGCGGAAGCTGCGTCAACGGTTTGTCTTTGAACTTATTCCAATGCTTGTCAGGAACTTGCATGGGTGAGTGAGGCGTGTTGTAAGGTAAATAAACAAAAAATGGATTGTCACGATTTTGTTCGATAAAACTGATGGCATGATTCGTGAAATCGTCGACGACAAAACCCTTTCCACGAACGAGTTCTCCATTGTGCTCGAGGACCGGATCAAAATAATGCCCCCAATGCCCACTGCAGAATCCATAATATTCTTCAAACCCGCGGGAATTGGGATGAAAGGGAGCTTGCATCCCGTTGTGCCATTTACCAAATGCTGCTGTTGCGTATCCGGCCTGCTGAAAAGCCTCCGCAATCGTCATTTCATCAAGGTCCAATCGTTCTCCACCGGCAGAAGTCGAATAAACCCCTCCGCGTGGATGATACCGCCCCGTCAGAAACTCGGCCCGGGTAGGTGAACAAACCGGGCAAACATAAAAGTTTGAGACGAAAGCACCCTCGCGTGCCAACCCGTCAATATTAGGTGTCGCCAGATCTTTATTGCCGGTGTAACTGAAATCACCATAGCCTTGATCATCAGACAAAAAAACAATGACATTGGGAAGCGCTTCAACTGATGCATCAACAACGGCTAAAGATTTTCGAAGTAAGATTAGCGACACCAACATCGCGACTGTGACAAAAGGGATCCATCGTCGGTTCATCTGATTCAATTTTCACTTGAGTAATGGTTGTGATTCCAAGGGCTGGAGCGCCGGGTCGCCAAGCACGACATAAAGAAGACGCATTTGGGGCAAACGTTTACTGCTTTTTTGCTTGTTCGAAATCACGAATCCTCCCGACGTGATTCCACTCTGATCAATTAAGCCGTTGATCAACTGCTGATAAGCCTGTCCGACCGTTTGACCACGCAACCAACTCTCAAGTACCGGGTAGAGATGGGGAAATCCACTACTTAACCGCTGATGTCCAAAAGCGACAATCGCCCCGTTATCTACAGCGCGAACGATAAAGGCGTCGCGGGGTTGAACGTCATATCCACCCGGCGCACGCCCCATGGCCGGAAGGTCAGATTTCATGGGAGACGCAGAAAAGCAGGAACCTGACAGCAGAACTTTTCCACTCATATCGTCAGCTAAACCATCAACATCGAGACTGCATGACATCCCGGGAATCCCGTGACCATGCATGACCACAAGGTTAGACTCGTCGAATGCCTGACCTGCCGCGGGGGGCAGTTCCTTGACGAAATCTCCCCGCGACTGAGTCTTCAGGTTCCATATTTTTTCGCCCTCGAGCCTCGGCGCTTGATCAGCAGTTTGACCGTAGATCGCGACGATTGGAGTTTCTAGATTCGCTTTTTTGAAATGCTTTCTCAAGATGCCAGACTTTTGCAGAGACCTCGTCTCACGAGTGCTCTGAACCTGATTAATCGCAAATGGCTTTAACGATTTTGGCGTCACCGGCACATGATCTAGCGATTGATCAATCAGTTTCGAAAATGACTTTGAGTTGGAAGCCAAAAGAATGCCGGGAAAACAATCGAGCTGTGGATCCTCGTCAATGCTGGAAAGCAACTCCCAAATCCCCAGCAACATATTCTCACGAAATGATTCCATCCTGGGAGCCACGGCGACAAATTTGACTTTACCATCCCGCAATTGCATGCGAATTTTTTCAAACAGCTCCGCATTCTGATGCAATATCGCAAGATCTTCCACAGAAATAATCGTTGCGTTGTGATGCTCAGCGAGCTTTTCAATTGAGCTCAGGTAATCTTCATCTTGATGATCCGTCAGAATGAAATACTTGTCACCAGCGACCGGATGCAAAGTCGTTTTTAAAACAAATTGTGAGTTAGAGGCGACAGCACGATCAAGCTTCGTCCCCTCACCCACTCGTTTGAGGTTCGCTACATCCGGAATCGAAAACTCTCTTTCCGAAAGCGGTTCCATTGAACGGGGCGATGAATTCCGGCGAGGCGCATTGGAGATTCGAGAGCCGTCAGCCGCAATACCAAATTTAGCGCGAAACTTGATCACCTCGAGCTTGGAAGCCTCGCCATTCTTGTCAGCATCCCACCGAGGGTGTTGCCGGGCGTACCTCCCGCTTTTGACCACTTCTTCTTTTGATATTAATCCATCGTGATTGGAGTCCAACGCCTTAAAGATCTCATCGACATGGGGCTGGTCTTGAGCAGGGACCGAACCACAGGAAAACAAAACGAACGCGATGAAGGAAATATATTTCATGAAGCACAATTTAAGTTGACGTGTCTATTTTTTTAACGAGCCATCCGCGAGGAATCCCGATGTTCTCAACCAAGACTCGAGTTGATGATGCCACTTCGAAACGGGATGGAGCGAGTCTCGGATTCCATAGCCGTGTCCGCCTTTGCTGTAAACATGAAGTTCCGCCGGAACTTTGTGTTCTCGCAACTTGGCAAACAACAACGCCGACTGGGCACCACGAAAGCGATCGTCCCAGGTCACCGCCATAAATGTTGGCGGTGTCTTCGGGGTGACGGTGATCAAAGAACCAAGTTGGGCCACGTTGTCTTGATACCCATCTGCCAGATAGGCCGCGTAAATTGGGCAGATGAAATCAGGGCGTGCACTTTGCTTGTCTACATCATCCATTGGCTCGTAACACTTAGTGTCGTATTGAACACCTGACATGACCGTTAAGTGACCGCCCGCTGAAAACCCCAACGTACCAATGCGGTTTGGATCAATTTGATATTCGTCGGCACGATGCCTCACCCACCGAATGGCACGCTGGACATCTTGCATCGGTTCCCAGTGGATGTTGTCTGGCAATCTCCGGGGAACCCGATATTTGAGTATAAAGGCGGAAACACCAATTGAGTTAAACCACTCCGCCAGTTCGACTCCTTCGTGTTGCCATGCCAAAACGTTGTACCCCCCGCCGGGGCAAATAACGACCGCACAGCCATTTGATTTTTCAGCGGGTGCCAGCGATACGGTCAGAGTAGGCGAGTCGACGTAAAGCACATGCCCACGAGAATGCACTGCTTCCTTCGCCTTGAGTTCTTCAACCCTCTTCGCATCCAACTGCGTAGCTCCAGCAGGCAAACCATTTGGCCAGATCTTAATTTCTGTTGTTTTACCCTTCGCAACCTCCTGAGCATGGGCAACATTGACCCAAGTCATCACCAACAGGACGCAAACCAAAGAACCAACTAGACGGAGCACTCTAGATTTCATGAAAAGCCAGTCAAATGATAAAGTAAAAGTTCATTACGAAACACGACCAAACGAAGCACTCGCGGTTCCACACGACATCCATTCTAGCTGCAATTGCGAACCGTCGTCGACACTTAATGCCTCGAAATTGTGGCACACCCGCCTCACAATGGCTTGAAATTTTTTTGTAAAACCCCATTTGCTCCATCGTCACCTTAGATAGAAACAGCTAACTATTAAATGGATTGGCAAAGGAGAATCGTCCGAGTCCACCTCATCCAACACGCCGACTAATTCGGCCATCCTTCGGAAAACCTGTTTGGATATCTCTGGCTGCCAACACATGAGTTACCCCCTGCAATGTTACGCCAAGACACTTCCTTACAAACGCTCCCCAACACTTTAAAACAAAGAAAAATCCACCTCATGGATGACCTTAAACTTGCGGGCAGTTTTTTTCTATGGCTACTCAGCGCTTGGATACTACTTAGGCTGGCGTTTCTTTTACTTGGCATCGAGATTGATTGGGATGGAAATTAATCCCCAGGCCGAGCAGCGGTGACGAGTGAGGACCACCCTGGTCATGGCGAGTTTGTTACCACTCTTGGGACAACATTTCGCGAACGATGGCTGACAACTGAGAAAGTGGAGGGTGGAATTTGAACCGTTCAAACGCCGGGAAATTCCAAGGCGACACAACGCCGTCGACTTCGCAAGCCGAGGTGCTATCTTTCGAGAAGAAAAATCTTCTCTTCAACGGGAAGCTTGCTCTTCGGATTTTGCCCGCGCCGACCTGTTGTCCCGACCGCAAATAACCTGGCCTGAGGGGTGTTATCGTAAGCAAGGCTTGCAATAACACTCCATAGAGCCAATTTGCTCGACTTTCTCGAATCCGCTCGCTACGATGCGACTGTTCTGTACGTCTGGAGACGGCAGATAAGGAGTTATCACCGACCCGACACAAATACATAGTTATCCACCTTAAGAATCTATGACTGAACGCGCGGCGAAATCGAACTGGAAGACTCTTGATGCGCCGCAGCAATGCGAACCGCTGGAATACGAGTACGTTTTCGACGACGCAGATGCAGACCGCCTGCAACTTGGATTAATCCCCCGAGAAATGGAGGACAAATGGTTTGTCTATTTTGAAAACGGCTGGGTCTACCTGCACCGTAGCTGGACTGGGTTCCTGATTTATTGGCTCAGACTAGATGGCTGTCCCGACGGTGTTCGCGTTGTCGAATCGTGGGTTAATCGTAACTCAGATCAATATCTTGAAACCGATACGGCATATGACCGGATGATGCTTGATTTCTTGCTTCGACGGATGCTTCTCGGCCACGAAGTAGATTTCCCCGTGCGATCCGCCGATAACCCAACCAATACACCCGGTGTTTATCAACATCACGTCGTAGGGCGAGCCTATCCTGAGAAAACTGTCTCTGATGGCAACTCAAACGACGAACCAGACCGTGGATAACAAATTGATGAGCTTGCGCTGCTTATGCCGGGCGGATTTGTGTTGGCTCTCCGCACCTACTGCGACGGTCCACGGAACGCGAAACTCAGTGAACACGATCATTACGGACCGTACGTGTACCTCAAAGTCATGACTTGGTCGGTTGCTGGAATTGATGGCAATTCAATTCACGAGACTCATCAATGGCTAGGGCGAACCGTATCCCAAACTCAAAAAAGCACTCAAGGCCTGCAGCGACGGGATGTACCAGATCGCCACTCACGGCCGCTGAGTTGATAACAAAGCGATGAACGCCGAGCCGTCAATACAAATGCACTTGGCATTGCTGCCGCTAAACAAACCTAAATTATTTTTGACAGTTCGAACTTGGTTCGTTCTAATCAAGATAGGCGGTTGACAGCAGGCAACATCGCTCGTCGACCCAGTGATCACGAACGCAATCCTGTTAAAATGAACGTCAACCCTGACCAAAATCAAACAAACTTTGTCGGCACAAGAACGCCAGCCGTTCGAGCCGCACTGGCTGGCATTGCAGTTGCCGGTTTCCTGATACTGGGGTTCCTTTTCCTCCATTCGATGAAAATGCATGACTGGACGATTGCAATTTTATCGGTAGTTGGAGGGCTGTCGGTCATCCCGTGGGCTTCTCACCGATCATCTGCTCGAGATTGCTGGACAGGCACTGTGTCATTGGCGGCTGGGGCATTGTGTGGAATCGGCGCTGTTATGATTTATTTAGGAATGTTTCATTTCGAATGGTTTAGTGAAATCTTCAATCACAAAGAAACCGGACCAATAGGAATGTCCCTTTTTGCAGCCTTAGGATTCGGTGTGGGTGGATATGCCACATTGCTTACACTGATTTGGTGTTCGTTGCCAACCAGTACGAGCGTTCCAACACTTTTCACAAGCTGCTTCAAAACAACATCATCACAAAAAGCAAGATAACAACCCGATGTGTCAATTCGCCCAAAGCGATTGTTTTGAATTTTAGATCACCGTGGCGTCTTGGTGATCGTGGCCGTTTGACTTCTGCATCTCACAGAAATGAAGGCCGCTCAAACTCCACCGATTCCGCCGCTCAGAAATCATGCCGCGACCTCCGAAGATCGCAAGCGGTTTGAACCACTCCACCGGAATCCCTCCGTATGAAATACACTCTCACCGTCTTCATGATATTGCTAATACTTGCCTGGCTGTCAGTGTTGCACGCTGAAGAATCCACCGAACAAGCTCGCTGGTGCGTTAAAGACCTAGGGTTCAAACCATGAAAAGAAAGGCCACGTCCACTAACCAGAGCAGCGGTCACCCAAAAGTGTTATCCGACGTCGAGTTACCCAATCCATACTCGACACCAACCGCACCAGCATCAGCCTCGAACGCCCAGTCGCAAGAATCGCAACCAATGTGGGCTGTTCGTGTCGCAATCGTATTCTGCACGTTGACGACCGTTATCTTTTTGCTTGCTGCGATTGTTCTTATCCCACAAGCCATCCGTCTTGCAAATGATGCGACGCAACTCCCGACGCAGTTCCAGAGCTCAAATGACGCAGCAATTCAGGGTAGTTGGTTGCTTGGCATTGCCAGTGTGTTTCTTGCTTTTTCCAATTTAGCAGCTGCGATTCTCGCCTATCGGAAACAGATCTATGTCGCATGGTCTATACTCGGAGCATCAGTTGCATCCTTTATTGGACTTGCAATCATTTTCAAGCCGACGTAATTGTAACCACGATCGCTTCACAACAATCTAACCCCCTAAAAGCGTCAGCGCCCCGGTGACGGCTTGGTCGCGGGATTGCTTGCGGGGCATAATCTATCACACCGCTTCGATTTCAGGCAGACGTGGTCGACCAGTGATTCGGCGGTCTTCACCCTTATCCGGTTGATTACTCAATGCAACCCAACAACAAAGTTGACGAAGCTGGCGAACGACGCATTTTGCGAGTGACTGCCTCAATCATTATCATTGGATTTGTGGTGTATGGCATCGTCGTCGCAGCGGGTGAACAATCGGTTTCGGCGCCGCTCGGGATCGCGGCATTTACCGGTTTTGCGATTTTTACCGGAGTATTAATGTCGACGATATTGGGCAGACTTTATCGCCAACACGAAGTTCGCGAGTTTAGACTTGATCTTGCGAATCTGATTCTGGTTTCCGTTTTGATCGCCATGCCCTTCGCCGCCGCGAATACTGTCTGGGAAATTTTTCACATGCAGAACATCGACGGCGCCACAGAAAACAAGACCGCAGTGCTACTGGTACTGGCTGGCATCGCAGCATTCTTGTTGTTTCCCATTCTCGTCCTTACTGAGGCGTTGCTCCACTGGCATTCACTGTTTTCTAAAAACAGAAATCACTGACATTTCCACCCAACACCATAAAACAATGCGAGGCATACAAAGCTCGCAAGGTCTGCAAAGTCGTGCGATGAAATGAACCAAGGGTATGCTTTTGAATGCTGCGATTGCAAGAAACAGAACGCTATAATGGATCTCGACTGATCGCAGTTCGCCGCTCATCAACAAAATACACCTACGTCGCCGACGGTGCGGGAGTTAAAGCAACGATCACTCCGGCGAATCGATGATCAGCGTCGTTACCTGACTTGGAGAATCCAATTATGGGGCTCGAAGCCGTTGAACTAGTGATGGATGTCGAAGATCGCTTTGGAACATCCCTGCCGGATGCTGAAATAGAACGTCTCCAGACGATAGGTGACTTACACGCGTTTTTGATGGCGCGCATTGAATCACAAAATCCTGATATTTGTCCGTCTGCAACAATGTTCTACCCCATTCGAAGAATCCTTGTTGACAAATTCAACGTCGACCGAGCCGACGTCAAACCGTCTTCACTATTGGAATGTCTGCTCGACACCGAGAATCGCAAACCATTCTGGCGAACGATTAAATCTACCTTAGCGACGCGATTACCAAATCTAAAACGATCCAGATGGCTGCAATGGTCCGGTGATATTTTTCCGCCTGAATGTTCAACAGTTTCTCAGCTCGCCAAACGATGCATCGAATTCAATCGAATCACGAACGAGTTCACTTCAAACGATGGTGAAGCTGTATTTGAGGTCGTGCGTCAACTTGTCGCAGCGGTTGCCGGAGTCGACAAATCGAGGCTAACCGCCCAAACAAATTTTGTGAATGACCTTGGGTTTTAAACTGATGCAATAGTCACCAGACGACAAGGTGATGTGCGCGAAGCAAACTGGGGTCTTGGCGCAGGTTCTGAACACATGTTTTCAACACCGCAATTTTGACAGCTCAAGCTCTTATCGGTCTAATCATGTCTGACCGTTGGCTTGATGGTGGTTCACGGGAACCGTCGGCCTGGTGATTTTTTACGTTCTACAACTCATTCATTCAGGATTGGAAACATCGATGAACCAGAAATTCGGCGAGGTTACGATCGCAGTATCTCTACTTGTTCTCCTCCTAATCGCTGTCACGGTTTCGACCGCACAGGATGCAACGACGACGAATGAGCAATCGCAATCTGAATCTGACGGAACGACTCACGATCACCTTTGGACGAAAACCACAACCATTGGGCAGATTGTTGCTGACCGCCCCCAGACTGCACGAGTATTTGAACTCGTTGAGATCGACTATTGCTGTGGAGGGCAGGTCTCACTTGAAGATGCTGCTTTAGAAAAGCGAATTAAGGTTAACAGGTTACTCGCCGCACTATCTGCCGTGGGATCCGCCACTCAAGAAACCGGGAGACGCAATTGGCAAAAGGCGAACATTGGCGAATTGATGGACCATATCGTCGCTCGCCATCACACATGGTTGCGACGGGAATTACCGCCGCTGGTTGAAACAACGAAAACCGTCCACCGCGTCCATGGAAGGAAACACACGGAACTAAAAAAGATTGCTGACATCGTCGCAAAATTGCCTGACGCTATCCTGCCTCACTTGGCCTACGAAGAACAAACTGTATTTCCTGCAATAAAAACTCTGGCAACCGGCAATCCGGTGAAAAACATCCCTCGTTTCTTGGAAGAAATGCGAACGGATCACGACCAAATAGGTGAACAGTTGCACGAGCTTCGAAAGCTCACTGGTGATTTTTTAATTCCAGAAGATGCGTGCGCCAAATACAGAGAAATGCTCACCGGGCTCGAGGCGCTGGAGCGTGACCTGCATATTCACGTACACTTGGAAAACAACATATTGCTGTCACGGGCGCTCAAGTTGGCCGAATCTGCCAATGATCAGTGAAACTCGGTGCGGACCCTGTCGCAACGGCATGGAGTAAATCGGTGCACTGGAGTTGCGTGCTCGCACGTGTTTTAAAATTGATTAACTTATCGTTTCGATTCGGCAATCTATCCCGTCATCTACCGTGGGAGAGCAAAATTAATCCTCCATCATTGCATGTCATTTTGACTCTGATGCTTGGTTTACCATTGGCCGGCGTCACCAAGGCTCAAACGAATCGCGAACCGCCATCAATAAATGAAACGGTCGTAAAACAAGCTCAAGTAGACCCGGCTCAAAAGAAACATGGGTTGATCGGCCTCCGCCCAATTCCAGCCGACCAAGCAGGAACAAACCACAACCATGGCGGTTCGTGGGCAGGAATGCCAACCTACGACCAACAGAAAGGGAATTACCCATTTGTCGCCAAGCACATTGACACGCTATTCGGGTGGGTGCCCGATGGCGACTTTGAGACCAAGCGTATCTTTTTTGAGTACTACTGGGGGCTTAGTAAAAAACGAGACAACCTCGACCCAAACAAGAATCAATTGATCCAGACAATTCGTCGATGGGAACAGCGAGGCGGTGAAATTGAACATATCCTCATCTGTCGGGAAGCACGATTAGCGGTCAAACGTGGTTGGGCAGATGCTGAACTCGGACCCTTCAAAGAAGATGGGCGAATTCTTTCTGAAAAAGATATCGACGACATACGCCAGCTTTTTAAGGACGCTTACGCGCAAGACCTTACGAAACACACTGACTACAAATTACTCATGATGGTCGAGGAGCCAACTTTTTTTTCGACCAATGCGAAGGCGCAGAAAATAATCAAAATGACCAGTGGCGTGGCATACGAAGCCCATCAGTTCAACCGGCATTGGCCACTGGAAACTGGTTGGTCCAAACCTAAAGAAGTTGTCGCGGGTGCGAAATGGACCCTGGAGCAAGACCTCGACTACGTTTTTTACTATGGACCTATCCTTTGGAAACAAGACAAGAGCTACGAGCCTTTGCTCGAACGAAAGTGGCTCGAATCGTTTTGGGCAGCGGGACTTCCTAAACAGCATACAAAGATGCACTATTACCTCAACTTATTTCCACACCACACTGGCCGGAATCGACCGGTCGGTCCAGAATCCAATCCTCACTCAATCCTCGGATTTACCAAGTGGATGATTGAAGAGGTAAAATTCAATACTCAACAGCCAAATGAATAACAAACAACTGAACTTGTTCTTGCCGATGGCGTGTTTTGATTGAAACAAAGACCACTTTGGCGGCTCGCTGATCGTTGCCGTTATGCCTTGGGAAATTAATGCAAAGAGGATTCGAAGTCGCTCGTTGATTTTCTCCATTGTCTGGTTTGAGCGTCGTGAAGGTTGAATGAAACGCATCACACAGACGATCATGACAATCCTGCTGCGCCCTTTGTCATCGCATTGGGGCTTCTTGTGTTCGGAGTACTTGGAGTGATTGCCATTCCACTTTCTGTACGCGGACATTGAAAACACCGATGTGGGCCTAGACAAATACACGGCTCAAAGAGAACGTTAACGCCTACCGAAATAGCGGAACAGGGTGGATCAGGAAGCTTAATCGTTGACCAACTCGACTGGGGTGGCAAATCAAAATATTGTTGGTGAACTCCTGAAGAGGTTGAGGCAATTACTCCACAACCGGTTACCCTCTTGGCTGACCGCATCAAATCACGTGAATCCAAACTTAATGCCGATGAACTTTCACTTGATCGATGGATCTACAACACCTATTTGGATCCTTTCAGCGGCATTGCATACCTCATTACGATAGAACGTGGTGATCTTTTAGCGTCACAACTCCAGGCCGATATGACCAAGTTAAAACTGATTGAAACTTGGTCAGGTCCTGTAAAGAAATTTGGTTTGCAAAACGCCGAATGACAAGCCAGACATCACAGAAACGAAGCTTGGGCCCTTTCAAATGGCCCCTCACTCGTCGCGGACCTGTTATGGCGAACGACGTATCAAAATGCACGACCAGACGCCGAGATCAAGTATCACGACGAAGGGACTCATGCTGGGCTTGGATGGCGCGAGCCGCTGCTGCCGCTCCTTTATCGTTGAAAAATGCCGCTTCAGCTGCCGAGAACGCGCTAATTGCTCAAATCAAAATTACGATTCAGCACGCGACCACGCTTGCGAGATTAATCATGATCAGTCAGCAAGTTAGAAAGCTATCTTTGTCCTATGTCCTGCGGAAGTCGGGAGAAGGCCACTGGTTTCAACGGTTGATTAGCTTGGACGCCCCAAAAAAGGGAATAGAAATCTGGCGGTCTTAACGCTAATTTTTGTCAATCGGCGGTGTTCACTCGCTCTGCTCATGTTTGTATTTTGGATGCCCAGGGATACGTTGCACCAATTAGCACCGCTGAGCGAAACCAAATCGACGACGACCGCTGCGGATTTTCTCCGTTCGCGGGTTGGTTTCCTCTGCTACTGCTCCGATGCGATAGCTGGCGTGGCACCCCAATATAGCGCGAGACCTTTGTATTTCTTGCGATATTGGACGGTTCTTGTATGGAATCCAAATTCAAGTTTTGCACCTCGATAATTGACCGCCATTTTATTAGACTTACGTCTCGCCAACGTGGGGTAGATCTCTCACCATGGCGGTTTGTTCGCGAGTCGACATCGACGTTTTGATTTAGTGGCGATAGTGGAGGGGGGAACTCACCTCGACAACCGCATGAACAGAACGCACCAGACAACCAGATAGGCTTATATTTTTAGTCAATATCTGTTTTGCCCCCGTAGCTCAGCTGGATAGAGCAACTGACTTCTAATCAGTAGGTCGCAGGTTCGAATCCTGCCGGGGGTGCTCTTTTTCATTTGCGAAACCGGAGCGACCCGCGAGTTGGCCGTCAAGGCAATTTCGCGGTGCGGTAAATCTCGCCGCTTATCCGCAGTGTTCACAACACCTTGTGATGCCCCTCATCACAATAACGCGCTCAAATTCCTGTTGGCGGGGCGAGGGTTGCTTTCGACTTTCGACCGTACAGCTACTTGAATGGACCGTCGAGCAACGGACCGGTTCTTGGTCAGAACATAACAATCATCTGCTCAACTATCACAAACACCACCCATGTGTTCTTTATTCAATTGGCAAAGATCTCGTTCACATTTCTGCGCATCATATCGGCAAGCTTCTGGGTTGGCAGGTCATTGGCGTCCCGTCCAAACGGCATCTCGATTTCTTCGGCGATGATTTCCAAAGAAACCAAGACGTAGAAGACAAAAACCGAAATCGGAATCGCCCAGTATTCGAAATAGGCAACAAATCCGATTGGCAAGGTCACAATGTAGAAGAAAATAAATTTCTTCAGGAAGATGCTGTACGAAAAAGGAATGGGCGTGTTCTTGATTCTCTCGCAAGCTCCCATAATATCAAAGAAGGATTTCAATTCCTTGTCGACCACAATCAATTCATCACCGCTGAGGTGACCCGAATCGACCAAAGATTTTGTTTTGCGATACAAAGATTGAATCATTAAGTTGGGGACATGCTGTTGATCGGCACGAAAAATACTTGGCTTGAATTCTTCGACTTCCTCGATTTCATTTAGCTTGATGCCTTCTCGAAGATGTTCTTTGAGGGCAGTCGGGAAATTGCCAATCATTGCTCTGAAAAACTCTTTTTCCGCCTGGCAGCTTTCCGGGAGAAAAGCATTAATCTTCACCGACAGATTTCGTGTATTGTTGACTAACGCACCCCACATTTTTCGTCCTTCCCACCAACGATCGTAAGCCGTGTTGGTTCGAAAGACGACCAACAGGGAAAGCACGAAGCCGAGAATCGAGTGCATGATGGTCGTATTTTTCAGCACCTTCTCAACGGCTTCACCCGACTCACTCATTCGCAAGTCACGAAGAAAATGAATTTCAACAGCCGCGACAATGGCTGTGTAGGCGGCAACAATCAACATCTCTCTTAGCAGGATACGGAAGGTATCCGTTTTGTGAAAGTTGAGAATATGTCGAAACCAGACTTTGTTGTTGTATTCAATCATCGCGTATACGAATGCGGAACTATGATTTTTAGGGGAAATTTCGATCGAACTTTAAACAACAATTTCCTCATTGTCTAGGCAGTCCGAGAGCAAAGTATGCCGCTGCGCCTCGATCGGGTTCCGCCCAGTCTCAAACGTTTCCAGAGATACAACTGCCAGTAGTTCTTTTGCAACTCCGGCTGGATCATGAATCTCTGCGAGAGTGTAAGATAGTGTTTGCTCGATTATCACACTGAAGGCCTAAACGTGCTTGAATGCAAACTAAAATCGATTTTCCGTCGTGGACTTTTCTCAGAAGTATCGAATGCTTCATCTCCCTTAACAGGGAACCGTTTGACAAGCATGGCTGTGCCCACCATGTCTCCCGCATCGGTGGTCCTCGTTTGGTTTAAAACAACTCTTTGCTTGCTGGCTTGTCTCGTCGGTGGGGCGACGCCGAATCTATCGCTCGCCGATCGTCCACCCAACATTGTCGTCATTCTTGCTGACGACTTGGGCTGTTGCGACATGGACCTGTACGGCGGCTGGGTTAAAACCCCGCGCATCAAAGAAATGGCTCAACAGGGGATGCTCTTTACTGACTTCCACACCAACTCTTCGGTTTGCAGCCCGACCCGTGCCGCATTCCTTACTGGCCGATATCAGCAGCGTGTCGGCATCGTGGATGTGATCGTGGGTAGTCGAGAACCGGAAAGTGGAATCAAGCCCTCGGTCCCAACTCTCCCGCGTGTGTTGAAGGACAATGGCTACGCGACGGGCCTATTTGGCAAATGGCACTGCGGGTATCAAGACGCATACAACCCAACCCACCACGGCTTCGATGAATTCGTCGGTTTTCTCAATGGGGCGACGGATTATCACCAACATGGTGCGTGGCGAGTCGGCCTCGAAAAGAAGAACGTGCCTGGTTATTCGACCCACATCATCACCGATCGAAGCGTCGACTTCATCAAACGCAACCAAGATAAACCGTTCTTCCTTTATGTGTCGCACGCGGCGGTACACAATCCCTACCAAAGCATCGAGGACACTCCCGACAAACGCAACAAAGGCGAAAACCCCAACCGGATCAACGACAAGAACCGAGCCAAGTACAAGTGGATGCTTGAGGATATGGATCAGGGCGTCGGAAAAATCCTCGACACACTCGCAGAACTCAACCTCGCAGAAAACACCTTGGTCATGTTCTTCTCGGACAATGGTGCCGTAGGAATGTGCCCGAAGGAATTCCGTAAATATCGCGGGGGCAAGTTTAGCCACTACGAAGGAGGGCATCGAGTCCCAGCGATTGCCTGGTGGCCGGGCAAGGTCGCGCCAGGTACTCGGTCCGACAAACTGGTCGTCGGCTTCGACCTGTTCCCGACGTTCACTGAAATCGCTGGCCTCACAAAACACACGCCCGCTAATCTTGATGGTAAAAGTTTCAAGTCGCATTTATTAGAGCAACAAGACTTCCCGGATCGAACTATCTTTTTTGGTTACGAACCCAAACTCGGGACAGCAATGCGGCGCGGTGATTGGAAAATGATAATCAAACAAAACAACGTCCAACTCTTTAACCTTCAGAACGATCCTCGGGAAACGACCAATGTGGCTTCCCAAAATTCTGAAATCACCCAATCCATGAGACAAGCGATTGAGCGGTTCAAAGCAGAGGTTACGCCTGGATCATAGATAAATGCCTGCCCCACTTAGGATGCTGGATCAATTGTAAAAAAGAGGACGATCAAGAATGGGAAAGAACTCATGTATTTTATTTGGCGTACTATTGGTCTTCCTGACGGCCTTGACTCAGCAAGTCAGTGCGCAGGCCGAGAAAACCACCAAGTTACGTCAACCGCATATGGTGCTGTTCCTCGCCGACGACTTAGGTTGGGGCGATGTCGGTTACCACGGTAGCCAGATTAAGACGCCGCATATTGATGCCCTCGCTGAAGCTGGCACGCGATTGAATCGTTTTTATGTGATGCCGGTTTGTTCGCCGACTCGTGGGGCACTCATGACAGGACGGTACCCTGTACATTTGGGCCTTCAATGCGGTGTTGTTCGACCTTGGGCCGAGCACGGTTTGCCGACCGACGAACGCACCCTCCCGCAAGCGCTTCAGGAGGTGGGTTATAAAACAGCAATCGTTGGCAAATGGCATTTGGGCCATAACGACCCTTCGTTCCTTCCTACCAATCGTGGATTTGACCATCAATACGGCCACTACAATGGCGCATTGGATTACTTCACGCATATCCGTGACGGCGGCCATGACTGGCATCGCAACGATCGACGGAACGATGACCCGGGCTATACGACCGAACTCATTGCTCGGGAGGCGACACGAGTCATTGAGCAGCATGACCCCTCGAAGCCCTTGTTCCTGTATGTGCCGTTCAACGCCCCGCACAGTCCCATTCAGGCACCCGAAAAGTACATTCAACGATACTCCGAAATTAAAAATCCAAAACGCCGAGTTTTCGCGGCGATGGTCGACTGCATGGATGACGCAATCGGTCAGATCATGGAACAACTCAAAGCCAGTGGGTTTGCGCCTGAAAACACCCTCGTCATTTTCGCGAGCGACAACGGCGGCATCGTCCAATTTGGATCCGTTGGACCATGGCGAGGACAAAAAGGAAAGCTGTACGAGGGCGGTGTCCGTTCCCCGACCATTGTTGTTTGGAAGGGACAACTCAAACCAGGAAGTCAAGTCAATGAACCAATGCACATCGTCGATTTGTACCCCACCTTGCTGCGACTCGCCGGCGCTGACCTGAAACAAGCCAAGCCGCTCGATGGCCATGATGCATGGCCTACGATTTCAACTGGCAAGCCTTCGCCACACACTTCGATCTTGCTCAACAGCACACCTTTTACTGGCGCCGTCCTCGAGGGGAACTGGAAACTCATTTGGAACGGGCAAGTCCGAGCCAACCAAACCGAGCTACCTAAAAATGAACTCTGGGAATTATACGATCTTGCCAACGACCCGACCGAGAGCAACAACCTCTACGCCAAACAACCTGAGATCGCCTCTCGCTTGAAAAAGGTAGTTCAAGACTATCGCAACAAAGCAGCAAAGCCAAACATTCCACCCAACCGCACCCCCAAAGATTTCAACACGCCCGCCGTGTGGGGTGAATTCAGATAAGACGACATTCCAAATCATTCTTGGAATCTTACTTACTTGGTAAAAACCCATAGCTTATTTACCAGCGGTGAATACTTATCCTCCGCTCAACGCTGCCTTCGGCCAAATCAATTATTTGCCTCACTTGCCACCCCATTCAATCCGTTTGCGAACGTTAGCAAGTCAAATGGGATGGTTGAAATCAGAATCGAAACACTCGCCTGAACGTCGACTCCGATTTGAAATTCTTAGTTCCCAAAGTACTCGTGCCCAGAATCACCACCACTGATGACAAAAGCGATCAAATCGAGAATTTCCTCCTTGGTCATCCGGTCAAACAAGCCCTCTGGCATGGCTGAGGTTTTTGAGACCTTGAGGTCTTCGATGGAATCGCGATTGATCGATACACGTTGATTAGGGTCCGTAAGATCCGTATTGAGAACCAAAGAGCCTCCATTCTTTTTGATACCTAGATTCACAATTACGCCATTGTGAACGACCCCATCCTCAGTAAGCACCATCACTGCAGAAAATTGATCGTTGATGACTTTGCTGGGATTGATTACCTGATCAAGCAAGTCGTGTGGAGAATAGCGACGGCCAGCAGTCGTTAAATCGGGCCCCGTCATGCCACCTTGATTGTCAAAGCGGTGACACGCGAAACACCCAGATGCCGCAAACATTTTACGTCCGTTGGCGAAGTCTCGTTGTTTCAGACCAGTCTGGGCGGCTTGCGACAATTCATCAAGCGTCCATTTTGTTTCCGCTCGTCCGTCAAAAATGGCCCCAAGGTTTTCGAGGGCAGATTTTTTAACCGGTTTTTGAGCGAGAATCTTTTTTAGCGACGATTTTTGAGATTTGCTCAATGAAGCAACAGCGTCCGCTCGAATGAACTCGATGAATTTCGCGAAACTAGCTCCGCCGCGATAATTGGCAGCCTTCAGAAACCATTCAAAGTAAGCTGTGCTCAGCTCGTCGGTCCAACCCGATTTCAGCATGCGAATTGAACGTGCGTACTGCATTTGCTCTTCTTGAGTAGGAGCGGCTTCAATCATCGCCATTGCTTTTGCCGCAATCGTTGGCGACTGAAGTCCTGCGAGCGTTTCACATAATAGCCAGTTCAACTCCGTCGACTCCGATGGCAACAGCGGGTCGATGGCAGCAATTAGCTTTTGGACGGTTGCATCTTCGGGCTGGCCAAATCGATTAAGAATGATCTGCAGTGTGCGCTGCAATGTTAATTGACTGGTCGCATCGAGTTTTGACAGATCAGTCGCGAGGAACGCACCCAGCAGCCTATCTCGCATCTTAGTATCAAGCGGCGGAGCCGAATCTGACGTGTGTTGCGGGCAGATACCAGCCACTCGGGCGAGAGCCAGCAGTGCCTCAACCTGAATCTTGGGATTGGTTTCAGTTAATGCCTTTTCAGACCAAGTCTCAACTGGCTGATGTTCGATTGCTGTTCGTGCCGCGAATCGAATGAAGCGATCGGAATGAGCAAGGTGCGGCCACGCAACGGCAATCGCACCGGGATCCTGGCGGCCGTGGAAGGCTTCCAATGAACGACGCAGCGCTACCGAATCGTTAATCGTCGGAGCCATTTCCACCAGCTCGGTTGATTCGTCACCTACGTAAGTGACACGATAAAGTCCTGACTGAACTTTTCGACCACCTATCGTAAAGTACATCGCACCATCGTCCGGATGAATGATGGCGTCGGTGATTGGCAAAGGGGCGCCAGTTAAAAACTCTTCTTTCGTCGCGGTGTAAGATGACCCTTCGGGCTTCAAGTGGACCGCGTAGAGTTTGCCCCAACTCCAATCAAGTGCATAGAACGCGTTCTGATACTTGGCGGGAAATTTTGCTCCATAACCAAATGTCGTGCCCGTCGGTGAACCAGGGCCAATATCGAAAGCGGCTGGAAGATTATCAGCGTAAAACGAAGGTCGCTTTCCAGCTCCATTTCGCCAGCCGAACTCGGCCCCACTGACCACATGGCAAATCCGAGTTGGACGATACCAGGGCGTATTAAAGTCGTACTCCATATCCGCGTCGTACGTAAACAGTTCCCCTTCACGATTGATGGCGCCATCAAAGATATTGCGAAAACCCGAGGCGTAAGCTTCAAACGATTTACCCTCCGGATCAACTTTGTAAATGATACCGCCAGGTGCCAGCCTTCCGCGATTATGACCTCGTCCATCAGGCATGCTTGGCAGAAGGTGGTCTTCCCCCCAGACTTGTCGGACCGGAGATGATTCTGCCAATGCCGTTGGATTGGTGGTGTTGCCGGTGATCAGGAAAAGTGATTTTCCATCCTTGGTCGGCACAACGGCGTGGACGCCGTGATCTCCCCTGGCTTCCATCCCCCTCAACAGCTCTACCTTGTCCAGTTGATCATCTCCATCACTGTCCGTGATCCGGTACAAACCGGACGAGATTTTTCTTTCGTAGTCATTGACGCCGACATACAACGCATCGAATGCCCAAACCATTCCATTGACCGCCCGAATATCAGCGGGCACGGGTTGGACATCGGTATCGCGAATCGTTTCCCCACTGGCTGGTGGTGTAATTCGATAAAGCCCACCAAACTGATCGCTTACCAGTAACCTGCCTTTGTTATCAGTGCAGAGGTTGACCCACGAGCCCTGTGTATCACCGGGAACTGAGTACAGCAGCTCAACCTTAAATCCCTTAGCCGCTTTAATACGTTCAACAGGTGTTGCTTTGTTGCCAACTTTTTCATTCTGAGCATAGGCCACGTTCGAAACTAATGCGATCATGGCGAGTATTGCGAGTCGTTTCATTCTTCTGATTGGCCTACTTTTTTATGGGGTGGATTTCTTTTAACGTGGTCATCGTGGCGGATGTTTTCAATCACCCAAGTACCAGCCAGAACGGCAGTACTAGGAACCATCATTGATATCGGGTCACTCAACATCACACAACGTTTTATCATAGCACTTTTATCGTATTCGATGATGAGCAGTTTTAAGTGTTAGCCATCTTCCAAGATTCATAAATAACAATCAACGATCGTCGATTTTGACTTTCAAGCGCTTTGGATGAGGTCTTTTTTAATAATTCATGATCCTTGCTCTTGTTGTATGTTTTTATGGTATTGAAAAAGACGGTCCAAAGCTCTCCTTCCCAATTTCGCTCAACCTATCCTTCGATTCGTCGAGCTTGAAAGGGTTACTTTCACGTGTCATTGGTTAACTGCGCGCAAATAGCGGATCTAAAACCTGCCTCATCTCGATTAATCTGCGACAGCGGGGGTCAAATATTGATGAAGTCAAATCTATGATTTGCTTCCAACTAGGGTGACGCGAGTTACGACGTGGCACGCTCAAAATTGCGACGTTTCCACCAACGAAGTGATGAAATCTCGCCCTAAAAAAACATCTGTCTGGAATTTCTCCCAGAAGCGGAGCGAGTGCCGAGAAGAAATTGACTGGGGTTGCGCTGCTACGACCGAACGATCTCGAACACCGCGCCGGCAGGTTATTTGCATTAATTTGTTATAAAAACAAGCAGGGCCTGGCTGTCAACCCGACTACAGCCGCGTCTCATCGTTTATGTGAACGCCCCGAGCTGCGTATTATTGAAAATGTTTATTTCCCGCAAAACATTGTATATCAATATATATATGAAATACACTAAAGGCCTTAATCAAGTTGGATACCTCTCTTTTAGTTTTAAAACTTTGCCGGTAGCCACTTGTCGACCACCAATTCCGACGGCGTCTAACGCTCGGCTTGAAACCTGGCAACGAAAGCAAACAATGACAGAGCATGGGGATGACATTCAGGCTGTTGAGAGACTCGGCGAGGCGCGAGATGCGATCGTCAACGAATTGCGTAAAACGATCGTTGGAATGGATGACGTCATCGACGAGATGATGATCGCCATTTTTGCTCGTGGACACTGCCTCCTGGTTGGCGTACCGGGTTTGGCCAAAACATTACTGGTCAGCTCGTTGGCACAAACCATGTCATTATCATTCAAGCGCATTCAGTTTACACCTGATCTGATGCCTTCAGACATCACCGGGACCGAGCTCCTACAGGAGGACGCCGAGACTCACCAGCGGCGATTCAAATTCCAAAAGGGTCCCGTGTTCACCAATCTCTTGCTGGCTGATGAGATCAACCGAACGCCGCCCAAGACTCAGGCTGCGTTACTTGAGGCGATGCAGGAAAAGCGAGTCTCTTCCGGTGGCGTGGACTACAAGCTCGACCAACCATTCTTCGTACTGGCCACTCAAAACCCGATCGAACAGGAGGGCACCTACCCGCTTCCCGAAGCCCAACTCGATCGTTTCCTGTTCAACATCATGGTCAAGTACCCCAGCCGCACCGAGGAGCTCGACATCATGCGGAGTGTGACCAATGACGAAGAACCGGTGCTGAACGAGGTGGTCGACGGCCCCACGATTCAGGAATTCCAGCACGTGGTTCGGCGTATCCCGGTAGCCGATCACGTATTTGAATATGCGGCAGAATTGGTCCGGGCCACACGTCCTGACGAGCCGAATGCTCCAGAGTTTGTCAAAAAATTAATGGCTTGGGGAGCTGGTCCACGGGCGTCGCTCAACTTGATTCTCGCCGGTAAAGCTCGAGCCGCCCTGCGTGGTAGGACACATGTTTCTGTCGAAGACATCAAGGCGTTATGCCTGCCGATCCTCCGCCATCGCATCATTCCCAGTTTTGCGGCGCGCTCCGAAGGCATGACGGCGGACATGCTAATTGAAAAACTGATTGCAGAAACTCCGACCGACGAAAACCTACTCTCACGGAAGACAGGTTAACCGGGTGTCCGAACATCTACCACAAACCAATTATCTGCTGCCTGAGGTGCTGCAAAAGTTGGGCGACTTGCAGCTAGTCGCGCGCGAGGTCGTGGAAGGCTTGCGAGCGGGTACGCATCGCAGTCCCCTCCGTGGCTTCAGCACTGAATTCGCGCATCACCGGCAGTACGCACCCGGAGATGCAATTCGAAACATTGACTGGCGAGTGTTCGGTCGCACCGACCGTTACTACACCAAGCTCTACGAAGCGGAAACAAATTTCGATTGTCACATTTTGATTGATGCCAGTTCTTCCATGAACTATGCCTCAGGCAAAGTCAGCAAATTGGAGTATGCTAAATTTCTGGCAGCCTCACTAGCTTATCTTGTACTCAAACAACGCGATTCGGTGGGGCTGTCTATTTTTGACTCGGAGGTACGCGCCTACCTACCCCCGCGTTCTTCAATGGGAATTATCTTGCAGATTGATCAGCTCCTCCGCGAGATCAAACCAACCCCCCGTACCAACATCGCCCGGCAGTTGCAGGATATCGCGCTGATGATGAAGCGACGTTCTATTGTCGTGCTTATCTCCGATTTGCTTTCTGACGTGGATGAAGTTCAGGCTGGGCTCGACCGCCTTCGATTTGCCGGTCACAACGTTGTTGTCTTGCATACGTTGGATCCCTATGAATTGGAATTCCCGTTTCAGGGCGCGTGGTGTTTTGAAGGACTTGAGGGAGAAGAGCCCTTAACCACACAAGCCGAACGAATACGAGAGGATTATCTGACCAGCTTCAATGAATATATGAAGACACTTCGCGAGGGATGCGTCGCGACTCATGTTGATTACGCTACCATCAATACTTCCCTCCCACTGGATGGCGTCTTAAGCGAGTTTTTTTTCAAGCGTCAGGCAATGCTTGATGGGGCTCGGTCATGACCTTCCTCAACCCCTACGTTCTACTTGCTGGGCTGGCAGTCGCCTTGCCGATCGTGGCTCATCTTCTGAACCGGTATCAAGTCCAGCATACTCCCTGGGCCGCAATGCAGTTCCTCAACCGCAGCGTGCGCGTTCGATCCCGGCAGTTGCGGCTTCGCGACCTACTTCTGCTCATTCTTCGCTGTTTTGCAGTACTCCTCTTAGCACTTGCCTTGGCCCGGCCGGCCACGCAAAACCCAGATGGCTCCTGGCTGCCGGGCGAGCGGCGAGCCGGCGTCGTGATCGCCCTGGATGCTTCTTTCAGCATGCAGCATCACGACGGTAACTCAACACGTTTTGAACGCGCGGTGAAACAGGCGGGTGTTATCAGCGAGCGAATCCATACCGGCGATCCGGTTACCCTCGTTTTACTCGGTAATGAACATCGAGTTGTCGCCCGAAATATGGCGTTTGAACCAGTACAGTTCCGCGCGATCCTTCAGCAACAAACAGCATCTGCGGAGTCACTGGATTTGGACAGCGTGCCGAAGTGCCTCCAAGAACTGGCCGAGGATATGAATACCCACCAGAGGGAAGTCTATCTTGTCAGCGATGTTCAGGCACAAGTTTGGGATCACCGTTCCGATCAACTACGGAATGCCATGCAAGATTTGAGTGAGATTGCCAGTGTTTTTGTGGTGCCAGTTTTGGGTAACTCCGACAATCTGGCGGTCACGAATCTGGAGTTTGTTTCCGGATTGCTTCGCAAGGGCACTGTCGCTCGCTATCAGGCTACCGTACGAAACTGCGGCTTGAGCCCGGTCTCTGATGTTGAGGTTCAGTGCCGAGTCGATGGTGTCGAGATCGACAGCAAACTTATTCGCTCGATTCGACCTGATTCCTCCGAAACCGTTTCATTGTTCGTCCCGTTTCATAATGTCGGAGCCACCCGGATTACGGCAGAGATCAATGGAGACTCGCTGGAGACCGACAACGTTCGTCGGGCCGTGGCCATGGTGCGGGACCGTGTTTCGGTCCTTTGCGTGGATGGCTCTTCGGGGGACACCGGCCGGATTATTGTCTCGGCGCTGTTAGCCCGAGATGATGGGACGGAAGACGAAGACTACGTGGTACGCAGCGTGCCATGGCTCTCCCTGCCCGCACAAGATCTTGAGAATGTCGATGTTATCGTCCTAGCCGATGTCCCCGACATCACTTCGGATCAGGCCCGGCAACTTTCGCAACATGTCCGCCAAGGGGGAGGTCTAGTCTGGTTTGCAGGCGATCAGGTAAAGATCGCCGAGTGGAACGAGCGATCTGCAGGGCAGAACATGGAAACGGGCAAGGCTGAGACTCCATTGCTTCCGGCCGTGATTGGCCAAGTGGTTGATAGCCGCGATGCCCTGGGAGCCGGAAAACCACTCGATCCCAGCATGCCCGATCACGTTTTGTGTCGTCCGTTGCGATCCCTGCCCGAGGACCTGCTCAGTGAAACACGTTTTCTCAAGCGACTCAAAGTGGAACCTTCGGCGACCAGTGTTCCTGTCCTGAATCTGGCTGGTAGCGACTCGCCAATCCTTCTCGAGCACACCCTTGGTCGCGGGCACGTCGTTATGTTCACCACTTCGGCTGAAGCGACTTGGAATAATATGGCACTGACGCCCGTCTTTCCGATGCTGATGCAACAGATCGTGACTTATTTGGCAGGTCGCGAATTTGAACAGCCACGGCTTGTCGGTGATTCACTTTCTTTGGCGTATACCAACGAGCCCGATGCCAACAACGCGGTTTTTGATACCCCAGCAGAACAAACGATTACAGTGCCCGTGCGTGAGTATCGTGACCAGTACGTAGCGCTCCTCGAGAATGCGACTGAAGCTGGATTTTACATGGCTCGCGTCAGCGTGCAGGCCCCAGGAATGCCGATTGCGGTCAACGTTGATTGCCGCGAATCTGATGTCGCCTGCCTGACCGAATCTGAATTGAGTTCCAGTCTTGAAGGGACCGGCATCATGGTCGTCGCGACGGAAACTGATCTGTTGTCCTCCATCGAAGCGACCCGCACGGGCCGCTCGTCTTGGCGATTCTTCATGCTCGCGGGCCTTGCCGTGCTGCTAATCGAATCCCTTTTTGCGGATCACCTACTCAAAAGGCAATGGGCCCGACAACCGAAACCCGACCAGTCGCCGACAAAAGATGGGGTGACCGTAAATGCTTGAGTTAATTTTCAGCAGTGGCCAGATCGAACGTCTTTTTTGGGCACGTCCATTACACACCGCTACCATGCTGACGATTTTTATCGGAGTGATCCTGCTGTGTGTTTACCTCTATCGCCGCCCCTGGGGCCTGCAACCTTGGTTGCGCGTTGGATTGGGTAGCCTCAGGCTGATCGTACTGGTCCTGATCCTAGCCACCTTGTTCGAACCAACGGCGGTCATTCGCGAAACCCACACGCAGCAACGGGGCCTTCCAGTCCTGATCGATGTCTCCGAAAGCATGACGATGAAGGACCAGCGCAAGCGTCCCGAAGATCTCGTCGAAGCCGCAGTTGCTCTGGACCTACTCGCGTCCTCTTCAGAAGCCGAACCGGATCAAGCGACCCTGAATCTCGATGCCAAACAGCGTCAAATGATTGCCGATGCTTCGCGTTTGACTCTGGCTACGAGCCTGTTATCCCAATCGGCTCGACCAACGCTCGAATCGATTGGCGAGCATGTCGACATCAGCTATCACGCTTTTGGCAAAACAACTCGCATGCTAAGTGACGATCATTTGCTGGCACCCAAAATCATATCTGAACTCAAAGCGGCCGAACCGGAAACGTCGATTGCCGAGTCGCTCGAAACAGTCGCCAACTCTGGCAATGCCCCACCGACGGGAATTGTGCTGTTGTCGGACGGGATCGATAATG
The DNA here is from genome assembly GCA_029247405.1 of Mariniblastus sp. GTDB lineage: Bacteria > Planctomycetota > Planctomycetia > Pirellulales > Pirellulaceae > Mariniblastus. The sequence goes on from JAQWLH010000108.1 coordinate 55,343, forward strand.
CCACCTCACGGCGATCTGAATCTATCCTTCGAGACCTCGGCACTCGCGGCATTCCGGTCTACACCGTACCTATTGGCTTAGCCGATCCGGACGATGTCTCCATCCGCAACATCGTCATGCAGGAGGTTGCCTATTCGGGGGACCGAGTTCCCGTCCGGGTTCAACTCCAATCCAAGGGATACGAAAAACGGATGGCTCGGCTGACCGTGCGGCTCAACGGTCGACGTGTATCTCAACGAACCGTTCGTTTTGACAATGGCTTGCAGTTCGAGGACATCGACTTTCGTGTCGATGTCTATGAGAAAGGTGCGGCTCAGATCACCGTTTCCATCGAGCCCTTCGATGAAGAGGTTTCGGTCAACAACAATCGAATCGAACGAAGCATCCGCATCGTCAATGAAAAGGTCAACGTGCTCTACATCGAGGGCAATGCGCGATGGGAATACCGGTACCTCCGGGCAATCCTTAAACGCGATCCCAGAATTAATGCCACCTTCATCGCTTCCAATGTCGGGCCCGAAGTCGCCCGAAATTCCCCCGAACACATCGAGCGATTCCCCACCGACCGGAACGAGGCCTTTCAATACGACCTGATCATCCTCGGTGATGTGAACGCCTCATTTTTCAAGGACGACGAATTGGAGCTACTTGAGGAACTTGTTCGTGATCGTGGCGCATCGCTACTAATGCTGTGTGGCCCCATGCACTCACCTGGTTCGTATGCTGGCACCTCCGTAGAGACGATGCTCCCCGTTCGATTCAATCCTGATGAGCCATGGGAAGAGGTCGCCGAATCAATTTATCCGGTGCTTACTCCCGAAGGCAGCAGCAGCTTGGTCATGACTTTGGAAAACGAGATGGAGGCCAATGATCGCATCTGGAGCCGAGTGGCTCCGCTTGACCACTTGCCTCCGCTATTGGCGCCCAAGCCTGGAGCGACGGTGTTGGCGGTGCTTTCCGATAGCGGTTCTCGAGCCCAGCGTTACCCGCTCGTGGCATGGCAACGCTTCGGCACAGGCAAATGCATGTCCGTCGCCTCAGACAGACTTTGGCGACTTCGCTTTAAGACCGGTGACAAGTATCACTGGCGTCTCTGGTCACAGTGCATCCAGTTCATGACTCTGTCCCGATTGATGGGTGAGCATAAACGCGTACGTCTGGAAACGGACCGGGCTATCTATCCCGTTGGTGACCAGTGCCGACTTTATGCGCATGTGCTCGACACTGACTTTGAACCTGTCGTGCAACCAAGTTTCGATATCATCGTAAGTGGTCTCGACGGGGTGAGTGCGAGGGAAACCGTCAGCCTCCGTCCCGATCGATCTCATCCTGGTCTTTATGACGGCTACTTTACACCGCCAGCGGCGGGCCGTTATCGAGTCGAATCCAATACTGATGATCAGAGTGTTTCCAACACAACAGAATTCCAAGTGGCCGTCGTCAAACGGGAACTGACCGACCCAAACGTGCGTCTTGAAAACATGAAACGCATTGCAGATCTGACGGGCGGCGCATGTTTGAGCATACAGGATTTTTCGCAACTAGCATCACTTGTAAATGACGAACCAGTGACGACCACCATCCGCACACAACGACCGCTGTGGGACAATGCCTGGGTGGCTTTTTTGCTCTGCATCCTGGTAGGGCTAGAGTGGATCATACGGAGGAGGAATGATCTCCCATGAGCGCGACTGCCAAGCCACTCCCATTAAAACAACTCGATGCACGAATGAAATCCGTGTGGCGCCGCAGTCAAATGCTGCAGCTCACTTCAGGGGCTCTGGCTTTTTGTCGTTGGGCAGTTCTGATGTTCATTGCCGGAGTGGCAGTGGATTGGATGCTGGAAATCCCCACACCGGGCCGCGTCGTCATTTTGACCCTGCTATTGACCATCTCGCTGTACAAAGCTTGGCAGTGTGGATGGCGAAATCTTCATGCGTTCAATGCAACGCACACCGCATTGCAACTGGAAACCCACCACGGTGGCCTCGAAAGCCTGTTGGTATCAGCAGTCCAACTGCGCGACCCCAAAGTCGTGGCCGGAATGTCCGAATCATTGCGTGCCAGAACATGTTCGCTGGCCGAGGACGCTGCCGCTGACTTGTCTCCGGAAAAGGCTGTTCCATTTTGGCTGCTGCGCCGCCCGGCAATTCTGATACTGACGCTCGCCGGACTGTTGGGCAGTTTTGCGGTCGTCAACGGGCCGTTTCTGATGTCAGGATTGAGTCGCATTTTTACCCCTTGGTTAGCCGTCGAGTACCCCACATACACACAGCTCGATCTGGCGGTCGGTGACCTCGTTATCAAACAAGGGGCCAGTGCCCAAATTGAAGCTTGTGTATCGGGCATTGTCCCCAACCAAGCGAAACTTTTGCTGCAGACCGGTGCGGGGCGCCCACGCGAAATCCCTCTGGATATCACCGATGGGCAATGTGAATACACCCTTGCCTCGGCTTCTCGTGACTTCACCTACCAGATCAAAGCCGGCGACGCCCGCAGTGCTTGGCATCAAGTTCGGGTTGTTCCCGCCCCGCGGTTCAAGCAAGTGAAGGTGGGGCTTGAGTTTCCCACCTACCTCGAACGTCCCACGAAAATCGTTGAGGCGCTGACACTGACCGTGCCAGAAGGGACGGGAGTGGATTGGGAGCTGACCCTCGACCAACCGATTAGCGAAGCCGTTTTTATTCGGGACGGCGAAGAGCAAGTCGAGTTACAGGTAAGTCAGGATGGTCGTCGGGTAAATTTTAATGCGGTTGCTGCTGATTCTCGCGGCTACTGTTTCTCGTGGGTGGAAAAAGAGCACGGATTCAGATTCACCAGTCCGCGTTATTTTTTGCAAGTCGTGTCTGACCGGCCGCCCCAAGTGGAACTTACATCTCCCCCCACCAACCTTTTCGCGATGCCCGGCCGACCGCTTGAACTCGTCGTGCGTGCTCGGGACGACCACGCCATTGCCAACGCCAACATTGCTTATCGCGTCAATCGCCGATCGGAAAAATCCGTTGCCCTTTCGTCACCAATCCTCAATGGAAAAGGGGACCATCCGATTGATTGGAATTACCAGAATGCTCTGCCCGATTTGGGCGTTGGCGATACCGTTTCATTTGCCGTGGAGGTGAGTGACCGATATCCAGGACCCAAAGGCCCCCACCAGGCTCGGTCCGAGACGCGGCGGATCACTTTTCTATCCAAAGAGGAGTATCTTATGCAGATGGGACGAAAGAGGGATCGCTTGTTGTCACGCGTGCGGACGATTTACCGACAAGAACGAGCGGCTCACGAACTCATTCGGCTGCTTGATCCCAGTGGATCACCCTCGGTTGAGCAACAAAACGGTCTTTCCGCGAACCAGAAACGAAACCCTAAACTGCTGGCGAAATACCAACAGACGTGCCAGTTGGAAGCTATTCGTCAGGAGATGATTCGCAACCAGCTCAACGAGACGGCAAAGGAAGTACAGGTATTGCTCGACGATCTCGCTGCCAACCATGTCTCCGACGCCCCCGAGGGCGACTCGCTCGTTCATGTGCGATCAACACTCCAAGCCATCGCTGAAGAACATATTGCTGTGGCCGCATCCTTACTCCGCGGCCAAGTGGGTGCCACCGAAGGCGGCGGTTCAACGACGCTTGACCCCACGCCCGCAACTCGATTGATCAACACCGCTGCCCGCGAACTCGGTAGTCTGGTGATGTTGCGAGATATTGACTCCGCTCAGGAGGTCTTTGCGCGGGAAACGCATATGTTTGCGCTGCTTCAGGTTTCGTTGCGGCGGGATGCACTCGAGGCCCGAGCCGCGCTCAGCCAAACTGATGAAAGTCCAGACCAAAAGCCTCTCAACTCCAACGCCAGGCAAACACGTGAGCGACTTGCAAAACAACAGGAGGATCTCGCTCAGTGGACCGACCGCCTGCTTCCCGAACTACAAAGCGGAATGCGTTACACCAAGCGGCCCTTGGCGGTCCTGAGACTAACTCGCAGCATCAAGGAATTACGCGACTCCAAGGCTGTGTTTGCCATGCGAGAAGCTGCCAAATTGATTCGCCAAGGTAAAATCGACCAAGCCGAGAAGATCCAAGCAAAACTAGTCCAGTCCATGCTCAAATCCGAGTTTAGCGTGCGCCCCAGCGGGGAATACGCAACCTTGATGCGGGCTCGAAACCTCCTGGTTTCGCTCGTGCATGCCCAGCAAGAGCTTCGAATGGATTATGCGGGCGTTAATACAGAGCAATTCGACAACCGTCGGGCCGAGCTGACGGAAGTGCAAACAAACTTTCGCAAAGAACTCCTGCTGATGCTGTTGCCGTCAATTCCTGCAGCGAGACCACTGTTGTTTGATGATACGATTCCGGAATCACCCCCGACAACGGACTTACTGGCGGACGCGGATCAAGCATTAGCCAACGCCCTCAACCAAATTGCAGCCGGGCAAAAAGAAGCGACTGCAGATCAACAGCTTGCAGCTGAAAAGGCGATGGCCACACTCGCCGAGATCGTCGACCAGTGGTCAATCGAACTTGGGCTTAAAACACAAGGTCTCAGCACTTTAGTGACGGCAGCCAGCGAGCGTCTTTTGCGTATCGAGGAATACGAGGCGTGGCAGATTGAACTTCTTGAAAAATTAGACATTGCCGCAGCCGAAGGAAAAAAAGTTGAGAGCTTGGCCGAGCCTCAACAGATTCTGACCGAGGAGGTCGCCGGATTCCGAAAGGAACTCTTCGAGCAAAACCAATTGTTACCAGAAAAAGATGTGCTGCCGATTATCAGCCGACTCAACCAGGTTGAACAAGCGATGGGCCAAGCTGTCGATGCACTCAAAAACAACCTGCTCGACGATGCTTTCGAGCATCAGGAACAGGGGGCTGATGCATTGGCCCAAGCCCGCTCGCTAGTCGCTGCTCAAAGTGAGCGTCTCGATTTATTGCAGGACCTTTACATGTTCCAGCGAGCGGTCGGATTTGCCAAAGGCTATGTGACCGACATCGTCGCCGAACAACGCGATCTTATTGTGGCAACCGAGGCGGTCAAAGCGGAGCAGACAGCGGGTCTTTTACCCGTGTTTAGCAACCTGCAAAAGTGTTTGGTTGATGTGGCCCCTCTTTTGGATCTGGTTGCGGCAAGGCTGGACGTCGGCACACCACTAGTTTTCGCCGGGACAGATCTCGAAGATGCGATGGCTTCGCTCGAAGACGGAGACCTGCTTGATGCCGTCGACGCTCAGGAGGTGGCCGCCGAATCACTAGCCGAAGTACAGATTCTGGTTCAGGCCGTACAAACGCAGACCGGATATGTCGCGGAGATAGTGGAATTCCTGCACCGTTCACTGTCGGATTCTGCCATGATGCAATTTCAGATTGAGGAGCTCTCACAAAAAGTCAAAACGGCGAGCTCTCAAACAATGCCAGCCCTAGTGGCAGAACAGCGTGCCATAGCAGCCAAGGCAAAAACATATGGTCAGCAATTGGAAAAAGTTACGGGACTCGGGGATTACTCGATTGCCGAGCAACAAATTAACGCCGCACTGAAACCAATGGAGGCCAACGAAACATTGGCAGCGGTCAAGCAGTTGGAACTCGCTCATTTGACACTCGTGGCCAATGCAGAGGTCTTGTTGCCCACAATCCGCATGCTCCATGGGCTTCCAAGTATTGAAATCACAGCTCAATCACCCAAGGAACTTATACGTTTGATTGATGTGTTATCAGTGGCTAGTGTTCATCAAGGACTGCTCCGACAAACATCGACCACCCCTGCAGACGACATTGCGAGCTTGATTAAAAAACAACGCGAGCTGGAGATGCGCTGCAAGCAGTTGGTCGAAGAGGAGCAGCCGCATCCCAAGCTGGGTTCTGCTCTTCAGTATTTGTCATCCGCGGTCTCCGCCTTGCAAGCATCGGATTGGAACGAGGTCAAACTCAATCAAAAAGCTGCCGACACTCAGCTTCGGCAATTCATTGTGGAACAGGCGTTGATCTTAGAAACCGCGGCAGCGATATCGGCCGGCACGGAGGGTGCTCCAACCGATGATGGCCCCGGTAGTGACAGCGAGTCAGCCTTTGCCGCGGGCTTTATTTCTGACTTTGTGAGCGGTGAAGCCCCTAAAGACAAGCGTACTGAGTGGAAAGTTTTGGGTGATCGCAATCGGGCAGCGTTGAACCAAAACTTTGCCCGTGAGTTGCCACTGGAATATCGCGGCTTGCTAAAAAACTACTACGAGAGAGTTGCCAAATGAATACGATCCACCACCGACTATTGCAAAATATTTTGTTTTTGATCGTAACATGCATCTTCGTGTTGCCGCTTTCGGCTCAAGACTCACCAGCGGCTGCTGAAACTGAAGCACCTGAACTGACCAAGGAGGCGGAGCAGGCGATCGATCGCGGCTTGCAATCGCTGCTCGCCAGTCAGAACGCCGATGGCTCGTGGTCTTCCGCCAATGGTGACTACGCGATCGCAGGAACCAGTCTGGGGCTGATGGCATTCATGGTGAAGGGTGAATTCCCGGGGTTTGGTCGCAACCGCAAAGCACTGGACCGTGCAAAAGATTTCCTGTTAAAAAAATCAAAAGACTCACCCAGCGGTGCCATGGGTGTGAAGATGTATGAAATCGGACTCTTCACGATCGCCATGTCAGAATTATGGGGCATGACCCAAGATCCTGAAGACAACCAAGCCATCCAGAAGGCACTCGAACGATCCGTCCAAATCATCCTCAGGTCGCAAAGCCCGTTAGGTGGTTGGCGATACGCGCCGCGACCGGATGCCGGGCAAGACACCTCCGTCACGGCAATGGTGTTTGTCTCACTGGCGTCAGCGAGAGAAGCGGGGGTCTTAGTTCCTACTGAAACGATTGACCGAGTCACAGGATATTTGCGTGATCAAGCATGGGATGAAAAAACTGGCGGATTCGGCTATCAGGGAAAAGGCTACACCATGGCCTGCACAGCCGGTGGTGTTTACGCCGCCCAACTCGCTGGTAATCGAGACACCGAGTGGGTCACCGCCGCGCTCAACTCACTTGAAAATAACCCCAAGATGTTTTCCAGAAAAGATAATGGCCACTTCTATTACTCGCACTATTACGCAATGCAAGCGATGGTTCAGGCGGGCGACGAAAGGTATGCCAAATGGTATCCCAAAATCCGTGACTCCTTGATCAAGTTGCAACAGCCCGATGGTTCGTGGCAGGAAAAGGAAGGGGATTATCCGCATAAAACTCCAATGTCGATCATCATTCTCGGAACGCCTCATCGGTACATCCCGGTTTATCAAAGGTAAAACAGATGGACAAATTCAATCACCCGAATCACGTCAGGCAAAACGGATTTCAGTCTCTAAATCAGACCCGGATCAGTGCGACAACCATCCTTGGGCGCCTCCTCATAGGTGTGGCAGCAACCGTCTTGATCTTGGCAAACAATGCAGGTGCCGAGGAATCTGAAAATCACTTGTTTATCCTTTCAGGTCAGTCAAATATGACGGGCGGTCTTGAGGCCAGTTTTGCACAAGCCGTCGAGGGTGTGTTTGGCGATCAGAACGTTACTGTTGTCCGCAGTTCCAAGTCCGGTCGGGGCATCCGTTTTTGGGACGAGCACTACCAGTTTCCAAGCAACTACAAATTTCCTGGCAAAGGGGCTCCTGAGAAAAAGCATTTTCAGCAGCACGGCCAGCTTTATGGGCCGTTAATTCAAGCAATCCAGAGTGCGACCCAAGATCAATCCTATGACACAATCACATTCATCTGGATGCAGGGTGAATCGGATGCTGGACGAGGGTTGGAAGAAGTGTATGAACAAAGTTTTTTGAGGCTTTTAGGTAGGCTGAAGACCGACCTGAAACGAGACGACTTAAACTTCGTGATTGGTCGTCTCAGTGACGCTCAAATGGACAACGCCCACTGGAGGAACGTTCGCAAAGTGCAGGTCAAACTCGGAGAAGACCACGAGATGGGTGCTTGGATCAACACGGACGATCTTAATGGTGGTGAAGCGGATAAACCGGGTGGAGACGTCCACTACCCACAAGCGAAAATTAAAATCTTGGGCGAGCGATTTGCGGCGAAAGCCGTGGAATTGATTCGTAAAGAATCCGCAAACGCTGGAAAAGTCATTGAAACACAAGGCAAACTAAAATGAAAATACCATTCCATTCAACCAGCCTGCGTTTGTGCCTGACGACTCTCCTATTGAGCTTGTCAATGGCTGCCTCATTGTCGGCTCAGGAACCGGCAGTGACACTTACCGAACAGGGTAAGAAGCTCGAGCAACACTATTCCGCGTTGCTCGATTCGCTGCGGGCTGAGGTGGTGAAATCTCTGCCTGGGATCGAGGCTCAAAAGAAGGCGGCGTTTTTGGATGCCCGCTCGGCATTGGCCCGCCTCAAACCACCGGGTGAGGATGCTGACGTACAGGTCAGGAAAGCGTATGACGCCAGCCAATCTCTCGCAGAGGCCAAAACCCTTGATGCCGCGCGAGTCATTCTCAATGACGTGGACGGGACTCTTGAAAATAACACGCTGGATTCAAAATTGATGACCTCTGCAATCATCAGACATGGCACGCCGCGCGGGCTAGCCGAGTTTGCCCAGCAAGGCGAGGAGGAGAAACGTCTGCTCGACCAACTTTTTGCCGATCAAGTATTGATGAAACAGATACTCGTTGCAGGGGGAGCAAACGGCGGTGAATATGGCGAGGCAATGCAGGTCTACCATGAATTACTCGAGTCCAGCCAACGCGCTCGTCAGTTAGGAAGCATCTATCAACGACTGGCCCTGGGTACGGCTCTCCAACAACCTTGGTTAGAGGGCAAAGACAAAGGTGGCGTCCATGGGATTGTTTACTCTGATTACGAAACGCCGGACGGCCAGGTTTCACGCTATTTGCATTATGAAAAAGCCCACGTGGCGGGTGAATTGGACCCCTCCTTCAAGGACATGAACACTTGGGAGTGCCGCTTCATCAGCAATGACCCGTACACCAATGAAGATCTTGGCTGGACGCGAGAGATGCTTCGTAATTACCGACCGGACCACATTGCTAATCCTGACTACAAATGGCGCTACGCACGTTTTGTAAAAAGCGATGTCCCTTATCAGAGCCCAACCTGGGATCCCAAATTGGGGACAAAATCCCAGCAGATCGTCGCGGGTGGGGGTAAGTGTGGGCCACGAGCATTTTTTGGGCGCACCGTCTCTCGCGCGTTTGGAATCCCATCGAGACGATCGACACAGACGGGACATGCGGCAATGAACCATTGGACACCTGACGGTTGGGTGGTCTGCTTTGGTGGCTGGTGGTCGATGAACTGGTGCGGTCCATGGACCGGATTGGATTTTCTCCTTGATTCGCAGGCGCGGGAACATCCGCAAGAGTACCTGAAGGTTCTCAGAGCACAATGGATCGGGGATGCCATGGGAGAGGAGAATGTGAGCATCCGAAACTACGGCAAAGGCGGCGGGTTTTGGGACGGCTTGGCTTTTTACAAAAAGCGAGCGGTTGTTGCCGATGCCGAGGTCGAGGCGCTTGAGTTGGTTGGCGGAATGAAACTTGGTGAGTCAGACGAGCTGCTCGGTGACGAAAAAGCAGAGTCCATCCAGATTTCCGAAGAAGATAGAAAGATCGTCGTTGACAAAAATGGAATGTTCACCATTCCGGCGGCTGCTTGCTCCCGCCCGACCAACAGCACCGACAAGATTGCTTTCATCGAGAGCTGGGGAGGAGGCGTGCAAGTGCATTACTCCCGACTTGGAGTTCGTCCCGAGTTGCTCCGTTACACCATTGAGCTACCGGCAGCTGGAAAATACGAGCTAGTCGCACGCGTCGCTACCGTATCCACAAAACAGCAAGTCATCTTTCGGCTCAATCGGCGAACCCTCGTTGACGTACCGCTTCCCTACACCAAAGGCGCGTGGGAGCAAACAAAACCACAAACCGTCGAGCTTCGGGAAGGCAGGAACAGCATCATGTTGACCTGCCGAGCTCCTAATCGCGGCGTGAGCATCAAAGAATTTTCGCTCAAGCCAGTTGCGAAATAAAACCAACGCCAACAAAGGAAATCTGTGCGATGAATCAACGACGTTGGATGACCCAAATCGTGACAATTTTCATGCTGGTCTGGACCGGTGCGTTCTGGGTAGAAGCACAGGATCAATCTCCGGCTATTCCAGACGCCAAGATCACTGACATGGTGTCAAAGCTAGACAATCAAGTGAAGGGGGTCTCGGCGGCAAGAAGAAAGCTCGCTGTCCGGCGAGTCATCCGTGAGGGGAACTCGCTGCTCAAGACTTACCCGAAAGCGCCCAATCGTTTTGAGGTCCTCGGAATTCTCTTTCGGAGCCAGAGAGAGTTAATGAGCCTCGACGGCTCAGCAAGCAATCGCAGAGAACTGATCGAAGCAAGTCGGCAGCTGGCCGAAGCTCCGGATGAATATGCGGCGGTGAGACTGGATGCTGACCTGCTGTTGTCGCAGGCCGAGTTGGCTCGGCAAGGGGCAAATGTGCAGGCGCGGGCAGATGCACTCCGACCGTTAGTCAAGCGTTACCAGGACACCGAAGTAGAGCCCAAAGTAATCCGCATCGCGATGCTGATGGCACTTGAATTTGGAGATACCAAACTCGTCAATCACCTGCGCCAAGTCATCGCAGAGCGATTTGCGGGGGACCTCGAAATGATTAATTTTCAGCGGGACAAATTAGCAGGCCAGGTCTTTGGAGCGCCATTCATCGGTCAGTTTGAGCAGTCCGACGGTAAGATAGTTCGGTTCCCAATGGACTATCTGGGTACGACGACCGGGATCTATTTTTGGTCGAAGGATAACGGTGGCGAGGAAGATCTAAAAGAACTGGCAGTGGCCTGGAAAGCGATGGCGGCCGAAGTAACCGGCAGGTACCGGTTCGTCAGCTTGAATCTTGACAATCTTCCCGACGCGGGAGAAGGAATGCTCCGCGAACTGGGGCTCGACTGGCCGGCGCTGCGATTGCCCAACGGGCGGGACAATCCAATCTATCAAGCGTATGCGCGGAGAGACCCGGCAATTATCACGGTCAGCCCCACTGGTTATTCGGCGCTCTTCCTGTCCGGCGGTCGCCGTAGCAGAGGCTATGAACGAAACTTACAATCTGCACTTGCCCGGTTATGGACCAAACCGCGGTACACCACCCAACTCCAGTCAATGTTCTCCGGGGAGTTTCTAATCCTCGATGTCGAGGGAGACTTCAACCCGGCCGCACCGCCCGAATGGAAGGCAAGTCGTTTTGGAACATCCAGCAAAGACCAACTCGTGCGGACTGAGAATTCGGTGCCTGAGGACAAACTCGCCGCAATCCAAGCTTGCTTTATCAAGCCGCCCTTTCGTTACCGGACACCGTTCGAGCAAGCCAAAGCCAGTTATGAGAAAGCCGACGCGCTCTGTCGAGAGGCAATGGCCACACACCCCGAGGCGGCTGACCTTTGGATTGTCTATAACCGACGCATCATCGCTTTGTTGGGACTTTGGAAGCTCAACGCCGATCGAAAATATTTTGACGAGGCGGTCAGCTTAGCCAAGGACGCGTTAGCCAAAGGCTACCCCTCTGGCACCGATCTCATCGCCCAGTACTGCATTGCCATGCAAAAACTTCGCACCGACAATGCCGACCCAGCAGTCGTCATTAGCGAGCTTATCCAGGAGTTCGAACAAGATCAGGGGACAGGGCAGGGGACTGGTCCGGCGGTTGCTGCAGCAGCCATTCTCGCGTTAGGTGCCGGTGATCGAAGGCTTCACGAGCAGTACCGCCAAGACATTTTGCAAGAGCATTCCAATAACCCACAACTGTGGACCGCGACATCGTTTATGCTCGACCGCTATCACCGCTACTGGTTGTATCACCCTCCGTTTGTGGCGGGCTGGACTTATGGCCGACGCCAGTCGTATTTCCTCGGATGGGGTCAGCCAGAAGATGCGAACCGCACCTTGCATGCTGAACTCAAAACAAGCGAGGGTGAGACATTTTCGATTCCTGAGAAAACCGCTGGCAAGTGGACCGTGATTTGCTTTGCCTCCAACGCTGATGGGAGTGGCTTTCCAAGAAGCACCGTCGAATTCGCTGAGGCCCGCCCCTTCAATGACGTCCGTCTTATTGCCGCTGTTCTGGATGATGCTCCCGACACGGATGCGGCTTTGAAAAAGAAAACCAAACCAGACATAATTCAGACGTTACTCGTACCCGGCGGGATGCAAAACCGACTCGTTCACCAACTGGGCATCCTTGGCGAAGACGAAAAATCTAACATTGTCATTCTTCGACCCGATGGCACTATCGCGGCAGCGTTGTCAGGCCTCACGATGGGGATTGGTCATCGAGGTAATGTGATCCAGAATGTCATCGAATGGCACGACGAACAGGCTGTTGATGAAGCGCTTGAACGTGGCGATCTTGAGGAGGCCAAGCGTCTTACTTTTGCACTCGCGCCCGTTGAAGAGCTAACAACACCTGATCAAAAAAAGAAACCTGCAAAGCCCATTTCGATTCCGCACCAACGCAGCAGAGTCAAGCTCTACATGGCGTTAGAGAACTGGGAGGCGGCCCTCGCGGACGCACAAAATGTTTTTTTAGAGGTCAACCGCAGGGACGGGTGGCTGAGCTTGCGGACCGCCGAATTGGATGCGATTGAAAAACTGAAGGACACCATCCTCAGTGCCCAAGAACCACAAGAATCAAAACAATAAATAAACGTTACCTTGTATCTGCCTCGAGGTGAGTCTACGACGCGGAAGGATTTACATCTCGATTTCAAATCGTTTGCGTTTCTCCCGGGCCACCAAAGATTGGGCGAGCGGGTCGCCAATGATTTGCTCTTTTCTGGCGTCCCATTGAATCTTGTGCCCGACACGAGCAGCGATTCCAGCCAAGTGGCAAGTGGTTAATGCGCGATGGTGACTGAACACGTCGGAGATGGGCTGTTTCCGACTGGCAACCGCGTCAAAGAAATTTGCGACATGGCCAGTCAGCTCGCGACTTTTGTAGACTTTTTCCAGCGCGCCCTCAGGCAAAGGGTTACTTTCTAGATCTTCAACTGGCTTACCTTTTAACTTTCCACGATTAACAAAAATTCGTCCTTGGGTTCCCTCGAACAGAATCCCATTGTCAGTATCGTGACGAATGACAAGCTCCACGTCGTCGTCATACAACACCTTAATATTAAATTTAGTTGCCGTATTGTACCTGTTGCGACTTAATGGATAGCCGTCTTTGAATTCAACGGGGTGCTCGACAAACACCGGATCAACGGAAACCGGTCCGGTCTCTGTTTTACCCATGCCCCACGTTGCAATATCGATGTGATGGGCCCCCCAGTCAGTCAGTTTTCCACCAGAATATTCGTACCACCAACGAAATTCATAATGCCCACGCGACCAGGACTTAATGATATTTGGAGCACCTCCCTTAAAGTGATAATCCACTTGGGGCGCTGGCCCGAGCCACTGATCCCAGTCAAAGTAATTCGGCGGTGTCGTTGAGGGGAGTTCCGGGCTCGTTGGTGCTCCGCCGATCGCACATTGGACACGTTGCAACTTGCCAAGACGACCTTCGCGGATCAAGGCAATCGCTTTGATAAATTGAGGGGTACTTCGTTGTTGAGTTCCAACCTGAAACACCGCGCCCGTCTTCTGACAGACTTCGCAGATCAACTGTCCCTCTTCGATCGTCAGGGTCATTGGCTTTTCGCAATAGACATCCTTTCCTGCCAACATTGCCTCGATGGCGACCTTGGCGTGCCAATGATCGGGAGTACTTATATGGACGACATCGATTTTGGGGTCGTCGATAATTTTTCGATAATCACCGGTATTGGTTGGCAACTTACCATGCCACTCTTTCACGATTCCAGTTGCCCGATCAAGCCGTTTCGCATCGACGTCACAAACGGCAACAATGTCGCCAAATTTAGGAAATTCTTTGCCGACTCCATAGCGGCCATCGGCCTCATGGACTCGCTTATCCCAGCGAACACCGCACCCCACCACGCCAATGCGTGGGCGAGCGTTGGCACTTTTGAACCCAAGTGCCCGAGGGATAGTACCAGGACAAAGCGTTGTAGCGGCCAACCCGAGTGAGGCTTGAATTGCCTTGCGACGACTGACTTGAAAAGTTTTGGTCATAGTAATTTATTCTTTATCAACGGTGCTTCCACTATTTCTCAAAATTCGATTTCATATCCCTTGCGACTGTCTCTTGCCAGCATTGCATTTGCTTTCGCATCGCCCTTGATGGTTTGATTGACGGCATCCCATTCAATTCGCCGCCCCAAGCGAATCGCGATGTTACTTAAGTGGCAAGTGTTGATTGAGGCAACGTGAGTCCAAACATCGGATGCCGGCTTTTTTCGGCTGGCGATACAGTCGAAGAAATTGTTGACATGCTCCACGACCGGTCCCCCATAAATGTCTTCCAGCCACCCACCTGGAAGCGGATTGTTGTCGAGATCTTCGACTGGCTTGCCGGCAATGGTACCACGGTTGACGAAAATCCGGCCTTTGCTGCCCTCCACAAGAATCCCATTTCGTCCCTCACTCGTGATCTCCATCAGGACGTCCTTGGGAAACTGAACACGGACGGTGAACCGATGGGGGGCGTTATACCGGTCATCAAGGGTTGGGTTTCCATTTTCATCAAATGGGACTTTCGTTTGGACCATCACCGGCTCGATGGTCGTCGGTCCCTGCCCGGGGCCGCATTGGTCGATAATCCATTGGGCAATATCGACATGGTGAGCACCCCAGTCTGTCATTTTACCTCCACTGTATTGAAGCCACCAACGGAACTCCTTATGGCAATTCGAGGCATCAATGCTTCCATCGCCCAAATTTCGCACGAGTTCCTGTCCGTCTTTTCCGTTTTTTAGAAAACGGTAGGGCACGTCTTCGGTAGGTCCTTTCCAGCGATCCCAGTTGAGTGTCTTGGGGGGTCCGACCACGGGAATCGGTTTGCTGAATGGATTGTGGTTGAGACCAACGGTGACCTTTTTGATTTTCCCAAGCCGCCCCGAATGCGCAATCATGACGGCTTTCAAAAACCGTTCGTCGGAACGCTGCTGTGTCCCGACTTGAAGTAACTGGCCCGTCTCGGTGACAACTTTCGAAATAATTCGACCTTCGTCGACCGTCAGAGTTAGCGGTTTTTCGCAGTAAACGTCCTTGCCTGAACGTAATGCTTCAACCGCAATTTTTACGTGCCAATGGTCAACCGTACCACAAATGACCGCATCAATATCATCGCGATCAATGATCTTACGATAGTCGTCGCAAGTCTCAATGTTTGCTTTTTTTCCTTGTCTGCCGAGTCGCTTGGTGAAAATATCTTTAACATAAGCCGAGTGCGCAGAATCCACATCACAGGCAGCCACCATATCACCAAATGCGAGAGCTCGGCGAGCATCACCGGTCCCCTGGCCACCACAACCAATCAAGGCAAACCGTGGTCTCTCGTTGGGTGATGCCGAACGTGCTAACGACGAGCTGGAAAAGACACCCAACGCGGCCGCTGACGCAAGAGTAGAGGTTGACTGAAGAAAACGACGCCGATTAACTTTTGACATGGTACCACGTGAGAGTTTTATTAACGTGAGAGTTTTATTAACGGGATTATTTCGGATCGAGCCCTCGATAGACAACCCATTTGGCAGTGCATGAAGTTAATTACTTCATCTGGTTTGCACCACCAAGTGGTATCGTATCGCTCTTGATGTTTTCGATTAATTTTTCAGCGAGCCGCTTCATTGACTCAACCTTGCCAGGGTATTCTTGTGCCCGATTCGAGGTTTCGTCTAAATCGTCGGGCAGGTGGATCAGCACCGGACCTTGCCCTGAGTCCGCAATCCCTTTCACCTCGGCGAAGTAAAGCTTCCAATCACCCACTCGGATTGCCTCGGGAATACCCCAGCCATTCCAATACAGCAGGCTCTCCCGTGCGTGGATCACGTTTGGCTCATTGATCAACGTCTTCCAGACACTAACACCATCGATCTTCGGAATCGCCTCTGCGATTGGTTTTAGTTCGATGTTGCAGGCGCGAGTCAGGGTAGGCAGCAGATCAATCGCAGCGATCAATTCATCAGAGTCTCGATTTTCAGGAATGACCCCAGGCCACCGAAAAATACAAGGGACGCGGGTGCCGCCTTCAAGCGACGTCCATTTAAGACCGCGAAACGGCTGGGCAGAGGCCCATTTTCGCTGTCCCGGCTCGGGACCATTATCGGAGAGGAAAACCACGATTGTTTTGTGATTCAGTTTTTCTTCCTGCAGCGTTTTTAATATCTCGCCAACGCGACTATCAAGCTCCTCGACGACATCACCGTAAGCATCGTTGGACGACTTGCCTTGCCAATCAGGATGTGCCTGTGCTGGGAAATGGGGTGCGGTAAACGGGAGGTAAAGGAAAAACGGATTGCTTTGGTTTTCGCGAATGAACTTGATTGCTTCGTGGGTGAATTGCTCAGTCAGGCGGCGATTATCGAATGGATCGGCGACCAGCTCGTCACCCCGCCATAATTTTGTCGTCTGGTTATTGCTTCGTTTAATGTAAAAAGCCGAATCGAAACCTTGGTTCATGGGCTGCATTTCAGCGGCATCACCCAGATGCCACTTGCCGCAAATCCCTGTCACATAGCCAGCTCCCTTGAATATCTCGGCCATTGTCACAGCTTTTGCCGCGAGTCCGTTAGAGCCTTTGATCTTGTAGCCAATCACGCCGCCACGCCAGCCGACACGGGGTGGATAGGCGCCCGTCAATAGCGCCATCCGTGATGGAGTGCACACCGTGGCCCCAGCATAAAAGCTGGTCAACCGAACCCCTTCTCTGGCCAGGGCGTCGAGTGCTGGAGTCCGGATCGTTTTACTCCCGTAACAAGACAAGTCTCGGTAACCAAGATCATCCGCCATCATGACCACAACATTGGGACGATCAGCAGCAGTCACCAACGGTGACAACGTCGAGATTGCAAAGAAAGTCCACGCCAACAAAAATTGAGTGATTGGAGACATTCTTATTTTTCTTCTCCCGACACAACAAACGGCGGTAACTTTTGCTCCTCGATTTGAAGCGAGAAATGTCCGCGTGGTGGCTGAACACCATGACGGGGATGGTTGTAGCGGAGAAAACTTTTCGCCGCGATCGTTACCTTACCATCTTCCAATTGAGGGCGAAGGTCTTCATAAATGTAACCGCCACGAGGTTGTCCACCTTGCCGATTAGGTACGCCCGTTTTTGACTCGGCACATAATTTCCCGTCAACGTAGATCGCATATCCCTCACCTGAATTAACGTGCGCGGCACCGCCAACAACAATCCGGTAGCGGTGCCCCGGTTTCAAAGGAGGTAATTCAAATGTACCTCGGACCAACAAAACTTCATGCTCCCAAAGCGTTTTTGGCTGCTCACCACATCGGCAAAATGACGCAGAACAAGATTCTTGAATCGGT
This sequence comes from Mariniblastus sp., assembly GCA_029247405.1. Classification (GTDB taxonomy): domain Bacteria; phylum Planctomycetota; class Planctomycetia; order Pirellulales; family Pirellulaceae; genus Mariniblastus. The sequence goes on from JAQWLH010000108.1 coordinate 72,800, forward strand.
GCAAGCTTGCCAGCGAGTTGCCCAAATGGTTGCAAGCCATTTTTCCAGCCGGCTTGGGTTGAATCGAAGTCAGGAGAGTGCCAGTTTTCCATTCCTTGCGGGTACGTCACCTTTCGATAACGGTTGCCTTTTTCGGTTGACATCGTTTCTGGAGGATCAAAACTGAAGTATTCCCATTTCATTTTGTCGCAGTTTGGACCGAAGGGCTGCCAATCGTATTCATTGATTCCGGCCGCATGATAACTATTAATGAGGCCATACATCGATCCGCGGAGAAACTGGTTAAATCGTTGGGGTCGCTCGCCGTTGGCTTCCTGGAGCAAAGACGCTTGGTACCGAGGATTAGCGACATAGGACGCCGCAATACCATCGAGGATGATCGGTCTAAGTGCATTTTCAGCTGCCGCTTTTTCTTCGTCCGAGGAGACTGTCTTCTGCTCCGATGCGATTCGCTCGGGTCGAGAAGCAAGCGGAAGTGGTTCCGTTTTGCCACCTAATAATTCAACCATCTCACGACCGAGGGCATCTCCAATGAGCACGTAGGTCTCGGCATTGCGGTTGTAATGATAGTCTTCACTCTTTGGTGATTCTTCGACCTCTCGCCAGAATCGGCGTGTATCAACCGACGCCACCGTACCTGCAAACTCGGGGTGTTTCTGAGGATCACCCACCGCCATCTGAGCCTCTAAAATCTTCAAAAACTTGTCCTGCATATTGTAGCCACCAAACCCATTCGATCCGATGACAGCCGGCAGATTCGGAACCTTGAACTCTTGGCGAACGTCGTTGATCAGATTGATCAGGTTCTTTTCGTATTCCGCGATCAGTACTTCGCTGAAGCTATCTTTGTGACCTTGGAACCAGACAAAACCGGCAATCTCATAGCCTTGCCCATTGTATCCAGGAACGACCTTATCAATATTGTTAAGTGTTTTGCGTACACCCTCAATCATGAGCTTGTATTCGAGTGACTCGAACTTATTATCCAGATCGGTCCGTCCACTCGATGGCGGACGGAAGTCGAAGCCAAGCGCGCGATTGCCCTGAGCGGTTTTAATCAGCAACACCTGTTCGTCATGAAACGTACCAAGAACATGGCCAAAGCCGAGTTCCGGCCCAATCGACTTTCCGTTATTCGATGTGGCAGACAGAGGCGAGCCTTTACCATCTTTGGCGAGCCGCGCCTCTTGAAAGTAGACATCGTTTCGCACCGACCAATTACCTTGGGCGTCAACCAGCCAAGGAAATTTCCCTTCTCGCTTGGCAACTGCTTCCAAATCGCCATTACCTAGCAGGTCCATTTTTTGCAGCCAGAATCGGGGGGCCGCCCCTTGGAAATCCGAGATCTTAAATGGGTAACGCTTGCCCGACTCAAGCGTCACACTCTTTTTGATCGGCTCAGCACCCGCATTCCGCCGATAGACTTCTTGGCCATTGAGTTGCATCGCGTTGTACGAGCTTTTACCGAATCCGCAATGCAGCTGATAGACTCCCTGTTGCGGCACCTCAAGTTGACCTTCGGCGACGGGTTTTATTGTCGGTGTGCCGTCGGGCAGGAAAACCCGAATCATCGAGGTTCTGTAGTTCCCGACTTTATAAATTGGAAGCGGCTTGTTAGGCACCGCAGGATCTGAACTGAAGTAAACCCCGTTGTAAACATTTTTTGCCCCACTGAGATTCCCCATCCCAACCATATTGGACTGGCCTGCGAGAATATAGACCTTAACCGGTTTGGTCGAGTCACCCGGTTTGCCATCGGGGTCGGGTAATCGAGACGGAACGTCAGCAAAAACAGGAAGGGTGAACAAGAGCAATGAAAGTGTGATCAAGTGCTGAATGGATTTCATATCTTCAGTCCGTTTGGGTGTTGAATGTGCTCTGACTCGAACCATCCCTCAATAAGTTGCCAACGGTCATTCGAGTCGATGAATCGGCAATGAGTTATTCCGCTCCGCAATAAAACAAACAGCAGTAGCAGACCTTCTGATCTTCCTCACTGAGTCAGAATCCTGATTGATTGTATTCTTTAAAATGGTGCGAAGGTCATTGAGAAAGCAAAATAGTTGGGATCGGGAGACTTCATTCCCTCATCGCTCGCAGCCTCATTCTGGATCCTTTATGGGTGCCAGGCATCATGCCTTGAGCAAAGCATTTGGGCAATTTTAAGTTTTGTCCGCGTTGATTAATCTTGTCTTCGCCGAAACTTAATTAAATCCCCTGCCAACGTTACTTTCGCGACATCAATCGAAGCAACAAGACTCTTCTCAGATCGTCGACCAGCACGATAGGTCATTGCCAAAGCGTCGGCAATTTCGTCCGAGCCAATTTCGATTTGAGTACGCCATTGCTTTTGGTCGCTGCATGACAGTCCGTGGCCCTCCATCTCTTCAACAATTGCTTCGACTCGGCTGCGACGTCTACCTTCTTTTTGTACCCGCTCTCGAAGCTCAATCAAATCGTCTTCACCTGGCACTGCAACGACGCAGCAACCCTTGGGACTCAATACGCGACTGATTTCAGAAACTGGCCGACGCCCAAACAACGACAGTACACAGTTCACGCTCGCGTCCATGACTGGTAAACCTCGATCGGCGTTTGCCAAAACCCAGGTCGCCTCAGGCCAATGTTTCGCCGCGAGCTTGATGGCTGGCTTGGAAAGATCGATACCGCAGAAATTTGCCGCCTGATCTGAAAAAAGCGAGCGACCGAATGAGCCGTCTCCACAGCCTAGATCCAGAATTCGTGTTTTTGGACCATCATCAGGAAGCCACGATTTCAGAGCCGCGATCAGACCGACCCCATGTCCACGCTCGAGCCAACGGTGCCTTGCGATGACAGCCTCTCGATTGTCACCCGGATTTGACGATTTCTTGTCCTGTGGCTGCGTGAGATTCCAATAGCCTGCTTTCGCTTGGTCAAAATGATGCCCAGCAGCACAACTGAGTCCATCTTTGGATTGAATTAGCGGATGGCTACAGTTCCGGACGGTACAACAAAGGTCAAACATACCAAAATTGTAATACCGACTGAGAAGATAGAAAGGGATCCAACCTCTGAACAAGCCTTCCAATCTGCTTGAGCCAAGTGAAATGATACTACCGCGGGTTGGAGCTTATTCTCCAGCCAGACTATTTCGACAACAATTCCAGCCGATCCAAGTATCGCTGCATGTCGTTTGGCCAACTTGTCTGAAACCGCATCAACTTTCCGGTCGTTGGATGCTTGAAACAGAGATCGGCAGCATGGAGTGCCATGCGACGGATCTTACTGTCGTCGGCCACTTGTGGCTTTCCAAACGGCCCCCGGTATTTTATATCGCCACAGATTGGATGTCCGAGCTCTGCCAAATGGATCCGAATTTGATTCGTTCGCCCCGTCTCCAATCGGCATTCCAATTCGCTGTAAGCTCCAATTTTTCGCAGGGTCCGAAAATGCGTGACTGCACGTTCGCCGATCGTTGTATCCGCGGTACTACCTCTCAACCCGTCACCCCGGTCGCGGATAAACTGAGATTCCACCGTTTGATCCTCAATGGAACCGGGGATTAGCGTAAAATACTTTCGCACCGCGTTGTGTTGGGCAAATTGGTGAATGATTTTAGTTTGAGATTCTTTATTGCGAGCGAAAACAAGTAGCCCGCTTGAGTCACGATCAATCCGATGTACCGGCAACAATCGGGGAATTTTGCGGAGTGTATGTTTTGATTCGTTTTTCTCAGCCGCATGCTTACCAATGAGCCGAGGGACACACTCATCGAGCGTCGGTTGCAAGTTTTTTCGGGCCCAAGACCAAGTCAAATCCGGTTTTCGCCGCAAGGTTACCATGCCGGTGGGCTTTTCAACGACCACCAATTCAGCATCAACGTGACGGATTTTGACGTCCTTGTCCGTTGGAGGTGGAGGCAACGGATGGTCAAAAACCGTAAGCACTTCGCCCTTGGATAACTGCCGACCTTCGTCCACGCACAGCACTCCTCCAATTGTCACTCGACGAGCACGCAGTACTTTTTTAACCGCCGACCAAGAAGGATCATCGGGTAAATATTGGCGCAACGCAGCCAACACCATTTGTTTGTCTTCCGTAATTGTAAAAGAGTGGATGGGCTGCATGGACTGACCAATCATGAACGTGGTCTAACATTGTATCCTCAATGGACGGGGCCGTTGAGTGACATCAGAAGCCGCCATTCGACAGACATCCCATGCCCCAAGTCAACCCACTCACTTTGATTGAGCGAATTGATTTCGCCTTGGTCACGTGATTTCAGTTAAAGGGTGACTGGACTAGGCTGAGAAAGCCGCCTTGGGATTTGTTTCAAGCTCCATCTACTTGAGCTCTGAAACGCTCTCTGGATGAAGAGGTTTCGCTCCCAACTCGCTCTCAATCGAAGTCGAACCGAGAATAGATTCGAATGAATCCGACCGAATCGACGAAAGCCGACTGGGCTTAAATGGCGATTCGAGAGGCATGCCCGAACTCTCGACAATTTCGCTGGCAAGCGTCTCAAGTTGTTTGACATTCAATGCGAATCGTTCGAAAAACTTGTTTCCTGAAAGATCTTCTTTTAACCGTGAATTCATTTCCATGATGATCGGCATCTGAGTCGTATTGACGTACCCTGTTGCAGTCTGGCCATCGGTCTCCGCATGCCATTGGCGAAAGAAATTCTGCATGAAATGATTAATCTTGGAAAGCTCTTTAAGACGCCCCAGATTCCGCATGTACATGGTTTGGTGGCACATACGCTCGTGAAAGTAAATAAATCCGGTAATGGACCAGTAGACAAGATAATCCCAAAGAATTTTCGTCGGCATGACAATCGGGTTACCAAACATTTCATATTGTTCTTGATAAGCCGAAAGAGTGCCGTAATAAAACCGCTTGTAAATTTTATCGTATGAATAGGCTCGCACCCGATATCCACGCCACGTCAAATCTCGCCAAATCAGATCCGTCAAAAAAGTGTTGGCAAACGCGATGAAATCACTGCCCGGTGAGTAAAACGGGTCATGAAAAAAACCAGCCTCGCCTGTAATGCCCCAACGATTCGCAGAAAAAACCTGTTCGCATTCAGTCGAGTAATGTTTGATCGCGCGAAAGTCTTGAAGGTCATCAACATGTTCCCGAACGGCTGCAGCACACTGCGGTTCATGTTTCTCAAGCCATGCCAGCGCTTTGTCAAAAGAGTTAAATTCTGAAAGCGAATGAAACTCTTCGGCAGCCACAATTCCCATGCTGGTTGAGCCGGAAGCCAGCGGAATCAACCAAACCCAATATCCCTTGCCCATCAGGTGGTTGGTACTGTACCAGCGGGCGGTTTTCTCCTGATGTCCCTCACTCCAAGCCGGCTGGTCACACCAGTCGTCAACTTTGATGTGCTGGCCAAATCGAAACCAAGCTGCATTAGCCGTATGAGGCGAAGGTTTCTGCAAGCCGAGTTTCCGTTTCAAGAAGGCCCGACGTCCGCTGGCATCAACGACCCAGCGACTTTGAATCTGACCAGGCTGCCGTTGAATCTCAAAATCAACACAATGACCTCCCCGTTTATTGATCGTTACATCTTTGATTTTTGCTTCGTCGATAAATTCTATTCCGCGTTCGCGGCAAAGGTCACCCAGATGGTTTTCAAAACGCCCGCGATCCAACTGATAACTGGGGCATGAAGCGTATCGCTTTCCGCCTAACTCAAGACGCTCTTCAATTCGCGAGTTGTCGCCATTTGGAAAGAAAAACCGCAGCCCTAATTTTGGCAATTGTTCGTCTTTGATGTGTTGTTTAAGCCCGAGAATTTCCCCGAAATAATGTGCCGCCACTTCAACGGTTGACTCACCCACCTTATGAGCCGCCTCAGGAACCGGATGCTTACGCTTTTCCAAAATGACAAGCTTGCTCTTGGGCAACTTTTGATTCAGTTGCAGCGCGAGCGAAAGCCCCGCCAGACCGCCCCCGAGAATGGTTACATCCGATTTTGAAGGGACATCATGCATTCGTTCAATTGCCGTTTAGTTGAAAGGTGTGAAATTGGTTTTGTGTTGATGCGGCGTTCGAAGTCACGCTTTGGCGAAAGTCTCAACCGACGCAGTTCTCAAGTCTCAGTCTCTGTTAGACATTGAGCATTTCAAATACGGGAGCAAGTCGCTGCTCTCGAGGTGGTTGTTCACCAATGGAAGTTTCTATTTCGGGCAATGATTCCCGTACCCGACTGGTGATCTCAAACATCAAGTCTCGAATTAAATCCACATTATCTGCGAATCTTTGACGCAGGTCGGCGTCGCTTAACGACTCCGTCAACTCTCGATTCAAACGAGTCATGATTTCGATATTGCTTTGATCCACGAACGCCGGTGCTGCGTTCACCTCCGGATCGGCTTCGAACCAATTCCGAAAAAACTCTTGCATCTTCAGATTCATATCGCGAATGTCTTCCACACCGCGCGATAACGATTGAATGAACCCCGCGTCGGTCAGTTTGTCATTAAAATACAGCAGCGCCGGGAATCCCCAGTAGACCGCATAATCCCAAACAAACTTGATCGACATGATCCGTGGATTCCCAAACAACGGATACTGATCTCGATAGGTCAGTAAGTTATTTTGAAACAAGGTCAAAAAGACGCTTTGCAAAGTTGGTGCGAGATGCGTGAGTGATTTACCTGCCAGATCATCCTCGATCAACTTTCCAATCATCGTGTTACCGATCGCAATAAAGTCACTTCCTGGCGAGTAAAACGGATCAAGAAAGGCAGCAGCTTCACCGACCAGTCCCCAACGGTCCGCTGAGAAAACTTGACGGGATCCTCGCGACATTTTTTTGATAGCCAGAAAGTCTTGCATTTTGTCTAAATGGGGAGCGATGGCTTGAGCACACTCCGGCTCATGTGTATCAAGCCAATCGATGCACTTCTCAAAACTATTAAAAGTGTTCAGGGCATGCACACGTGGGTCAGCAACAATCCCAATGCTGGTCGACCCAGTCGCCAACGGAATGATCCAGACCCAGTACCCTTCACCCATCAAGTGATTTGTACTGAGCCATCGCCGCGGCACTTTGCCCGTCAGTTGCTGCCACTCAGAGTCTTCACACCACGCATCAATCTGAATCTGGGCGTCGACACGAAACCAAGCGGCATTGATGTCATGTCCTAGATCTTCCTCGAGCTGCAATTTGCGTTTGATGAATGCCGCCCGCCCACTGGCGTCAACAACCCACCTGGAACTGATCGTTTGCTTCTCACCGTTAAGCAGAAATGTAATTTGGTGGTTTGTGTCTTTCGTTCCATTCTCCGATGTGTCGAGAATCACTTCACGGACTCGGGCGCCATCGAAGATCGTTGCTCCCAACTCAGCACCAGATTCCGCCAGAAAATTTTCGAGGCGACCGCGGTCAACCTGATAGCTAGGAGCCGCAAAAAAAGAACTTCCACCGACTTCGGTGCCTTCGGCCAAGGTTTGAAAGGCGTCTTTGAAAAAAAACCGCAAACCAAATTTGGGGAGTTGATCATCCGTTAAATGTTTTTTGAGACCAAGCTGCTCACTAAGATAGTGGGCCCCGATCTCGACAGTAGACTCACCAACTTTGTGAGTGGTTTCCGAAACTGGATACTGGCGTTTCTCGATGACGGCAATCATCAATTCTGGCTGCTGCGATAGCAATTGGCGTGCAAGTGTTAGCCCAGCAAGGCCGCCACCGAGGATCACAACATCAAAGAAATCGGGGGTTTGTTTTTTATTTTCAGCAATCATGAGAGGATTGTTTTCGACTCCGGTGTTTCTTCAGGTTTCATAAATTGTGATATTTCAGTGATCCAATAACGCTTCTTCTGAAACGGATAGGTTGGCAAGCTCAAGGGCCGCGGGCTCGATTTCCCAAAGATCGCAGCAAAATCCAGATTGCAGCCCCGTTGATAAAGGCCTCCAAGTGCTGACATGACAGACACCTTGCTGGAATCGGCTGAGCATGAAACCGAATGCATCAATTCAAGCGTGGTTGTTTCGAACATCGACGGCAGCGGACTGTTCGGGGCAATCCGCCCCATAGTCAAACCAATCCCACACCCAAGCGAGGAAAGTGCTTGTACGCTTTGTTCCAGCTGGATCTCGGAATTTGCATGCTCTCGCCAATAACTACCTCCCAACGAGCGGTGAACAGGCACCACTTCGCCCGATACGCTGCAAACCAGAGGCAAATTCGGCGGGTAGAAATTAAATTGGTCGGCCAATCCTTCGAAGGCATTCCAATCAGGATCACTTCCGAGATTACCGAGCAAACATTCCCGTTGATACACCAAAACCAACGCATCGAGAAAACACAAACACCCCGCAACACATGCCGCTGCGTATTGCCCGACTCCCAAACCAAGTGCGGCGTCCGGCTGGAGTTCCCAAGCCTGCCAAAGCTTGGCCAAACTAGCGTGAAGAACGTATTGGAGTGTTTGATTTGATTCGGTCTCTGACTCTGAATTAGCGATCGCTTCGATCAATGAGAAAGGCTCTTCTGAGCCCGATGTATGCTCTTGGAGTCGCTGTTCACCTGCTTTGATAAAATCGGCGACCTCCGAATGGCTTGCCATGAGTTCTTGCAAAACTGATCGAATGTCGAACTCGTCCTCATGAAAAATCCAAGCAACTTTGGGCGAAGAGGAAATCTGAGTTGATGAACCAGGTTGGGCTGAACCATTGCGTTCGGCACCATTCCCGTGGTGATGGTCTGTAGACACCTGATCGCTGGCACCCCCACTCATCTGTTGAAGCTTTTCAATGGCATTCGACCGCGTATTAAATCGCAATGCAATTCGATGTTCAAAGTGCCTTCGCCCTGCATTGATGGTGAAACAGAAATCATCAAGGTTCGTCTGCGGATGGGTTTGAAGGTAATTCCAATAGCGTCCGCACAATTCTTGCAGGGCATCCTCACACCGCGCACTCACAAGTAGCAACCGTTCTTGTTGTGCTGTTGAATCAACCACTCGACCAGCCGCCTGCTCTCCGTTGGCTGCCGAACTCAGAACCAAGTGAGCGTTCGTCCCGACGAGCCCCAGCGCCGTGATTCCAGCTGTTCTTCGATCACATTCAGGCCACTCCGTTTTTTCATCAACCATTTTGACGGGCATCCGTTTCCACGGGATGTGTGGTGACGGTTCTTCGAAATGAATTTGAGGAGGGATGACTCCGTGATGGATCGCAAGCACCGTTTTAATCAACCCAGATGAACCACCTGCCGCCTCGAGATGACTGATATTAGCTTTCACTGAACCAACGAGCAGCGGATTTTCTTTGGAACGACCTTTGCCGTAGATCTTGATGGCGGCGCCAAGCTCCATCGGATCACCATATTCGGTTCCCGTTCCGTGGGCCTCAAGGTACTGGACGTGTGAGGGCGCGAGTCCAGCATCTTTGACTGCTGCCGCAATCAACCGTGTTTGTGCTTTACCACTGGGTGAAGTGATTCCACTGCTGAAACCGTTATGAACAACGGCTCCACCACGAATGACTGCCATGACCCGGTCCCCATCCCGTTCAGCATCACTCAATCTTTTAAGAACGACGACCCCGCAGCCTTCACCTCGGCCGAAACCATCAGCAGATTTTGAGAAAGACTTACAGCGACCGTCCGGGGAAAGCAAACCGGCCTTGGACATCAGTAGCGAATTGACCGGCGCAAGAATTGCATTGACACCCCCGGCTAAAGCCAAGTTACAATTCCCCTCCTGTAAACTCCGCATCGCCTGGTAAACGGCAACCAACGAACTGCTGCTGGCTGTATCGACGGCAACACTCGGACCTTCAAATCCAAACAGGAAACTGATTCTTCCAACGCCCGCGCTGTGCGAAAGCCCGGCACCCTGGAAACCTTTTACAATGTCCTCATCATCAAGTGTTGGCAAAAAGGCGTAATCAGACCCCATGATGCCCATGAACACACCAACATTCGAATCGGCCAACGGCGAAGCCGGAATCCCGGCGTCTTCGAGGGCTCGATAACTGTTCTCCAACAACATTCGATGTTGCGGATCAATCCAGCACGCTTCTTGATCTGAGATATTAAAGAACGATGCATCGAAATCCGCGATATCTTCCAAAAAACCACCGCGACGAGTGTACATCTTTCCCGGTTCGCGATCAGAACTGTAAAACCGTTCAATGTCCCAACGATCATTGGGGATATCGCGAACGGAGTCGACACCCTGCAACAGGTTTTGCCAAAACTCATCGACATTCCGGGCGCCAGGAAACCGGCAACTCAAGCCTACGATGGCAATGTCCTCGCGCGCGACTTGCAAGCTTGGTTCATTTTCCGAGTTGGCTGCGGCAGCGTTCGGATTCTTTTCCGTGGAATCACCACTGTCGTCTGATGTAACCAACTCCAAAACGAAATCGCTGATTGCGTCGATCGTTGGATGATCGAACAGCATTGTTGGTCCAATGTTGAATTGATCACCCAGCATCTGCTGTAATTCGGTTCCAAACTCGACGGCCATTAGCGAGTCGAGCCCCATTTCGATCAACGGACGATCTGTTTCCGGAGCCTCCGGAGTTGAAAGGATACCTTGTAAGGAACCTTGAATGGTTTTTACCAACAATTCTCGTTGGGCATTTCCGCGAAGTTGTTTGAGTTTGCTGACCAGTGCGGAATCGACCGCGCGAGATTTTTTTCGTCCACCGACCAGTTCCTGCAGCATCGTCGGAACTTCACCGGTCGGTCCAATCCGCATCCTTCTCCAGTCCACATCCATCACAGTCGCTTGAACCGTCCCACTGGCCAACATTTTCTCCAAGGCGGCATGAGCTTCATCGACACCCAGCGGGGTGATCCCTTGCAAGGCCAGACGTTTCAATATTCGAGAATCGTCCGCCATTCCTTCGGTCCAGGGTCCCCAATTAATGGATAGTGCAGGTAAATCCATTTGTTGCCGTCGACTGGCTAATCCATCCAGATAGGCGTTACCCGTTGCATAGTTACTTTGACCAGGTGAACCCAAAACGGACGCAGCCGATGAGTAAAGAACGAATAGTTCGAGATCCAATTCACGAGTCAGTTCGTCGAGCAGGTTTGCGGCTACCACTTTCGGCTTGAGAACTTTTTCAAAACGTTCGGGAGTCAGCGACTCAATTAGCCCGTCGTCCAGCACACCGGCGGCATGCACCACTCCGGCCAAACGATTCAAGTCTTTGCCAAACCGAGCGAACAGTTTCTCAACATCATCCCGCAAACTAAGATCGGCTGAGTGCACGACGACCTGACAACCGGCTTGTTCGATGGCTTTGATAAAGGCACAGGCCTCCTCATCTGGCTTACGCCGAGAAACCAAAACAACCTGGCCGGCTCCTCGCTCGGCCAACCACTTGGCAACTTGCCGCCCTAGTTTGCCAAGTCCACCGGTAACTAGATAACAGCCATCATCACTCGCTGAAAATGGAGTTGAGCTGGGAAGATTCGCTTGCTTCATCCTCGGCACCAACAACTGCCCAGCGCGAATAGCATGTTGGTTATCCGTCGTTTCTGTCAGTGCGATCTCTGCGGCGAGGTCCATCACCTTTCCGTCTGCCATTTCTTGAGCGCATAAATCTAATAAACGACATCGCAATTCAGGCTGCTCAGCTCCAATCACTCTCCCCAGCCCCCAATACTGGGTTTGCCGTGGATCAACGGGCTGTGAATCTTTTCCAACGTCAATCGCATCGTGAGTGATTAATTGCAAACCACATGGCAATCGCCGCCATTGGCGATTCAGCAAGGACTGAACAAACGTCAAAATTGCTTCAACGCCATAATCAAATGCAACCGATGGTTCTGAATGTTCATCTCCGAGTAGCCAGGCAACTCCGTCAATTTGGGATTCACCGTTATCATGGCTCAACGCATCGAGAAGCTGATTCCAACTGTCACTTGATCGACCGCAAAACTGGAACTCAGATTCAGATTCACTCTGGAAGTTAGCGTCCCTCTCCAATTGAACTGTGGAGACACTGTGGTTTAAGTTTTTCAGTTTTTCGACCAATCCAGTCGTCAACTCCGCTTGAGCTGCATTCACCTGATCAGGCGAAATCACTAACCAGTTCTTGGACTCCAGTTTGGACGAGGCTAAACGTGCCGGCTTCCACTGTAATTCGTAAACCAAACTCTCGGCCCCGGCACCACTAAGTTGGCGCAACGCCGTGAGACTGACTTGCCGAACCGTCAAGTCATCAATTTTGAGCAGCACCTCACCCCGATCAGAAAATAAAACCAAATCCGCTACGCGCGTGGGACCTTCGTTCTTTTTCCAATGAGCGGAACACCAAGCCTCTGCTTCGATTGGAGCGAAACACTCGACGCGGCCAATGCCAACAGGCAAAAACAGATTGTCATCATCATTTGTTTTGAGTAAACCAATCGCCAACGAATGCAAGGCTGCATCAAGCAAGGTTGGCGGAATCGTGTAACCCCGCACGTCGCCGGTCGACTGCAAACGCGTCAGCACCTGTTCATCGGAGAACTGCAACTCCTGAATGCAACGAAAATCAGGGCCATAATTCAAACCCATCGATTTCATCTTTTGATAAAAATTGTCGGGCGAGTCTGTTTCGGCCAAGTTGGCCTGAATCGCACTTCGATCAATCAAGTCCGGACGCTGGCCGTCACTTTTAACGAGTTCGCAAGTGAAATGTCGATTCCAGTTTTTACTTCCCGCCGAGGCAGCAAAGGTCTCCAAGTTGAATTTTGGCGATTCAGCCTCACCCGTTTTTCTGATGACTGTCTGTAAAGCAGTTCGGCCAGTAGGACGAATGGGCTGCTCGAATACGACATTTTTGATTGCCTGGGATCCAGCCGCTTCGATCGCCATTTCAATCAGCGCAGCTCCGGGAAGCACTGTCGTATTCATGACTTCATGATCAGGCATCCAGGCAGGGCTGTCGGTATCAATGTATCCTTCGTAACGCGTTTCGTTTTGTGTGCCCGCCAGTGAGATCTTGCTCCCCAAAAGCGGATGTGCCGTATGGTACTCGGCGTGAGCAGCACGAGGTTTATCCGGCCCCCAAAATCGGCGGCGCTGGAAAGGATAAGTTGGCAAACTGATGCATCGGCTCGCCTTTTCGGCGTGCATCGCTCGAAAATTGGGAGTGACGCCTTGTACGTATAGTTGAGCAATGGCCGAAGCCAGTGAATGGTTGTCATCACCCCCTTTTTGCAGACAGCTAACGAGTGTACCCGACGGCTGTTGCCAATCTGCAGCGGCCATCCGAGTCAGAATCGCCTGCGGCCCAAGCTCGACCATCACCTCACATCTTAGGTCCGCCAATGCCTCAACACTTGGAGCAAAACTGACCGCCTGACGAATGTGATCTGCCCAGTAATGACCATCCAATTTTTTATCAGCCGGCAGGGCTTGTCCTGTGACGTTGCAGATCAGGGGCATCTTGGCGGGCTGAAAATTTATCTGCCCGGCAAAATTGGCAAATGGCTGCAAAATTGAGTCCATCAAATGTGAATGGAACGCGTGAGACGTGATCAACTTTTTCGTCCGTACGCCGCGATCAACGAACATTTGATCGAGCCGATCCATTGCTGATTCATCACCACTGATGACGACGTGCGTTCCATTTAATGCGGCCAATGATACTTGGGGTTCGTCCGCAATCGCCTGTTGGACGAGATCGGCAGGCGAAAACACCGCCAGCATCTGACCACCCGTGGGCAACTCGCCAATCATCCGTCCACGCTCAGCGATCAATCGCAGCCCATCTTCCCAACTCATAATGCCTGCCACACAGGCAGCCGCATACTGACCAACGCTGTGGCCAAGGACAATGTCCGGATATAAATCCCAGCTGTTGAGCAATTTCGCCAACCCCATTTGCAGGGCAAATGTTGTGGGCTGAGTCCAATGTGTATCATGAATGGCTGATTTTTCACCATCGCCTTGAAACAAAACTTCAAGTAGTGAGCCTTCACGAACTGATTTCAGCTGCTTCTCACAGAGGTCAATTGCCGAACGGAAAACAGGCTGCGAGTGATAAAGCTGACGCCCCATACCGACATACTGTGCGCCTTGACCGGTGAACTGCCAAGCCACTCGCGGTGCCCGGCGGCGGTTCGCCATAAAGACAGGTGAGGCAATGCTTCCCCGACTAAGTGATTGCAGCGAGGCAATCGCTTCCTGCCGGGAGCCTGCCGTGACCGCCGCTCGGTGTTCAAAGTGACTTCGAGCAACGTTGGTTGCGAGTGCAAAGCTAGTAACGTTTGTCCCACTATCTTGCAAAAGTGATTGGCCATAGGCATCGGCGATCTCAAAAATTGCTTCATCATTTTTGCCAGAAAGCGTGATCACTACGGGGGGCTCTTCGCCAGCCGTCTGCGGGTCTGCGGGGGTTGTTTGAACTTGATCTTCTTGGGCAGGAGCTTCGATCACCACATGAGCATTTGTGCCACTCATTCCAAAGGCACTTACACCCGCGATGCGACGGCTCTCGTTTGGCCAAGCAGTGGGAGTCGTTAACACCTTGACCGGAATATCTTTCCAGGGAATGTGCGGATTGGGATTTTCAAAATTCATCTGGCCCGGAATTGATCCGTTTTCCATCGCCAATAGAACTTTGATCAAACCCGCCATCCCGGCAGCGGCTTCGAGGTGCCCAATGTTGGTCTTAACCGAACCGATAAGCAGCGGGTTCTCTGCCGTTCGATTTGCACAATAGGCAGCCGAAGCAGCAGTGACTTCGATCGGATCGCCCAGCTCGGTACCCGTTCCATGAGCTTCGAGATAATCTACCTGCTCTGCGGTGATGCCTGCTCGAGCAAGTGCTTGACGAATCACCTTTTCCTGAGCCCGCGGGTTGGGTGCCGTCAAGCCACTACTGAAACCGTTATGGCCAACGGCCGACCCCCGAATGATACCCAAGATCGAGTCACCATCTTTTTCAGCGTCACTTAATCGGCGGATTGTCACCACACCACATCCTTCGCCACGAAGGTAACCATCAGCATCGGCGTCAAACGCGCGCGAATGACCTTGGGGTGATAACGCTTTTAATTTGCAAGTTAAAATATTGGTTGTCGGTGAGCAGATCGCATTGACACCACCGACCAACGCTCGATCGCAATCGCGTCGTTGTAAACTTTGAATTGCCAGATGCAAAGCAACCAAGGATGAAGAGCAAGCGGTATCAACGGCGACACTTGGGCCTTGCAAACCAAGGTAGTAAGCCAACCGACCACAAAGAAAGCTACCGGCGGCCCCAGTCGCAATGTACGGATTCAGGTTAAGAAACGAATCACTGGCTTCGTTTTGGTAATCATTGTGCATCCAACCAACAAATACACCCGTATGGTCTCCAATTTCCTCGGGTATCCAACCGGCACGCTCAATCGCTTCATAGCCAACTTCCATGAGAAGACGTTGCTGCGGATCAACCCAAGTCGCCTCGCGCGGCGAGATGCCAAAGAATTCAGGATCCATCAAATCGATGTTTTCCAGAAAGACTCCTTGGCGAGCGTACATTTTACCAGGTGCGTCTGGGTCATCGTCATGAAACGCATCGAGATCCCAGCGGTCATCCGGAACTTCGCCCACCAAATCCTGCTGTTCGACCAGTGACTTCCAAAACTTTTCGGGGGTGTCAGAAGTCTGCGGAAAACGGCAGGCCATTGAGACAATCGCAATCGGTTCGTCCCTATTTCCCTCAGCTGTCGCCAATTGCCGCTTCAGTTCACGGATCTTCAGCAGGGCTTGTTTGTTGGGTGAGAGTGGTTCAACGTTGTCGGTCATGCAGTGCTACCCAAGTTCTTTCATCAATTCTGCCAGCGCTTCCGCTTCGCTCATCTGTTCGACTTCAGAGCGTAGTTTGGTCTTGTTGTTCAACTCGTCGGCTGTCTTCAGATTCGTTTCGACCGGTGGCTTGGAATCCAATTTTGATTCGGGCTCGATCGCCTCCACCAAAAAATTACCCAAGTCTGAAATCCGTGGATAATCGAACAAAAGCGTGGGCGGCAAGGTCTCTTGCGGACCGACCTCGACTTGCAGTTGTGCGCTGAGCCCAACGATCGCCAATGAATCCAATCCAGCTTCGATAAACGTAGCCTCAGGATTCGGCGAGCTGTCTAATTCACACAATTCCCGTACCTGTTGCTGTAGAAACTCAATCGCAACCCGATTTTTCTCTGATTCATAAGTTGTTGCGAGTTTGTCACGAAGCGACGCCGCGCGCAAATTCGCTGCAATCGGCGGCACTTTGGAATCCAGCCCCACTCCTGCCATGACGTCGGGATGTTCAGCTGCCAATTCTCGTAAACGTGTTTTCAAAACTTTGCCCGAGGGATTGCGTGGCAATTCTTCAATCACCATCAGCCGACGTGGAACTTTATAGTTACCAAGATTCGCTTTAGCATATCGTTCGATTGCTTGTATTTTGCTTTCTTGATCGGCATTTGTATCAAGCACCAAGAAGGCAACCACTTGCTCACCGAACACTGGATCTGGCACGCCGATGACAGCCGCCTGCGAAACCGTGGCTTGATTTAGCAACACCCTTTCCACTTCGGCCGGAAAAACCTTAAGTCCCCCGACGGTGATCATATCTTTGACGCGATCAACGATAAACAGATAGCCATCCTCGTTGAGGCGGCCAATATCACCCGAGTAAAACCAGCCCTCTCGAATGGCTTCCGCTGTTTCTTCAGGTCGATTCCAATAACCAAGCATTACATTTGGGCCACGAATTGCGATCTCCCCAAGTTGGCCTGGCAAACAGGTCGCACCCGATTCGGTATCAACAATTTTGATCTCCACTGAGTCGATCGGCATGCCGATCGAACCGGGGATAAATTTGAGCCGATGGTTGTAACTAGCGAATGGCGAAGTCTCAGTCAGGCCGTAGCCTTCATGAATCGGCATTCCGAATTTTTCCTGCCACGCTTGGCTGGTCTGAATTGGCAAAGTCGCCGCAGCCGAAAAACAATAATTAACGCTGCACAAATCAACCGGTGAACAGCTTTCCAACATCAAGCCAAACATCATCGGGACACCATAAAGCTGGGTCACACCAAACTGGGAAATTAGATGCTTCGATTCGTTGAGGTCAAATCGTTGTTGAAGCACAATTGTGCCGCCGACGTTGAGTACTGAATTAAGTAATGCATTCTGGCCAAAACAATGAAATAGAGGGACAGCCAATAAGACGCAATCTTCCATCCGCATATCGCAAAGGTGATTAAACGCGTGCACATTCGAACGGACATTGGCATGCGAGAGCGTCGCGCCTTTAGGGAATCCGGTTGTGCCAGAAGTGTACAGAATCAAAGCGGGATCATCTGGCTCGGCTTGATGCCAATGGTTGGCAGGGTCTTGGCTGACGAGCGGGGAGACACGATGATTCGACTTCGTCGGATTGCCCGACGAATCGTCCGTGAAAAAAGTGGTCAGGGTGTAGTTGTCGAGTAAAGACGCAACGGTATCAAAAACAGCTTCGCTGCCGACAAATGCTTTTGCCCCACAATCTGAAACAACAAATTCGACTTCCGTCGGCGCTAATCGTGTACTCACCGAAACCGCGACCGCGCCCATTCGTAACGCCGCGTAGTACCAGATTGGAAATGCAGGCGCGTTGGGCAGCATCAATGCAACGCGATCGCCCGGTTCAACGCCGCACTCGACCAATTGCTCAGCCGCTGCGATCGAGAGTGAGTTTAATTGACTGTAACTCATTTGCCGATCATCGAAAATGATCGCAATCTGATCGGGCAAAAGGTTGGCAGTGACAGACAGGCTTTCGCAAATGTTCATGATGGCGTCTCATCACAGAACTGATTAAACGACTCGATAATAGGACGTACCGATTGGACCATCTGCCCCTGCCCGGCAATGTCTTGCGTGAGTTGCTCGATATCTTGTTCAAGCCAGCGGTCAGTGTCGTTAAACAGCAGGGGGCGATCAGGGCCCGGCTGAACAGACAATCGCTCGCAAAGGTTCACATAAAATTGTCGGTTAATCGACCCCAACAACTGACTGCCATCGTAATGACCCAGTGATGATTTTGCCCGCAAGTCGATTGCCTGAACGGCAAAGATAGATGCCACGGCAAGGTAATGCTGAAACATACCGACCGACTTCCAAGCCATATTGGCAGCACCCCAACTCAATCCATTGATGTTCTGGTTAAATTGCTCGGCATGCGTTGGGAAGTGCTCGACGATCGGATTTCCGAGGTACGTCAACATAGGCATGATCGAATTGCCGCAAATTTGCAGTCCCTTGAGACCCATGTTGAACGAGCGATCATCGTTACCACGCAACGAGGGGCTCAATCCGTGGTTGAATTCAGGTGCAACCAAACTCGCAATTTGCACGTCGAGGTGCTTGGCCAAAAGCCCGATGAATCGACGCAGATCATCCATGGCGATTCCGAGATACTGTCCGAGAAAGTTTCCACTTTGGTAGAACTTTCCAGAATCCGGATCAATTAACGGGTTATCGGAGACCGAGTTCATTTCTGTTTCAACAACGCCCTGAATTCGAGAAATGCCTTCGACAATGGAACCAGCGTATTGCGGAAAACACCGCAACGAATATCGGTCTTGCACTTTTTCTGTTGGACAACTTGGCTGGGCAAGTCCGTCACTCAGTAAATCGCGAATGATTTTAGCACTCCAAACTTGGCCGCGATGGGGCTTGCTCTGGTGAACGAAAGCCTGAAATGGATCAAGATCCACTTGCAAGGCTCGCATCAAGATGGATTGCACCACAAAACTGATTGCCAAAGATTGCTTTGCTGCGATCGTCGAATTTGCTGCAATGGCAGATGAAAACGACGTGCCATTGACGAGCGCCAAACCTTCTTTGGCCCGTAATTCGATCGGCTTGAGGTCCAACCGCTCTAGAGCGGTTGGTGCATCACACACCTCTCCATTCACATTGACATTGACTTTGCCGCAGCTGCCCGAAATTGCTCGAGCAATGGTTCCCAGAGGAATGAGATCTCCGCTCGCTCCAATAGATCCGTATTCTCGGACAATCGGTATGGCACCGGCCTTTAAAAAATCAACTAATCGTTCGATGACTTCCAGCCGAATTCCGGATTTTCCCTGGAGCAGAACATTGGCTCGCAAAAGCATCGCACCACGCGTATGGCATGCAGCCAACTCCGGCCCCGCTCCAGATGCAAGAAAGGAAAGTAAATTGGCTTGAAGAGCCGCCGCGTCATGGCACTCAATTTGGTTGTTAGACATGCCACCGAAGCAAGTCGTCACACCATAAATGACCTGTTGATCACTTATCGCGTTACTCACCGCATCAACCGACGCCGCCATTCTGTCGACCATCGAACTGTGCAGGTCCAGCGAAAGGCTGTGATTTCGATTTACCCACCCATTAAACTTACTTAAATTTATCTGGCTGCCGCAAAGGCCGTAGTCGGTTGTTAGTTCGTGGTCGCTGATATTACTTCGAAGCATCTGATATCTTTGTAGTCTCTTCAAGATCGAAATTCACCACTATATTAACGTAACAAACAGTTGTGGTTGCTTCCGGAAAGGGCAAACTCGCGTGAGTTTTCGAACAACGTTCAATTCGTTCAGAGCGAATCGTGCTCTCATCGCGTTCGCTTTATTAGTTATAAACTCGACAGGCTGCCAAGAGCAATCTGAGCCTGAACTGGCAGCGAAACAGCTAACATCCGTTAATGTTATCAAGTTAACCAAAGTAGATGAAACGGTACAAACGGCTACCTATTTTGGTTCGGTCGAGCAGAATCGCAGTCAGACCATGGGTTTCACGGTCCCCGGCAAAATCAACTTCATGGTCAAGCAGGGGCAAACGATTGCTGCCAACGAAGTACTGGCAGACTTGGATGTGACCGATTTTCAAGAACAGAAAAAAACTCTGGAGTCACAGCTGTCGCAAAGCCAGAATCAACAAGAGTTTCAACAGCTTAAGCAGAAAATAGGTGACCTCGATCAACAGATTCAGATTCGGCGCATCACCTCACCCTTTGAATGCGTCGTTGACGAGGTCTTTGTTTTTGAAAACAGCTTGGTGAGGGCTCAGTCACCTGCCTTGCGAATCATTGACCTAAAAAATCCACGAATCAAAATCAACCTGCCACGAAAAGTCGCCAGTGTCATTATCAGAGATATGGAGGTGTATTTCCTATTGAACGGCAAAACCGTGATTGGGACACTCGCCGAAAAATCTCAGACCGAAAGAGCCGGCAGTATCATGTGCTGGTTTGACATCAAAACTGAGCTATCAAACGACGAATTTAAATTTGGACAAACGGTAGAATCCAGATTCGATCTTCAAATTTATAATTCGGGATTCTGGTTGCCACTCAGTGCGCTGGACCGGAGTGGCGAAGGGATCTGGTCGGTACTCTTGGTCAAAACCAATAACGGCAAGAGCTTCGTTTCTCGCAAGCTTGTCACGATTGTCCAAGTCACCGATGACCGAGTCTTGGTCGATGGAGACCTTTCAAAAGACGCGATCGCAATCGCAGATGGGATTCACCGTGTTGTTCCTGGTCAGGAAGTAAAAACTCGGCTGATCCAAAAAGAGGAGACACCTGACAGCGGAGAAGTTCTCCAGTGATGACGCGATATCTTTATCGAAATCCGCGAATCGTCTGGCTAATAGTTGCCACCATTCTTGTCGCAGGCATATCCAGCATTGCTGTGATGCCGCG
>JAQWLH010000122.1 GCA_029247405.1 Mariniblastus sp.
AACAATGTGTGGTTCAATTCCATACCATATCAGTTTTGGTTGGACCCGATCCATTGCATCAGTTTCAATTTCAACTAATGAGTTCGCGATTTGGTAAGCCCGGGAGGTTTCAAATCTTGGGAGTGAGCTTGCAATGTACAGTCGCACTAGACCGGACGGATCGGTGGACGCAAGCGTTTGAAGGCGATCGTAAGCTCGAGGCGGTAATTCTTGCTGCCCATCATTTAAGAGCCGAACCGCCCACGCGCGAATGTGCTCGCTTGGACTAGCTGTTTGCTTTAGCAACCACTCCCAGTCAGACTTTGAAGTAACCGAGTGCAAGGCCCACATGAGACGCAGCTTTTTCTTGACGTTTGAGTCAATGATTTTTCCAAGCTGATTTGTCTCCGAGATTGTGTCGTATCTATTCTTTAAAAGGGTGACAAGTTGGAAGGATGAAGTGGATGAGTCGAACGCACGTTCTTGGAGTATCCGGCGTGCTTTTCTCGAATACCACTCGTTCTTACTGCCCAGTAATTCAATGAGTTGTTCGTTGGTCAGTTCTCTTAGGTTGGAGTGCTTGGGAGGATGGGGGGTGCCGTGTGTAATCTTAAAAATTCGTCCTGAGGTTCGGTGGATTCCATCATTTTCGTGGCATTCACCAATGTCAGACCAGTCCAGCAAAAAGACGCCGCCGTCCGGGCCGTAGATCATTTCTACGCCTCGGAACCATGGATCACCGGTCTTGAAGTAGTCCCTGCCGTGATGTGCCACGAAGGAATTACCGTGGCGGTGGATAGAATCACTGTTGATCCTGCGCCCATGAAAGTTCGCAGTGAAAAGCTTGTTGTGAAAATCCTCGGGCCAATTGTTGCCTTGGTAAATCATCAGCCCTGTATGTGCGTGGCCACCACCGGCAAGATCAGTTCCGTCCGACATGCCTTCTTTTCTGCTAACTGCCTGATGCCCCTCACCGACATCCCAGTGGAAATGGTCCGCCGTCTGTTCAATCACATCATAAAGGTGTGGATTGAAGTGCGCTCCGTACATGCGGCGATACCGAGCATTGGGTACGATGTGAAATAGATGTCCAATGACGGTGTTAATCATAAACATCTCACCATGTTCGTCATAATCGAAGCCCCATGGATTGGTTCCACCTTGGGCCACGATTTCAAATTTTTTGGTGATTGGATGGAATCTCCAAATCGCACAATTCATGGCAGTGCGTTGGGACTTCGTTGATTCAGGTGGCCCCACAAAAGAAGTCGCTTGAATTCCATGGCGGCCATAAAGCCAGCCATCAGGCCCCCAACGGAGCCCGTTGACAATGTTGTGCCGAATGACATCTCCTTCGAATCCATCCAGTAGGATTTCTGGTTCACTGTCAGGAATGTCGTCTCGGTTAGCGTCGGGAATGAACATCAGATTTGGGGCAGCTGTAATCCAGACCCCTCCCAGGCCGACTTCGACGCTGGTCAGCTTTTTGCCTTTGTCCCAAAAGACCTTTTTCTTGTCGAATTCTCCATCGTTGTCGGTGTCCTCAAAAATCACAATACGATCATTAAGCTCTGTATTGAAATTTTCACTCCGATCAGAATACGTGTAACACTCAGCCACCCAAAGTCGTCCGCGCGCATCGGTGGTAACAGCAATAGGTTGATGCACATCCGGTTCGGCGGCAAATAGAGTTGCGCTAAATCCAACGGGCAGCTCCATCATTTGGAGCGCCGCCTCGGGAGATGTCATCGGGATCGCAAGTTTTTGAGTATTTGGCGGTTGTTGGAAGCGGTCATCGATTGACGATTCATTTTCCTGACCCTTTGTCGCCATGGGGTGGCCGAAAACAAATAGAGTCAGTAGTAAGAGAAGCTTAATGCGAGTACTTCGGGCTTGCACTGGATGCATCATGTTAAAAAATCATTGGCTTAGCTTGGACTGAAATCAAGCCTTAGTTTAGCCCAATTCGTCTGACCTGTGGAATGCAAAGAGAGTGAAGTTTGCTTTGTGGTTGTTTTACACCGCAAGTTTAAATGGCCACGTTTTAACGAGGTTGGATTCATTCCAAACACGGATTTTCTCCGGGGCAGCGAGGTGTTTGAATGAAACTCTCAGGCAAAAGATTCATTCAGATCAGCGATGCAAAATAAAGGCGTCGCACAGCGAATAAACAGTTGTTTTCTAGCGATTGCCGGAGAAACGTAGGCAAAATCGTTATCACGATGAACGTCTTGCTTGGGGGCTCGATGGTCGTGCCGCGCCACACTTCTTTGCCGGGATCTAGGTCAAAGCAAAAAACAGTAAACGCGTATTTTGTTCATGGATTTCTCACATTGAATGGTTTTGATTTCTGTTTTGGTTGATCCTCTGGAGCGGGAATTGACGGATCATTTTTTTCTTAATGTCCACAGCGCTTGAAATGAAAACCTTGTTACCCGAGATAATGGGGCACAAAGATCCTTCTCCGGGAGGCTTGCCGTTCCATGGGACATTTTTCGAGCCACTGCATTCAGCGGTGGGGTGGCTGTTCGCGAAATTTCGTTCATTTCAGGGCCCCGCCATTGATGCCAAAAGTCAGCGTTGTCGGCGGTTTGCGAAAAAAGGAATTGAGGGAAAAGGATGACAAGTGAGAATACGGGTAGCGGCTTCGTATCCATGATTTGTGATAATATTGGACCACTGTTGATCGGCCCTGCCGGCGAGATTCCTAATTTTGAACGATTGGAATTACAGAGTCCATATTACGTCGCGCATAAAAAAAGGGCAGTCGTGCGGGAATCACGACTACCTTTTTATCTGTACGAAAAATCTGACGGCAACTGAATTGCTTTAAATTAAACCGACTCGATCAAATAACAAAAAAGAGGATTCGCTTCATGCGACCTTTTTTGGTTTCGACGTGACGGTGCCACCCTTTTTGTTTTCGAATGATTTTTGTTCGGCGGGGTCGAGCTCTTTTCTGAGTATTAGCATATCAGAAGGGGCTTCGATTCCCAGACGAACGCGATCTCCGGAAACGCGAACGATAGTTAAAACAATTGAGTCACCCAACATGATCTTCTCACTTTCCTTCCTGGAAAGAACGAGCATATCGAGATCCTTAAATCTAATGGTTAAGCTTTATGTTAATCGTGAACTAACAGGAAATCCTGAGGAGTTCATGAGTTAGCGTTTAGTTGATTCGAATCAGATTCATTCGCTTTTTTATAAAATTCTTTTGGCTGATCGCCCAAAATGAAGTTGGTAATAAAGCTGAGTTGAAAAATTTTCGAATGGTTGTCCTGTAAATTTCAACTTAAAATTTGGTTCAAAGACTGAACCAGATTGAATGCTAAAATTGTTGTTCCGTTTCAATTTTCATTTCATGAAATCAAAAGTATGTTTTCGATTTGCTGAAAATTTGAAACTTGCGGTTTAATCGGATGAATCAATTAGACTGCAATTTTTGGTGCGGTTGAAAGCACCGTTTTTTTAAATCGCTCACCTGTTGAGCCATAAAATAAAATCGAATTTCTATCGGTTTCCCAAACGGCCGTTAATTTGACGCTCCGCGGTCCATGCAGACAAAAGAAAATGCCGCAAGGTTGCGTGCCTCTCGTGAGAATTCTCTCGGTGACCTGAAAAATCCCTTCTTCGAAATCATTTTGTTGGCAAAGTGTATGTGAAACGAATTGTCTTAGTTGTTGTAAGTTTTTGATCTGAATTTGATCTGGGTGCATCCTCGGCACTCTCCTCGCTGATTTGCTGCAGCGGCGATATACAAACGAATTTGCGACCTTAACTTAGTACTTGGGTCATACTGGGAGATATCGGCAAGCTGTCAGGTTTAGCCAACGTAAAAATGGGTATTTTTACGAACCTGTCTGGATCAGGCAGCTTTGGAAAAACAACCAATATAACCGGATCAAATAAGATTTACCGGAGATGGCTGCGGCTTCGCTCTAGGGCTTAGAACAGCCCCCGTTCTCTTTGGTAAGTTTGGCATGGTGGATTTAAACAAACTAACGATATGATTTGTCGGAGCAACGGAATCAATGCCCTAGTATCAACCCTGCCAACTTGCCTTGAACTTGTCGAGGCATGCAAATCATTTTCCTCGCAACCCGATCCCAGAACCAATTAAAGTGAGCTTCGTTTGAGTTTCAATGTAGATAGTGATTATTTTCGAGGTCCCGTCGATTTGTTGCTGTACTTGGTACGGCGGCACGAGGTCGAGGTGACTTCTATTGCACTAGCGAAACTTACGGAAAAGTATCTGGAATACCTCGATATTCTGAAAGAGATTTCGATCAACGCGGTGGGTGATTTTATAGAAGTTGCCAGTATTCTGGTTGAACTAAAAGCCCGAGCGGTTTTACCTCGCAACGATTTCGAAAAAGAGGAGGAGGGTGAAGAAGCAGATCCTCGTGTTGATCTGGTACATCGGTTGTTGATGTATAAGCAATACAAGGATGCGAGTGTCCTGTTGGACGAGCATCGAGCACAATGGCAAAGTCGTTATTCTCGCATGGCAAATGATATGCCATTGCAAAAGGTTGATATGGCTGATCAGCCGATCAAAGAAGTCGAATTGTGGGATCTTGTTAGTGCATTTGGACGCGTGCTCCGAGATAATCGACCTGTGCCAAAAGCAAACATTACTTATGACGAGACTCCGATCCACGTTTATATGCAACGGATCCATTCACGCATTGTTGATCAGAATCGCGTTTCATTTTCGGATCTATTTGAAGCCGGAATGCATAAGTCGGCGATGGTGGGGATTTTTCTGGCGGTCCTAGAGCTGACTCGCCACCACAACGTGATTGCCCAGCAGAACGACCTTCATGCCGAAATCTTGATTGTTCCCAATGAGGGTTTCAACAAGCAATTGGACGTTTCAAACATCGACGATTACAATCCCCATGGACAGGAATTGCGGAGTGGCGATCCTGGTTCGATGGTCGATTAATCTGGCAAAAAAAAACGACGACCCCGTGGTCGTCGTTGCGGATGCTCATCGAGTTTTAATTATTCGATAGGGACGCGATAATCAAATACCGATGTTCCCATTCCCCGGCAAATCACTCTTCGATTATTTTGATTGATTTGACCGATTTTATGAAATCAATGTTGGGGTACTCTTTCTTGAGGTACTCGTTACCTTTGGTTTGAAAATTACCTTGAAAGTCTCTTGGGTTTTCACCGTATTCGGTATTGATCTTGGCAACAACATCAGAGCCACCCACGATCTTGCCAAATGGAACAAACGGGGAACCCGATCGAGGTTTATCAAGAAATGTGTTGGCTCCAAGATTGACAAACATTTGAACGCCTCTGCTGTTGGGTCGACCGGTTTGGGCGAACGAGACAGTGCCGGGATTATTTGGGACGCCGATGTGGGGGTCATCTTTGATGGAGGCGGATATCCATTTGGCAGAAACTGCGGGATCGCCATGGATGCCAAATTGAAACATGAATCCTTTGACGGCTCGAAAGATTGCCACGTCATTGAAATAGCCAATTTTACAAAGGTTGTAAAATCGATCCGCACCGTTGGGAGCCCATGCGCGGGTGACTTCAATCTTGATGTCGCCTTTAGTAGTTTCAAATGTGACCTGAAACTTTTTTGGCGATTTCATGGTCGCCTTGGTTGGATCCATCAGGGCAGGGTGGGGCGTATCTTGTGTTTGGCCTTGAGTTGCTTGGTTAAGGGCGGAAGTCTGGGTCGCGGTGCCCTGGGCCGCACAACCGATGGTCGTGACCGAGGTGATTGCCAAAACTGCAATCCCACCCGCGATCGTGAAAAGTGTTTTATTTTTCATTTTGGGTCCTTTTTCCTGGGTCGTATTAGTACCGAGCTGTTCCACTCAACCCTGATTTGCTTAGGCAGGCGTTGGTACAGCCCAGTTGGTTTTGGCGATAGCTCTCTAAGGGCTGTAAATTTACCAGAAGTAGGCCATTGCCCCAATAATGAACTGGGGGTGGCGAGTCGTGCTGCCGTAGCTGATCAAGCCACAAATTAGCGACATATCAGAGCAAATGAGTCGAGTTGGGTAGTAATGATTGGACCTGAATTTCTGGCAAGAATCGTTAATTTTTTAATTTTCTAGATGCTTCTACCTTATTTGCTCTACACGGAGGGCGTTTTGACATAACGTTCAAATGAGAATGCCTTGGACGTCGCACTTATTACTTCCGATGGTTGGTGGGCATTCACTTCAATTGAAGTTGAGTGTTTGCAAGCAAAAGTGGCTCGCGGGAAATTTCCCCGTGAGCCATTTTTTTTGTTTGGCTCGATCGTTTTCTAACGCCTCGCGTTTCAACGGGTCACTTTGTCGAGTTAAGTTTGCTTTGTGTTGCGCAATTGTGCCGATCAACGGATTGACCACCCGAGCATTAAGCCGGCAAACTGCATAAAAAAAGCCCCACCTTAAACAAGGCGGGGCAGGTTTAGAAAATGTCCATTCCGAGAAGGACGGTCAAGTTCGCTTACTTATCTTCGTTCGCCTTAACTTCCTTGCTGAAGTCGCCGGCGGTCACAATTACCAGACGCTCTGGTTTAATCGTGGCACGAATGGCAGCGTCGACTTGTTCCTTGGTCAGCTGAGAAATTTTCTTATCACTGAGTGATTGGAATTCCATCGTTCGACCAGTTTTCATGTTCGTCAATAAATCGCCAGCGATCCGACCATCTCGTGCGCGTCCGCCTTTACGATTGGTAAGGAAGCTCTCTTTGGCTTTATCTAGTTCTTCACCAGTAACGCCGCTGGAAAGCATGCGGTCGACCTCTTCCTTGACGGTTGAAACCACCTTTTCGGTATTCATCGGATTAGAAATGCAGAACATCATGTACATGCCTCGGTCGTCCTCAGCATCTGCCATGAATCGTGTCATTGCTGTATAGGACAGTCCATCCTGTTTGCGAACACGATCTGCAATCCTAGATGAAAGCGGCCCGCCACCCATGATGTAGTTTCCAATTTCCATCGCTTCGTATTGCGGATGATCTTGACCAATTTTGTTCGTCAAGCCCGCGATATAAATCGCATTTGCTTTGTCAGGCGTATCAATATTGAATCGCCCACCCTTGACGTCAAGATTGGCTGGTTCCGGTATACGCTTGTAAACCTCATCTGATTTCCAGCCAGCGAACATCTCGTTTAATTTTGCCAAAGTTGCGTCTTGGTCGAAGTCACCAACGACTGCAACTTCTCCGTGTTCACCATTAAGAAAGTCGCTGAAGAGGTTTTTGACGTCAGCCAGCGATACCGCTTTGGCACGTTCCAAGTCTTCTTCAAGCGTCGGTGTGTAGCGAACGTCATCCTGAGATTGCGGGTCAAGTCGACGCGAAAACTCTTTGAATGCCAAAGCGCTTGGGTCAGAAAGTCCGTTTTCGATGCCAGTGACCATTTGATCTCGAATAATCTCAAGCTCGCTGG
This sequence comes from Mariniblastus sp., assembly GCA_029247405.1. GTDB lineage: Bacteria > Planctomycetota > Planctomycetia > Pirellulales > Pirellulaceae > Mariniblastus. The sequence continues at coordinate 7,401 of JAQWLH010000122.1, forward strand.
CTTCTAGAGCTGGTTCCCGAAGTGCCTGTCGCACCACGTCTAAAGCAGGAATCAGATTGTCTCGGTCAGTTTGCACTTGCAAGCTGATGTTGCCAATCGCACCGCTGATGGAAACGCTGGTTTTGAGTTCATCAAGCTTGTCTTGATATGCCTGGAAACTCAAATTCTTGGTGCCTCGTGACATTAATGCAGGTAACATTTCTGCCGCAACAGTTTTCCCTTTAAGAGAGTCTTCATTGCCGTATCGAAAATCGGCTTGGAGGGTGACGCGATCGCCACGGGTCTCCTTCGGAAGCAAAGCGTATTGCAGTCCTGACTCAAGCTTACCAAACGACGTACGATTCTGAATGTTTTCAGGGGAAGGATCAAATGCTTCACCCTCAGAGATTTTGGCGCGTCCTTTGTAACCGGCAACCATTTTGCCAACGAGGTTGTCGGATGCAATTTCCGCTCTCACTGCATCTTCAGTCGGGTAAAACAAACCAACGGTTCGATTGCTCTCGATCAAATAATCTTGGGCAACCTTCTTGACGTCGTCGACAGTCACTTTCTCAAGGCGGTCCCGGTGGAGGAAGAACAACCGCCAGTCTCCATAAGATTCCCATTCGCTGAGGGCCGTCGCAAAGGACTGGGTATTAGCAAAACGCTGCTCGCGTCCCTTCATGATACTCAGTACCGCACGTTTAACGTCAGCTTCAGTAACGTTGTTCGCGACGTCTTCAAGTTGCTCAATCATGATATCGCGTGCTTCAATCAGGTTGCGATCTTTGGGCACCTCGGCCATCGCAATCATCATCCCGGGATCATGGCCAACTCTGGCAAAGGCTGCCGCGCTGGCAGCAATCTTTGGCTCAACCATCGACTTGTAGAGCGTTCCAGTGGGTTGGTTTGAAAGAATGGATGCGAGAACTTGAGCTGGAGCGTATTGCTCGTTTGAGGCCGATGGAATGTGGTAGGCGACTCCAACGGTTTGAACGTCGCCCGCGCGTCGAAGAACAACGACTCGCTCGCCATCTTGTGCTGGCTCTTCCGTGTAGGTCTTGGGAAGTTCCCGTTTAGGTCGGGGGATGGCGCCAAACTTTTCTTCGACTAATTCCAAAGCACGAGCTTTGTCAAACTTTCCAGCGATGACCAACGTGATGTTGTCGGGCTGGTAATATTTCTTGTAAAAGACGCGCAAATTATCGGCTGGGACTCGCATGATGTCCGATCGGTTGCCGATGGTTGATTTGCCATAGTTGTGCCATTGATAGGCTGCATCCATTAGACGTGCGTAAAGGATGGCTTGCGGGTTATTTTCCGACCGCTCAAATTCGCTGCGAACAATTGTCATTTCTTTTTCGAGATGCTCGGCTTTGATCCAACTGTTGATCAAACGATCGGCTTCCATCGAGATTGCAAATTCCAGATTCTCCTCGGTCGCAGGGAGTGTTTCAAAATAATTTGTCCGATCAATTGAGGTCGTTCCATTCATTCCCAGAACCCCTCGATCCTTGAGTAGTTTGGGGATGTCGGGATGCATGTCCGATCCCCGGAACAGCATGTGTTCCAAAAGGTGTGCCATCCCCGATTCCCCATAGCCCTCGTGTCGAGAGCCGACAAGAACGGTCATGTTGAGGGTAAATTGTGGTTTTGAGTTATCGGGGAACAGCAGCAGTTTAACGCCGTTGTGAAGTCGGTATTCTGTGATGCCCTCGACCTCAGCAGTTTTCTGAGGCTCCTGCCCATACGCTTGAGCCCCCGTGAGGCAGATCATCGCGATCGCCAGGCAGCCACACAATGCTGGCGATTTGAGCCAGATCTTTCGCTTTGAATGTTTCACAATCTATTCCTCGGTTGTTGAATATGTTGTTTTGACGTTTGCAGATATATTTTTAGGTCCGGCATCCTAACACGTTTGCAGATCTTTGATAATGAGTTGAGGTGATACTTCATTGCCCCGTAGCCGAACAAAGTTTCTGGCTGTAAAACAGACCACCAAAATGATTTACGATTTTGTCGAACAAGTAAGCACTGCCGGATGCCAGGATATGGAATCAAACAACCAATCATCCAAACTTGCCAATTCAATCTCAGAGTTGATTCGATCGCGAGCGACTCGAAAAGTGCTCGGTGACGTGGCGAGTCCAGTCGCGATCTCCAAGCTGGTTGCTGCTGCCAATGATCCCAAAGTGATTTCGGCAATTCGAACGGCCGGATGGGCTCCCTTTCACTACGACCGCGCTATTGATGGTATTGCTGAGCCGTGGCGAATTCACGTTTTGTGGAACGCGGAATGCCGAAAGGTGGCCAATCATCTGACTGATTGGTTTGATGATTTAAAACCAAGTAATAAATTGCCATCTATGTTGTCCGCCTGTGGCGCTTTGATTCTGGTTAATTGGTTGCCACAATTTCAGAATGATGGCGAAGACAGCAACCTCGTCGAAGCTAAAGAAAAGCAAGTTCAAATTGATGAGGAACATCTTGCTGCGACTGCGGCGTTGGTGCAAAACTTAATCCTGGTTTTGACTTCTGAGGGAATGGGTACCTATTGGTCCAGTGGTGGACAATTTAGAACGTCAAAGATGTTTGACCGCTTGGGAATTCCTCAGCGAGAAAGAATGTTGGCCGCGGTGTTTGTTGAATATCCTGAGACCATGGATTCGCCCAACGAACGGTTGGCGGGAAAGCAGCGGGATAAGCGATCAGAGCCCACCTCTTGGCTGAAGGAGATTAGGCTTTAATTGTCGTTTTTTAAAAGCCCGCCAGTCACTCTTGTTCAATCAAATTTTCAAAGCGTCACGCGATAAATTAGTTTTGATCAAGGTAATTAGGGGCCGGTTTGCCCGGAGGTGGCGGCGCATCCGGTTTTAGCTTTTGGGGAAAGGCCTAAGTCCAAGCAGCATTTCCGCTCTTTCGGTGAGAGGCTTCGCTGCGAACTCATCGTCAGTGAATTCAGAAAGATGGTTTTCGACTACTGCGTAAACTGCTTGGCGTTCTAAGCTGGTATCAATTTCAACACACTTGTTTTTACTTTTAAAGAGTTCAACAGTGGGCAGTGTCTCAGCTTTAAATGTGTCAAATCTTAATTTGATACTTTCAATATTGTCGTCACTTCTGCCGGTGTATTTGGCTCGGCCAAGGATGCGTTTTTCAAGAACTTCGTAAGGGCATTCGAAATATAGCATCTTGGGTAACTCGGCTTCGCGGCCAAAGATTTCGTACCAACCCTCGAGATTGTTCAATGATCGGGGAAATCCATCGAGTAGGAAGTTTTTCCTCCCCGTTGTACGGGTGACATTTTCCATTGCATTTTTTAAGAGCGTGACGACGATTTCGTTAGGTACTAATTGGCCCGCAGTCAGGGACTTTTCTATGGCAGCTGCTGTGGGTCCGCCAGATTCCCTTTCCCTGCGAAGCAAATCACCGGTCGATAAATGGGTCCAGCCGAGTTGGGATTCGGCCAGTTCGCACATCGTTCCTTTGCCTGCACCAGGGCCTCCTAGAACAAAGATGACATTGGGCTTGGGGCAGGGTAGTCTCGGGTCACTGTGATGAAGAACAATTTCTGGTGCGGGCGCGACGCCTTTTTTGTACACGTGCCATTCTCGGTCGGTTGGTGGCATTTCGTCGTCGCACGTCGCGTCATAAGCCAAGTGGCCATCAAGTCGACAAATCCTCCACGATTTGTAGCTGTTAGAGTACGAGAGGGCGGGGCTTCGTTGAGACTTGCCGTCGGCGCGATCCCAAGCCATCCGGCCATTCCAATAGCCTGGGCTCGAGACAGTACCCGACTCTGATTCTGCCGGGGGGGCCGTTGAAGGAACAAATAGTCCATCTACCTCGGGGATTCCGGCACCGGAAACTTCGATAAAAAATGTATTGCGTTTGGGCTCAGTGATTTCTGCCATGATTGGGTTGCTTGAAATGGATGCTGGTGAAAACTTACGAATTCTGACAGTGCGTTCGTATTCAATGACTTCTAGGATTAGTGCCCCTGATACTAATTTGATATCGGCGGACAATGGAATGCAGGGACGCGAGTCGGCTTATCCTGCTGAGATGAATTTTCTTTCCTTCACCGACTGGGCTTGCATTTGGCAAATTTCGATCGCATCTCTGGCGAGAGCACCATTCAGGATTTTCGAGTTGCGATTCTCCGAGAGACAATTGGCAACCTCTTGGATCTCACGCGCAAATCCATAAATGGGGTCTCCATCTCCAAGTTCGGGACGATGTACTTCACCGTCCTCGGTTAGTAGTTTGACGGGCATCGTTTCGGCTTGATCGGCGAATGCTTGGAAATCAAATTGGATGGTCGCCTGTTCGAGATGGATTTCATAACCATGAGTGAACGGTCGTCCCTGCTGATTGATGACCCCGCTCGTGCAATTGACGACCAAACTCTCATCTTCGAACTCAAATATTGAATTGCAATAGTCTACCACTTCGCCCCGAACGCGGCCGGAGCTATAGACTCCTGTGGGCATCCCAAAAAGTAATCGAATGAAGTGGGCATCGTGTACGTGTAAGTCAAATAAGGGCCCCCCGATGACGCCGGGATCGTAAAAATTCTTGAGCCATTGCGGGTCGGAGATCACCCGTTTGAAGGAGCCGCCTAGAAGCTTTCCGTAGTCACCCGAAGCAATTACTTCACGGGCATATTTAAATTCTGTAAAAAACGGGAGGACTTGTCCGACCAACAGGTGTTTGCCATTAGCCTCGCAGGCCGCGACTGCTCGATCGCAATCTTCGAGATTAAGTGCGAGTGGTTTTTCAGAAAGGACGTGTTTTCCGGCGTTGGCAGCTTTGACAATCGCGTTGACATGCATTGCCGGTGGCAAGCAAATATCCACCATGTCTAACTCATCATCGGAAAAGAAATCGTCCAAGTTCTCGTACGTTCGGATTCCTGATAGATCGACCTGCTCTCCAGGCGGGCCAAAATTCCCTTTAATGTCCGTCCAGTCTCCTGCACGACGATTCGCCTCAGGGGTGCAAATGGCAACGACCTCGACGCCATCGGTTTGTTGATAGGCCAACCAGTGGATCCAACCCATGAATCCAAGTCCTGCAATTCCGACTTTTAACATTTACTTCTCGCGTATAATTTCTATCGTTAGGTTGTTTTGTTATAACAGTCTGTGTTCGGGTGTTCGATCCGGGCAGAAAAAAATGCAAAGGAATTGTCATGCCGGTCGAAATGCAACTTGCTCGAATCATTATCAGTGAGATTAATGAAAATCAGGTCGTATTTCTCAAAGAAGTCGACGGTGACCGGCAGTTTCCAATCTTGATCGGCATATTTGAAGCAACCAGCATTGATCGCCGTGTCAAAGACATTTCTCGTCCCCGACCGCTTACCCATGATCTGATTGTGGGGATTGTCGACTCGCTTGGTGGCGAGTTGGACAGCGTGGTGATCAGCTCTTTGAAAGATCACACCTATTTTGCCAATCTTCGGATCAGGCGGGACGGCGAATTGGTTGAAATTGACGCGCGTCCTTCGGATGCGATTGCCGTGGCCGTGACATGTGACCCGATGCTCCCAATTTATGTGGAAGAAGACGTCTTGAATGAAGCAATTTCACCGCCCAACGAATAGGTTTTGATCCTCATCTGAAACTTCCTCGTGAGTCGTGATCAGTTTGCCTAGGGCGATGGGTTTGTCAAATGAAGCCTGAGTGGTTGCTGAACTGAGGGCAACGAGTTTCTCTCTCGCTTGGCGGCAGAACTCTATTTGCGGCAAATTCCAGATTGGAACTCACTGGACCTCCTCCAATAGTGTTTGGACATTCGCAAATAGCCGTGCGCTTTTTAGAAAACAAATAAGAGGTTGTTGTCCAGAAGCCGGACTTGCGAGGAGATTATGCTTTGCCAAATTCGGATTGTATGTCAACAACGATTGGCTTGTCCGGTTGCCGAATTTTAATGAGTTCCGCCAGCTTTGCGATATTCGTAGAGTACCTTTTGGAAAAGATCAGTCTCATCATCAGCTCATCGTGTTTGCTTACTTCCAGATTGTTCAAAAAAAGCCCTAATTGAATTTTCAATTGGTATTGGTCTCGGGGAAATTGCTCAATCTTAGGTGGCAGGAACCAGCGCGACTGAATGAGTTGCCACCCTTGATGGGTTGGGCGGAGCAACAATTTAGCCTTGGCTGGGAAGCCCGCGAATTCTCTCTGCGGAAAAACGACCAGCTCTTTCTTTTTGGGAACACCATGCTCTGGGTTAAGAATCGACCAAAACGGATCGCAGAGAACGGATCGCATGTAATGGACCTGTCGGTTGACCCACCTGAACGCAATCAGGCTTGCTGCAAAAATAATGAGATTCAAAATTGTCGCGGTCAAAGGGCTCCAAGCATAGATCAGCATCAGGAATCCACAGGCTGACTTGTTAGCGATTTCTAAAGCAGCGTCGACGAAGGGGAGTGGAATTAACCAGACTAAAATTTCAAAGAAGAACTTGATGGTATTGATCACAATGATGTTAATGATCGCAGCAAGGCTCAACAGAATATCTGCCGACATCGTAAACATGCCCATTTGGACGACCGTTGCGGTGTTACCGCCAATCGAATCGGTTGATTCCATCAAGGTTATCGCGCGAATGACGATGATTGTGACGATGCCGGCATAAGCTTCAAGTTGGTCAATCACTTGGGCGAATGGTTTACTTATTTTTGTAAACCGGGGCAGTGAGGTTAGGAGTGTGAGGCACAGGAAAATCCAAAAAACGGCGGGATGACTTAACACCGGATTGTGACTGATAAACGAATTTTGAAGATGTTCGCTACCGAACTGAGAGAGACCTGCCAAAATAGTGACACCAAAAAATGGCGAAATCGCTATCGGAGCCAAGGGGCCTAGCCATTCACTCGCGGTAATGGTTGTGGTCAATTGCTGAATCTGGGCTTCATCTCCGGCGGAGAGAGGGGATTCAGTTAGGCTTGAGCGGAGCGAATCTGGCAGGTCAACCTGGTAGGTCGAAAGAGTCGCATAACCGACCAAGCACAGAGCCACTAATCTAAAAATTACTGGTGACATAAGATTGGTCGTGAAATAAGGAACGGGCAGTCGAAATTACACTAACACGGTTGTGGCTTTAATATACCCTTTAAAACTAACGAACATATCGTGTTCGTTTCCTGTTTGCGTGGTTTTAAAGGTGGAGTTTAATCGTTAGTGCCCCCACCACTTCGCGACATTAAGGGCTGTCTTTGAGTCAATAGAGAGATGTCGCATTCTATCAGGAGGAAACCAAGGTGGGGGAGTGGCGATCTCATTAGGTATTGCGAGGCAGCAGAACTCGATAAAAATATCAGTTATATTTTCAAATCATGCCAATGTTTTTCTGGGTTTTCAGAATTGGCAAACAAAGAAGAGTTTCAGTCGATTGAGTTTTAACGGTCGCCAACAGGAGAAAGCATGGCTCGGAACGCAGTAACAACATTTTGCTCTGTACTGATTTTGGTGTTCTTGAATGCTCAATTAACCTCGGGGCAGGTACTTGAGAAGTTGATTGGAACTAATCGAGTTGACACGGAGTTTGTGCCAGATGACGCATTTGCCGGATTGGCAATCTTTCCAAAAAGTTTGGCTGAAGATCCAGATTTTGATTTACTGCCTCGTGAGATCTTGACTGCTTGGGGAAAAAAAGAGCTTGGCTTTGATCCAATGTTGATCAAGCAAGCAACGTTTGTGCTCAATAAGATGGAGCAGTTTGACCAGCTGCCGCAGTGGGCTGCCATCTTGCATTTTGAGGAAATGCAAGGATTAGCAGGAGGTCTCATTAATCGACTTGAAGAGAAAAAGGTTGGCGGGAAGGTGGTGTTTTCTGGGAAATCGCAAGGAACGCCGAGTTTCTTAATCTACGACGAAGCCACCATGTTTGTTGGTGATGAGGCCTTGTTTGATGAGATGATTACGTCCAAGCGGCAAGGGCGGTTGGCCGGCCTGATGAAGCAGGCCAGCCTAAAGGGCGATCTGGTTGCGTTTGTTGATTTAAAATCCGTTCGTCCCATGCTCAATCAGGCCGTGGAGATGTTGCCGACAATGCTCCCCCCTGCTGTTGGGGATTTGAAGCAGTTGCCAAACATGATTGATGCAATCGAGCTCGGTATTTCAATGGATGGTCGCGTCAAAACCGAGGTGGTAATGCACTCGGCAGACTCAGAGGTTGCCTCTGAAGCAACGGAAATTATCAGGAGCTCAGTTGAATTTGGCTTGGAATTTGGCATTGGGGTCTTGGCAGCTCAAATGGACTTCAACGATCCCGTTCAAGAGTCTTTTGTGGAGTATGCCCAAAGAGTTGGGGAAGAATTTAAGTCGCAACTTCAACCTAAGCTTAATGGAAAGAGGATGAGTCTAAGCCTTGATCAAGAGTTGGCAGTGGTTCCAATAATCGTGGGGTTGGCATTGCCTGCGGTTCAGCAATCTCGCACGAGTGCCCGGCGGGTTGCGAGCATGAACAATTTGCGCCAATTGAATTTGGCGGCGAGCAATTATCACTCCATCCATGATCATTTCCCGACACAAGCTTCGTACGACAAAAACGGTAGACCTCTACTTAGCTGGCGAGTACACATTTTACCTTTTATTGAGGAAATTGAACTTTATGAGAAGTTTCGTTTAGATGAACCGTGGGATAGTCAGCACAATCGAAAATTGATTGCCCAAATGCCCCCTTTCTTCAACAGTCCTTTGGTGGCCTCTGAATCTGGCAAGACGGTTTATCTTGGTGTGGCTGGTAAAGGCATGATGTTCAACGGTCAAGAAAAGATTGCTTTGCGGCAGGTACTAGATGGGCTTAGCAACACAGTTTTTTTGGTTGAAGTCAGCCCTGACCGTGCGGTCGAATGGACTCGGCCTTTGGACTATCGAGTAAACCCGAATAACCCGCTAGATGGTTTGGGGCAAGTAAATTTAGGCGGATTTATTGTTGCTCTGGCGGACGGCTCAGTGAGCTTTATTGACAATAATATCGATCCGGAATCGTGGTTGAAGTTGTTGACGAGAGCCGGAGGCGAAATCGTGAGCCCTTATGATCGGTAGTTGAGAATAGGTATCTTTTCAACCTGTTAACTTTGAATCGTGACAGTTGTCGAAGTGATAACTCGCAAGAGGATGAACGCTTAAACATGATCGCAACAAACAAAAATTAATCGGTAGGCACATTTGCTAATCCGGGGACTAAGAAAATAATGAAACTTTCAACCATCGTCGCCTTGGCATCCATTGTGATGTTGCTCGCGGAGGTATCCGCCGCTCAATCGACGCCGTCTCGCTTGTTTGAGTCATCAAACCAAAAGCTTAACGCTGAACTCGTGCCTGCCTCTTCGTTTATCGGTGTCGCGGCCTTCCCTTCCCAAATCACATCCCAGCGAGTTTTAAAACTCTTCCCTCACGAAGTGGTCACGGCTTGGGGGAAAAAAGAAATTGGCTTTGATCCAATGTTGATCAAGCAAGCGACTTGGGTGATGAGAACACCGGAGCGAAAAGGTGAAAATCCAGTCTCGGCAGTTGTTTTGCATTTTGAAAATATGCAGGGGCTTTCAGGAGCAATGATCGACAGGCTTGAAAAGAAAAAGATTGCAGGCAAAACGGTTTTTTCCAGTAACAGTCAAGACGAACTCAGTTTTATGCTCGTGGACGAAGTGACCATGGTTATCGGTTCCGAGGCTTATTTTGAGGAAATTCTATCCGGCACCAAGGGAGCCGTTGCCAAGCTGTTTGGGAGTTCAACAGTGCAGGGCCAGGTGTACGCTTTTCTTGATATGAAGGCGATTGAGCCAATTGTCAGCGAAATCCTTTTAGAAACTCAGAAGTTTGAACTGGCCCCACCAGTCGTACGCATGACTATGATTCCCAGCCTAATCCTGTCAGTTGAGTTTGGTGTTGAGACCAGGGAGACTCTGGAGTCCGTCCTGGTAATGCACTGTAAGAGTGAAACGGCCGCGGCCGAGTTAAATGAAATATTGCAGGAGGCGATTGAATATGGAAAACAGAATTTACTAGCTCAAATGACTCAACAAATGAATCTAGAGGATCCCGTTCAGGCGGCGACCCTCGCGTACACCCAACGAATCGCTGAAAAATTCCAGAAGAATTTGAGCCCAGTGGTCAATGGAAAAGACGTAACGGTGACTGCCCATGAGGAAGTAATGACCTTGCCCTTGCTCGCAAGCCTACTTGGAGGTGCTACGCAGTTATCAGTTGCAGGGCCATCGGTGAAGATGACGCCCGCAAATCAGCTCCGCCAAACCTCGCTTGCGTTCCACAATTACGTCTCAGCCCATAGGGCGTTTGTTCCACGAGCCATTAAAGATGCCGACGGACGACCTTTGTTAAGCGGTCGGGTCGCGCTGCTCCCGTTTGTCGAGCAAAGCCTCTTGTATGATCAACTCAGGATGGATGAGCCCTGGGATAGTGAGCACAATTCACAATTCACATCGCTTGTTGTGCCAAGTTTTGGGGTGTCCCCGAGTGGCCAGTCGATGTTGCGTTTTCCTGTCTTTCCTGGATCGGTGTGGGATGGGGATGACGAGAAAAAGTTCAGTGATTGTCGTGACGGAACTTCAAATACGATTTTTGCGATCTACGCCCCGCCAGAGGCTGCTGTCAATTGGGCGGATCCAAAGCCATGGACCATTTCAAAAAATAATCCAATGCGTGATGTTTTTGGCGATCGAGACGAGATCACCGTAGCAATGTTGGACGGATCGGTTCGGAAGCTTAAGAGGTCCCAAATGAGCAATGAGAAGTTGAAAGCGATGCTCACGATTTCCGGTGGAGAATTTTTCGAACTTGAGTAAAACACGCGAGCCTTAGCAGTTTGCGGAGCGCCGTTGATGGTAAGCGGTGCGGTTTGACAGCGCTTTGGATCATCTGGCGAACTCTGGTTTTGACTAGGAGTCATCGTTGGTAACTGTGATTTACCATCAGACCACTAAGTCGATCGCTGGCTTGGCTCAAACAAACTGGCTAATGGAGTTGGTGGCACAAAAAAACGCCCGCTTTGCAGAGGGCGTTTGAAGTTCTCAAATTGTTAGGGAGGATCACTCGCGAGGACGCACAGCGCCAGTCAATCCGCTGTAATCTTTGCGATCTTCACCGTGCCACAACGGTTGACCCGAGAGCACCCGCTTGCGGAGAGCTTCGATCTTCTCTTCTGAACCTGCAGGGGCATCGGTTGCAGAAAACCGCTCGCCTTCGTTAGGAACGAAGTCTTCGTCGTGTCCGTATTCCAAAATTGCTTCGAAAACGTTTGTGATTTGTTTGTTACCGTTGGTCATCGGTATATACCTTTAGTGTGGCAAAGTTTGATTGGATGGGCCTGCTGGAGTTCTTTTAGAAAAGTCGGACTGGTTGTCAGTCCAAAAAGCGTGAATTCCGTAGGCTGGGTCGACTTGTGTTCGTAGGCCTCGTTCAAAACTGAAAGGCGGCCAATTGAGTACGGGACCGCGTTACTCTCTTCGAGACAACGACATTATTGAC
>JAQWLH010000127.1 GCA_029247405.1 Mariniblastus sp.
ATCTTGGGCTCCGCCTCTACCTCCAGACCCGCAGCGCGGGCGGTCCACGCTGTGTAGCACCCCAATTCATGTTGCTCCGGCGGTGGAATATATCCAGCGGCGGTATTGGCCAGGTCCATCTTAAATGTCGTGCGAAGTTGGGCTTGAGCTTTGATGCTCAAGCCCGTCACGCCAAGAACCTCGTTGGGGATAGCGGTGATTCCAAGTTCACCCATTCTGGTTGCCTGCAGCAGGATTTCTTTGCTTGGATGTGCATTAATCCAAGCTGCTTGTTCTGCATAAACTTCCGGGCCGACGGTCGTCTCGAGGCGTGTTCGATGCCTTCGCCCACGCAAGTCGGGCAGCGCTTGGCAAACGCCTCAAGTATGTCAATTTAGCTTGCCCTAGCTTTAATCCACGTCTCTAGGATAGACGATTCTTGGGTAGGCATTGGTCGCAATGGTTGGCAGTTATTCAGGAATCCGTTTCAGGGATTCTCGAATGGGTTTAATGTCCAGCAGGAACAGGCTTAGCCCATGTGTCGCGGCAACTAAAGCTCCGTCTCGAGCTTGAATTTGAACATCGACGACTGCCGCGGTCGGCAGCGAGTGGCAGAGTGATTCCCAGCGCTCTCCCATGTTGCTCGACACATAGCAGCCGAGATCCGTGCCGACAAAAAGAAGCCCGTCCGTCTTAGGGTCCTCAACCATTGCATTCACAGATTCGTGGGGTAGGTTTGCCGAGATTGATTTCCAAGTCTTTCCAGAGTCATGCGTTACATGAATGTAGGAAGAGAAGTCATTTTCAACTCTTCCCGATTGAACAACGTAGGCGCGGTTGGGATCATGATGTGAGGCAATGACGTTGCCAATCCTTTTGGCCGGCAAGGTCGCGGACGTCTTCCAGGTTTGTCCGGCATCCAAGGTAAAGTGAACCTGACTGCGTCCATCTCCGGCAATTAATCGGTTTGGGTCAAGGGGCGATTCGGCTAGGGCGAGGATACTTCGGCCGCCAAAATTCGGGCTGATTGATTCCCAGCTGTTACCACGATCTTGAGATTTGAAAACCGTTTGAGCGGCACAATATAAAACAGTTTTCTCCGAATGTTTGGAGGCAAAAAACGGAGTGTCCCAGGCGAATCGTAATTCCGGATTTCCTTTCTTGGTGCGTGGGCGAATTCTTCGACCGGAATTTAAATCCCCCAATTTAGCCCGCTTAAGTTCGCCATTTTGCTGCGTAAAAAAAACAGTGGTCGGGTCATGGGGGTCGGGAAAGGTGGCAAAGCCGTCGCCTCCCGACCAGGGGTCGAGGAAAACCTGCTTCCACCGGTCTTCTTCGCCTGTTTGAAAACTCGCGGTCGAGGGACCGACAAAACTCGCGTTATCCTGAGTCCCTCCCCAAATTTGAAACGGTGTTTGGTCGTCGAGATGAACTCGGTAGAACTCTGCGATTGGTAGATTATTTAGATGCAACCAAGTTTTACCTCGATCAGTTGATGAAAACAGGCCACCATCATTCCCCAACATGACTCGCTCTGGATGCTGAGGATCAATCCAGATATCGTGGACATCGAGGTGCAGTCCTTTTCCTTCGTGGTAATGTAATCGAAAAACATTTTCACGAGTCGTGTTATGTTTCAAGCCACCTTCACCGACAAATGTCTTGCCGCCATCCGGAGAGATGATTAGACGGAACCCACCAATGTAAACCCGATCTGCGTCGTCCGGTGCTACTCTGATGTCGCAAAAATCCCAGCCAACGTAGGTCGGGACATAATTCTCGTGAGTCCTTTTCCAAGTTTCGCCAAAGTCATCTGAGCGGAAAAGGATGGAAGCGGGTCTTCGGCGAGCAAGATTGGGCGTAGAGCGGTCGGCCATCAAGGCATAAATAATGCCAGGATTTGAAGCTGATACGGCAATCGCAACGCGGTCGACGTTTTTTTCTAATAGTCCACCCCTTAGTTTTGTCCAACTCTCACCGTTATCATCGCTTCGATAGACGCCGCTGCCAGAACCGTTCCCACGGTCCCAGGCAGAGGCATACACGCGACCCGATTGGGAAGGATCAATCACAAGGTCGACGAATGAGACTTGGGTTTGTGCCTTGAGCACATGTCGAAATGATTTACCGCCATCGGTTGTTTTGAAAATTCCGCGTTGGCCTCCGGATCTTCGTGAACCCATGGCAGCAACGTATACGGTTTGACTGTCTTGAGGGTCGATCGCAATTTGGCCAATGTGAAAACTTTCGTGAAGTCCCATGTTGGTCCAAGTTTGTCCGGCATCTTCCGATTTAAAAACGCCTGTCCCGGAATACGACATTCGCCCAACATGGCATTCACCAGTCCCCACCCAGATCGTGGAGGGATCGTTGGGGGCGATCGTGAGGTCACCAATCGCAAATGTCGACTCCTGATTAAATATTGGCTTCCATGTCAATCCGCCATTGGTAGTTTTCCAAATGCCACCTGCACCAACGCCAACGTAAATCGTCCCCAAGTCACCACGCGGCGCATCAATCGATTCAATCCTCCCGCCGGCAAACTTGGGGCCGAGTGTTTGCCACGTGAGATCGTTGAACGGTGACTCCAACGCCATTTTTTGATGTTGCTTCCAACTGTCCTGACGACCGGTGGGGGGATGGTGAGACTCTTGGGCCAGCGATTGGGCAACCAGTAGAGAGATCGCGATGAAACCAAGGACTCGATGCGACATCAACATGCTGGTGAAACTCCTCTGGGGGCTTTTTGACAAACTGATGACCAAGTTTATTACGTTGCCGCTTTTCCTGCGAGTGTCAAAGAGGGGCGCAAGTGGTTCGCGAATCTGTCAAGCTAACCTACTTTTGTAGGTCAGTCAGTTTTTTTAGAGTTGGGAATACAAAAAAACCTTGGAGATGTCCAACGGAAATCCCCAAGGCTTTGATGTGTTTAACCTATTGACTGATCGCTTCAAACGGCGGCAGTTTCATTCATTCCTTCGCAACGGTTGATGCAATTGAGGTCCTCAAACGCAACCTTTAACCGCTCAACAAACGCCTGCTCGCCTTTGCGAAGCCAGACACGAGGGTCGTAATTTTTCTTGTTGGGTTTGTCAGCCCCATCGGGATTGCCTAGCTGTGTTTGCAAGTAGCCTTCTTTTTCTTTGTAATATTCTAGGACGCCTTTCCAAGTCGCCCATTGCATATCGGTATCCAGATTCATTTTGATCGCACCGTAATCGATGGCTTCGCGAATCTCTTCGCGGGTGGACCCAGAACCGCCGTGGAAAACAAAGTTAACAGGCAGTTCGCCGGTACCGAATTTTTCCTTGATGTGCTCTTGCGAGTTCTTCAGGATGATCGGCTGGAGCGAAACATTGCCCGGTTTATAAACGCCATGCACGTTGCCGAAAGCTGCGGCGACAGTGAAGCGAGGAGAAACCTTGTTGAGTTCTTCGTAAACGTAAGCAACTTCCGAAGGCTGTGTGTAAAGTTTGCTGCTGTCGACATCTGTGTTGTCAACACCATCTTCTTCTCCACCGGTAATACCCAATTCGACTTCAATCAGCATGTCGATTTTGTTCATTCGTTCGAAATACTTCTTGCTGATTGCAACATTCTCTTCCAATGGTTCTTCAGAGAGATCGAGCATATGCGAACTGTAAAGTGGTTTGCCAGTCGCGGCATAATGTTTTTCGCCTGCATCGAGAAGCCCGTCGATCCACGGCAAGAGTTTTTTGGCACAGTGGTCTGTATGGAGCACAACGGGAACGCCGTAATGCTCAGCCATTGCGTGAACGTGTTGGGCGCCTGAAACGCAACCAGCGACAGCTGACTTTTGCTCTTCGTTGGACAAGCTCTTGCCAGCAAAGAAAACTCCACCTCCGTTGGAAAACTGAATCATGACCGGCGAATTGACGGATGCCGCTGTTTCAAGAACAGCGTTGATTGAGTTGGTGCCAACGACATTGACCGCAGGCAGAGCGTAATTGTTTTCGTTTGCGTGTCGCAGCAATCGATCGAGTGCTGCGCCAGTAACAACGCCTGGCTTGATCTGTGAATCACTCATGGATGAATCTGGTGGTTTAAAACAAGGGATGGTCAATAAGCCCACAGTGAGAGCACCGTCCGGCTTCGAAAAAATACATTTTTCCTGAGGTTGTATTGTCGCCCGTTTTGGGAAGTTTTCAACGCCGGATAATCAGCAAACACCACCAAGTTCAACAAAGGACCCACCTTGTGTCGTTTTCGCCGAACAAAGAACCGTTGCGCTGCGATGAAGCGCAGGGTGTCGCCATAGAGCGACTTGGATTTTTCGGGCTTTGTTACTGATGTTCTTCACCGGTGAAATGATATATTGCTTTTTGCGGAACCATTTCGCACCGTCACAACCAATTTGTCGAACTTTGAAAAACCCAATGGCCACAATTGATGCTGCTTCAATGGACAAACCGCTTGCTTGGGTCGACCAGCGCGAGCAATTGATGCTTGCGCCTTATGCCATGCGAAGCATCCATTCCACCGGTCGTGTTCATCCAGAAGCTGAACATCCTTACCGTGGTCCTTTTCAGCGCGATCGCGATCGAATTCTTCACAGTTCGGCTTATCGCCGTTTAAGCGGGAAGATGCAGGTTTTCACTGGAGAAATGGGGGACTACCACCGGACGCGTTTGACTCACACACAGGAAGTCGCCACGATCGCTCGTACCATCGGACGTGCATTAGGGCTAAATGAAGATTTGATCGAGGCACTTGCCTTGATGCACGATATTGGTCATCCGCCTTACGGTCATGCGGGAGAAGACGCGCTTGATGAGTGTATTGCTGATGAGGGTGGGTTTTCGCACAACCAGTTTGGGCTAACTGTTGTGCAGGAGATTGAAATTCGATTTCATGAATTTCCCGGACTCAATCTGACTTATGAATCACTCATGGGACAGTTGTGTCGAGTCGACAAAGATTTCAAAGGCCGCAAGCCGCTGTTGGAAGTCCAGTTAGTTGATGCGGCCGATAGCACGACTTATGATGCTCACGATACTGACGACGCGATCAAGCTTGGGCTGACTTCCATTGAAGAGATGAAGCATTTGAGTCTGGTTGCCGAGAGCCTCAAATACGTCCGCCAAAACTACACGTCTCTCAATGAAGATTTGCTACGCAAGGCCCTCGTTCACCGCCTGATCGAGCGTCAAGTCACTAGTTTGTTGTCGCACTGTGTTGAGGAACTTAAACGGTACGAATTTCAAAGTGTTGAGGAAGCACTCGCCAGCGATTTTGTAATTGGTCATCCCAGTGAATTGGCAGAACAGAAGGCTGAACTGGAAACTTACCTGTATGAGAGAGTTTATCGTCACGAGGATTTGATCAAGGTTCGCGAACAGGCACAGCTCCGCGTAAAGCAGGTATTTGGAGCCTATTGTGAAAATCCTGATTTCTTTCCCCAAAAATATCGCGGTCGAGCAACCAATGTCGGGATTAACCGAATGGCAGTCGAATACATCGCCGGTATGACTGATAATTTTTTTGAAGAAACCTTTCACAAGATGTTTGGCTAAACGTGTTTAAGGCTACCTTTTACAGCGTTTCGCATCTAACATAGAGGATGATTTTAATTTTTTCGGTGGCAGGAAATGCTGATGTGTATGAATTAAAACCAAAAAAAGGTTTTAGATGGGTGTCAATTTTATTGTTGACATCGTAGCTCCGAAGGCATTTTCTTTTGTGAATTATTCCGCGGCTTTGATGCGGGTGCTGACGATCATTTGGGCTTCGTTTTGTCGCCGATACGAGACAAGCAATTTTTCCTTATTCATGGGCGACTAGCTCTTTATTCGTTGGTCGTCACCTAGCAGCAAATGAGTACATTCAATGGCATTATGGATCCTGCGGGGGTGTTTTCTCCTGATTGCAATCGGTCTGGCACTTTCGCTCACCGCGAACCCTGAGTTGATCGAAGGCGATAGTTTAGAAGATAACGGTTCGACACGTTTATTTATTTTTGTGGTTTTTGTTGTCGGCGCCATTGTTGCTGTGTTGATTGATGTGATCGCTCGCAACAAGCGAATTGATATGATTTCGAGTGTCTATTTTGGACTCGTTGTCGGTCTGTTTTTGACCTACGTCGTTGACCTTGCATTGACTCCCTTATTCGGGTTAGGAGTTGGATCGTTTGGCGGAATTGGCCCAGAGACTGCGCGGGCATTGATCGTTTCTTTTGCCGGAATTTCGATCTGTTATGGTTGTGTAAGTTTGCTGTGGCAAACCAAAGATGATTTTCGGTTTGTCATTCCTTATGTGGAATTCAGTAAGGATGTGAAGGGATCCAAGCCCTATGTATTGGACACCAGCGTGGTAATTGATGGGCGAATTGCGGACATCATTGAAACAGGTATCGTTGATAACCAACTAGTCATGCCAAGATTCGTGTTGGCAGAATTGCAAGGAATTGCCGACAGTAGCGATAAAATGCGTCGAGCCCGAGGGCGTCGGGGGTTGGATGTTCTGGACAAACTTCGCAACAACCAGAATATCGACTTTAAGATTTACGATCGCGAACTCCCTGAGATGCAGGGGCAACCCGTCGACATGAAATTGTTGTTGTTGGCCAAGCATCTCGAGGGAAAAGTTGTGACGGGTGATTTTAACTTAAATAAAGTCGCCAAACTTCAAAATGTACCGGTCATCAATCTGAACGAAATCGCTAATTCACTTAAGCCAGTATTTTTACCTGGAGAACTAATCCGCATTAAGGTTGTCAAAGCGGGTGAGGGTTCTGGTCAAGGGGTAGGCTATCTTGACGACGGCACAATGATTGTGATTGAAGACGGTCGGGAGCACATTGGCAAAGAGGTCGATATCACAGTTACCAGTATGCTTCAAACCAGTGCAGGTCGCATGGTGTTCGGCAAGTTCGACGGCCGGGGTTAGAACTCAGTTCTGAGCTTAATAGAAGTTCGTGATTCGGTTGACGAATCAACCGCGAAACGTTGGTGGCATCGGGCCCCATTTGCTCGAAGGTTGATGAGCGGCCCTGTCGGTGTTGTCGGTGTTGTCGGTGTTGTGAGGCTGGAACTTAGCCGACTAAGGTGCAAGCAACGAGACCGAGAACCAGAGACGTTACCATCAGAGCGTAACGTTGGACTGACGGTGCATTAACTCTCGCGACTAAAGCCTTCATGGTCTATCTCCCCTTTGAACAGTTTGTCTGTTGCTAACCGGATAAACGACTAGATACAAACTGCGTGCCACCCCAAAAAAATGTTTTCTGCCGAGCATTCTATTTGTGAAAACAGAGATAAAAAGCCCTCATTAAGAGATTTCTGGTTTTAGTTCGGTCGTCACTATCGGGTGACAAGTGTCGTCGGATCGAGGACACAAATGCCTGTTTTTTTAGACGGGGATGGAGGGAGTCATTTGGTGTATTTAGTGATGATGATTTTTCCTTTGAAGATGGCCATCGCTTGTCGCTGGATGTTCCGCCATTTTTAGTGGGTCACCCAGTATCGGCATTAGTTGCCCAGATTGCCCTGCCGTACCCTTTAAAATGAGCAAACTTTATGTCATCGGTTTAACGCAAAATTTTCGAAAATAAGTTTAGTCGAAGTATTCTCAGCGGCGACAAATTTCTCCCGCCAACCGAACTCAGTGATATGTTTGAAGTGTAAGCAAACTGCTTTGTTCAATTCTCAATCGCGAGTCGCTCATGTCTGGGCACTTTTTTTCGAGGGTTGGAGCCACGAGGTTTTTGGAATCGAACATGCCAAAAATCTCTTGGAGCAGAGGAGTGATTTTCAATATTGAAAACTCCTAGCCGCAGTACTTTAAGTCAACGCAAGGCCTGCCTCTGGTCATGTCTTGTCAAAGTTGAGAGTAAGACCGCTTCAAATGATCTTCGTCGGTACGCACCAAACGAAGTATTAGAGTGGAGCGGATTCGAGGTGCACAGTTGAGCCTTTAAGTTGAGAGTTTTTAGTTGAGTCAGTTTGACTTTTAGTTGTTGCTTTTGCTTTATTTAGGCACCCGTTCAGTTGCACCGCTGGCGGGTGTTCTTTTTTGCTTTGCCTCCAAAGCTCGTAACCTTAAGTGCACATCTGCGACTTGGCCCATAAAGTTACTTTTGGGTAATGGGTTAATCTGTTTGGCGTACTTCATTGCCTTGTCTGCAGCGTCGTGATTACCTTGCATTTCGAAGTACAGCCCAAGATAAAGATGGGCGTAGTAATTTTGGAGTTGATACTTCGGGTCTTCTTTTTTGACGCGTCCTGAGGTCTTGGCAGCTGCTTGAAGGACGGTTTCTGGCGATGTTTCGCGACCTGCAAAGAGCTCATAGACTTGAGACATTGGGACCCTCGTGTCCCCCGTGATTGGGATCAGTTTTTTACGTGCTTTTTGGACGTCTGAAATTTGAGCGGCACAAAGCAGATGCCAGACTGCGTTCTCGACATCTTGCGAGTTAACTGTTTGGTGGATCTCGAATTGCTGCACACCCTCCTCAAATCGCTTGGCGTAAAAGAGCGCTAGACCGCGTTGCCAAAGCTGAGGTTTGCTGGATGGAACAAGGCGAATGACCGCATCATAAGCTTGGATGCTTTCCTCCATTTTACCGGCGGCAAACCCCGCATTGCCAAGGAAGAATTGATATTCATAAACGTTAGGGGCTAGATCGCAGATCGTTTTTGCTTTCGTGAAAGCGGCATCATAGTCACCACTGGCAAGTGCCGATTGAGCCTCGGGGCCGAGCTTGCGGATCAATTTTAGATTTTCAGGGCTAAGTTGCTCTTCACCCTTCATGAGTCCTTCTTGCGTCTTGGAGAACGCGGCTGAGTGTTCGCCCAGCATCAAAAAGAGGCAGAGGCAAGCTAGAGTGATCAAAAATGGATGTCGCATTTTGATTTCCTGGATCCTGTTTGTAGGTTGAATGCCTAACAGTTTAGACGAGTTTAAGGGAATGCTAAAGTATTCGTCGCGTTGACAAGGTTGCACCCAATGTGGGACTGCAGCCAGTTTGATAAATTAACTTGATTGTACTGTTTTATCGTGTCATTCGAAATTTGAGCCGAAACCAGATGTCACAGCCAATCAAGGTTGCCCTAATTCAGCATTCAGTAACTGCTGATAAACAAGCCAATGTCGACCGCGCCGAGCAAGCAATCAGGGAAGCGGTAGCCGAGGGCGCACAGGTCATGTGTTTTGCGGAGTTGGCGTTTGAGCGGTTTTACCCACAGGTGCCAGCTGACGAAAATTTTCGTGATTTAGCCGAACCTATTCCAGGGCCGACCACCCAGATTTTTTGTGGTTTGGCCAAGGAACTTGGCGTGGTGATCCTAATTAATCTTTTCGAGCTCGATCATGAAAAGACCTACGATAGTTCTCCTGTGATTGATGCCGATGGCCGTCTGCTGGGGGTGACACGAATGATTCATATCACGGAGTACGATTGCTTTCATGAGCAAAGCTATTACACGCCCGGCGATCGAGGCGTGCCAGTTTACTCTACTCATTTCGGGAAAATTGGAATCGCAATTTGCTATGATCGGCACTACCCGGAATACATGCGAGCACTCGCTGTGGAGGGAGCCGAATTGGTGGTTGTTCCGCAGGCAGGAGCGGTAGGTGAATGGCCTGACGGTTTGTACGAAGCAGAAATGCAAGTTGCCTCATTCCAAAATGGATATTTTATCGCGTTGTGCAATCGAGTTGGCGCTGAAGAGAAGCTTGAGTTTGCTGGTGAGTCATTTGTTTGTGACCCCTCGGGAAACGTGATCGGACGAGCAGGGAAGGGGGTCAACCAAACCTTGATTTGTGATTTGGATTTGAGTGAGGTTGAGCAATCTCACGCTCGCCAACTCTTTATGCGCGATCGAAGACCTGATTTGTACTGCAATTGGCTAGGTAAACCTTCGGTGGACTGAGGCTTAAATAGTGGCTACCGTCACGCCCGTTTTTTCAATTGTGTTGAGACCTTCTTCTGGGATTCGGTTGCGGAAGACGACAATCTGATCCATCAGGTTGGGGTCGAGGCTGTCGGCAAGCAGTTCGCAAATCTCGACATCAAGCTCGCAATATAATTTGAGTGATCGTAGTTGTTCCATCCAGTTCGAGCGACAAAGAGCTTCGATGGGCTGATTGCTAAATCGGTCTTTAAGTTCAAGCTCTGAAAGGTTGGGTAATTCTGAGTCAAACAAGAAGCGATAATCCGATTCATCAAACAGGGTGTCTAAACTCAGGGACTCCAGTCGTGGCATTTGGCGAATAAACTCAAAGACCGGAATTCCAGTTTGGCGGCGGCGAGGAAAGGAATAGTGAGGCTGGTTTGCGTTGGTCTGTCGCGATGAGAATTTGAATGATCTCAGGTTTCCAAAGTCAGCTTCGAACAAAGGCTGGAGTCCATAGTTTTTGTCTGCTTCATATTGGATTCCATCGAGGTTGATTGTTGTCGTATTGAGTTGGGTTGAAGCGATTTGCAGCCCACGCAGCATCCGGCAATGGGGTGAATTCTTCAGTGCTGAGGCTAACGATGGGCCCAGTGATTCGAGTTGAAGGGAAGCAACCAAGCCTCGGTGATAGCTAATCAAGTAGCCGTGTTTCTCAAAAAACGGGCTCAATTCACCAATCCAATCTCGCCAGTTGGCAATCTGTATTTCGGAGGACAACTTGAAATGTTTTGTTTGCTCCCGCATGGGGGTTTGAGGATCTTCGGCGGCCAGGCAACTCAGGATGAATTGGCCACGCGGATCGTTTTGCTCCATCAGCCAGTCGGCGTAAACCATGAAGTTCTCGATTCCATCAGGCGCTTCAAGAATTGCCTGCAAAAACGGCTCGTGCGGCTCGAGCTCTTCCCACAGTTGTGCGTTGGATTTTAGCTTGGGCGGTTGATGAATGACTTCTCGATATCCAGCTTTTATTTTTTTGCGAACTTCTTTATCAAGGTGGACTTTGGCTTCTTCTTCCGTCGAAAAGAGCTTTTCGCGTATCTGACCCCGGTTACCAATGCGGCCGTGGTTGATGGTCAAAGTTCCATTTTTGATTTCAACGGACCAGAATTTGTAGGACCGGTCGGACTTAAGTTCGAATCGACGTTTAATAATTGGCTCAGGCATCAAACAACCTCGCAAAGATTATGAAACGGGATTTCCAAAATCTGAATCTTCCTGAGGTGTTTCCAGTTGTACCAACTGGGTCATCTTGAGCGAGGTTGGCGAAGGCGACTTGGATGCAGGACAGTGGTCGCAAGAGGTGCCACAGCCCGATAGTTTGCCACCCCATAACATGCTCCCCAGGCGGCGGGCAAGAATTCCAATAGCGCCAAGGACAATCAGGAGGGCAACGCAGGTTTGCCAGTCGTAGGGACCGAAGATCATAGCTTACCTGTCAGAAAATCTGGTTGGCCAAATGAAACGTGACCCATGCACCGATGTAGGCCAAGACGGTCATATAGACAAAAGTAAAAGTCGGCCAGCTGTATGAATTGGTTTCACGCTTGATGACTGCGAGTGTTGAAATGCATTGGGCGCACAGTGCAAAAAACACCATTATCGAGAGCGCTACCGGTAGCGTAAACAATGGTTTGTCGGAGTCTTCCCAGGTCGCTGTTTTTAATTTTTGCCGAAGCGAATCTGACTCTTCATCTGTGTCGGCACCTAAACCAAAGATAACTCCCATTGTCGAAACGATGACTTCTCGAGCGGGAAAGGAAGCGATGACTGCACTTCCAATTCGCCAATCCCAGCCAAGTGGTTCGACAACAGGTTCGATGAGTTGCCCTGAGCGACCGAGGAAACTGTTTCTCAATTGGTAAGCATCGAGTTGGTTTTGCGATTCCGAAATCTGTGCCAAGAGGGACTTGGCCTTTTCCGATTCGAGGTCGGTGAGCTTTTCCAATTCGACGGATTGAGTTTCGACAGTCAGGGCCGCCTTGGCCAGGTCAGGCGATAGGTTTGCCACATCGATCCGTGGGAAATAAGCCGCAGCCCAGACGATAATCGTCACGACGACGATGATCGTACCGGCATCGCGAACAAACGACCAACCACCATCAAACATCCTCTGCAGGATGTTTCGTAGACTGGGAACTTTGTAGGAAGGTAGTTCTAAAACAAATGACGAGCTGCCAGTCTTCAGCCAAGTCTTTTTCAAAATCCAGGCAACTGCGATTGCGACGATGATTCCTACTAAATACATCGCAAACATGGTCAGTCCACGTAATCCGATGAAGCCGCCGAGATAGCTTTTCTTGGGTACAAAGGCTGCAATTAGCAAAACATATACAGGCAGCCGTGCGCTGCAGCTCATGAGCGGAGCAATCAGGATGGTGATTAGCCGCTCGCGATGGTCTTTGATCACTCGCGTGGCCATGATGCCGGGGATCGCACAAGCAAATGAGGAAAGCAACGGGAAAAGCGTAATCCCGCTCAGTCCAATTCGGGAAAGGTACTTGTCCATCAAGAATGCAGCGCGAGCGAGGTAGCCCGTGTCCTCCAAGATTGCCAAGATGAAAAATAGCAATAGGATCTGGGGAAGAAAGATGAGGACACTACCCACGCCATTGATCAGACCATCAATCAATAAACTATTCAGCGTCCCAGCAGGGATGAACTGATTAACGACTGACGCAAGAATTCCGTTCAACCCATCGATCATGGCTGATGCAGGTTCGGCTGCCCAGAAGACAAGCTGGAAAAGCACGATCATTACCAAGCCAGCAATCAAAATTCCGGCAACCGGATGAGTTAACCAGGCATCGAGTCGGTCAGTGATGGTGACTTTGCGTTTGGGTTTGACTTGTGAAACGAACTCGGAGAGGTGTTCTGTGATCCAGTTGTAACGAGCATGCGATTCACTCTGAGCCAACGATTGACCCTTGGATTGCATTTCTTTTTGCTCGCTTCGAAGCGTCTCAATGACATTGTCATCGACTTGGGATTTCAGCTGGTCGGTCATGAACCCATCAGTATCGAACAGCATGCGTGTGACCGCAAAACGTTTGAGTCCACAATCATCGGGACAGGCAGATTGTAGCTTTGAAATGCGTTGTTGCATTTCTTCGTTAAACGGGGCGTGCTCGATTTCCGGATTATGGTTCAGGGCGGTGAACATCGCAGACTTAAGCGCTTCCAGACCTATTTTTCGCTTGGCCTGGATCGGGATGACGGGAACGCCCAGCAGTTTTCTCATTTCCGCCACATCGATTTCGATGCCGTCCCGCGTCGCCACGTCGATCATGTTGAGAGCGATGACAGTCGGGCGATGGAGATCAAGGACCTGGCTGACCAGAAATAGATTCCGCTCAAGGTTGCTCGCATCCACCACGCAAAGGATCAGGTCAGGTTCCAGCTCGGCAGGATTCCGCCCCAGCAGGACGTTGACTGTCAGCATTTCGTCCGGCGAGCGAGGGGCCAAACTGTAGGTACCCGGAAGGTCAATCAGGGATAAATGGTGGTCGCCATGCGCCAGACTGCCAGATCGTTTTTCAACTGTGACCCCGGGGAAGTTGCCTGTCTGCTGGCGGATTCCAGTTAAGGCATTGAAAAGGGTGGACTTGCCGGTGTTAGGGTTGCCAAGCACAACCACGGTGGCCAGAGGGTCATTAGTCGAGGCGCTCATTAGTGTTCAACTTTTTATGCCGCGGTTCTCTAAAAGATCAAACCGATTTAACGACAATTTGAAGATCGCGTGATGTTCGGATGCAAAGCCGACTGCCGTTGAGAAGCTGAACGATTGAGGTGATGCCACCGCGGGTTACTGACACGACCGTTCCTTGCCGCAGTCCCATTTCAGCCAAACGAGCAATCTCATCGGAGTTGCCTTCAAGCCCGATAACTTCGGCAAATCGGCCGGGGCAGAGGTGTTCAAGTAATATTTCATCAGTTACGACGGGCATGATCTTGTCCAGTGGTAATGAGATTCAGTCTCATTAGTATATCTGAAACTGCCCTGGTAGCAAGAGGAACCCAGCTGATTCGAGGTCCAAATCTGACAGAAATATGGTCCTAATCGGACGCTTCGACCTGCTGGATATATTGCCGCAGGCGCTCGTTTTCGTCGGTAACCCCTTTTAATTGAAGCATGTTTTCGACACGTTTGAGGAGTTCTACGCGGTTTACGGGCTTTTGGAGGAAGTCGTTGGTCCCCGCATCCACAGCCCGCTCGATATCGCCGAGTTCATTGAGTGCGGTGACCATTAGGATCATGATCTTTTTAAGCTCTGGATCCTTTTTGATTTTCTCACACACCTCAAAACCACTGAGTTTGGGCATCATGATGTCGAGTAGGATCAGATCCGGCTTGAATGAAGTCGCCTTTTCCATCGTTTCTTTGCCGTCGACGGCAAAGTCGGTTTCGCAATCGAGGTCAGCCAAATAGGCTTCCAGAAGTTCACGATTTGCCTCGTTGTCGTCGGCAATCAAAATTCGGTCGGGTGTTTTCGATGAGTCCATGGAAGTTCGCGCAATCGAATCGAGGGGAATGTTTAACAACGGTGTCGCATCAAGATTGTAGTGAATGGGGCGTTCAAGGGCTATTCACTATTTTGTTTATGCGGACTCGCTTTCATTGAAACTGGTCAGCATTTGATGTCCGCGCCAGATTGCATAAGCCATTTGCCAGTCAATGGGCGCGTCGGGATTTCCATGGGCGTACCAAGTGACCTTTTGGCCGTCAACGATTGCGGTGCCGAATTCTCCGTCCTTGGTTGCCTCGGAAATCAAAATAATTTCTCCAAAGAAGCTGGCGGCAGTATGGGGTTCGACAGAGTCGAATCCTTCAGCGTGGAGGTCTCCCGTTAGGCGACGCCACTGGTTGGGAAAGGCCTGTTGAGCTCGAGAGAGCGAAATTTGAAAGATTTCGTTGTGCACTGTTTGCCAGCCAGCGAAGGCGGCGTAGATGCTTTCGGGTTCAAGGTGTTGGATGTCGGCCGCGAACGCGTGGGTCATTGGGCCGCAGATACCAATGTTGCTATGCGATTGTTCTCCCGAGCCATAGAGGTACTTGAACAGGTAGCATTGGACTGGATGTTCATAGCTGGGCCAGTACATCTCACGGTTCTCAATAAATTCAATGTTGCTTGGAGCAAGTCCCATCTGTTGTGACTCGGAGAGCCAAATTGCCAGGTGGCTTTCTGCAAGTGCAATTTCCCCTTGGAGTTCCAGCGAAATCTCATCTTTGAAGCCGAGTTCTTCAGCATAAGCCAATGCTCTTAATCGCGCGACGGGTTGGTCGGCCAATTCAATCAAGGCGTGCTTTCCCATCTCATCACCTAGTCGGGCCAAGGCTGCTGCCGATTCAGTTTGAACTCGTCTGTGCCGAAGGCTAAGGGCTTGATGGAGTTTTGGAATTGCAGGGTGGTGTTCTAGTTGTGCGAAGGTATCACACAGGGCCACGATCAGAGCGACTGAATCGGAGACGAGCTGGTTTATCTGATTGGCATCGAAATTTGATGGAAAATTTCCTTCTTCAATTTGGCCGAGTTGACCAGAAACCTGACCGAGAAGTCCAGTTAACGCATCCACTCGTTCTTGCGCGGGGTGGATTTCAATCCGTTCGTTACGAAAGTAATAATTGAATAAATCAAAAACAGCTGGAGCGATTTGTGAGTGACGGGTGGCATGATTGAGTAGTTGAGAAAATATCCACTCGGGGGGACCGAAGCCGGCTTGCATTAATGGCGCGAAGGCGAGCACGATACCCAGTCGATGTTCTGGCGGATCATCACAGACTAAATCAGTCCAAATTTGGATTGCTTCTTCTTGTCCTTGTACCGCCAGCCAGCGAAGCAAGTGGTTTCGCATGTCACTTTGAGCAGGAGCGAAACGGTAAAGTGTCTGGATACTCGCGAATCGAGCGTTTGCCCAAATTCGATCTTCTTCGTTTTCTAATTTTTGCTCACGTTCAACCAGTTGGTGGATCACCGGTTGAAGCAATTGATCAAAATAGACCCTGTCTGCGTTGCCATGTGTTTCATTCTGCGTCACAGGTTCGTCACGGGCAGTCCGCAGCTCATCTCCGAAATCAAGCAAACGATCCAATAATTCGTCGACTTCGTCGTTGGAAAGTTTGGGGATAGATTGGGATAGTGACGCAATTCGAGAGAGTTGAGCCGGGTCATTATGGGCTAACAGGATTGCTTCGGTTATTTCATTGATCATTATAAAAAGTTGACTTTCGTCTTGATTCGTTTGCTGAACGTTCGTGGCGTCGGTTGAAACGGCCGGTTTTTTTCCCAGTCACTCGATTCTTTACGGTATCTGATGATCTTGGAGAGAACTCGCGTTGACCATGTTTGATTGCCGAGATAGCCTAGTTCTCTTGGAAAAGACATAAATTACAGAATTCTAATTTCCCATATCATCTGACGGAACGTCCTCAATACTGTGGCTAAGCAAGTCGTCAAACGCAAACAAATTTTATCTTTCCAGCACATGGGTCTTTCTAAAAAGACGCTGGACACTCTCGCAAGAATTGGCTACGAGAAGCCCTCCCCGGTTCAAGCCGGCGTGATTCCGCTTGCGATGCAGGAGTATGATGTCATTGGTCAAGCAAGGACAGGTACGGGGAAAACCGCTGCCTTTGCGATTCCAATTCTTGAACAGTTGGATTTGAGCGTCAAAAAGGCCAAACCTCAAGCTCTAATTTTAACCCCAACGAGAGAACTGGCGGTTCAAGTCGAGAATGAGTTTCGACGGCTCTCCGACCAAGACAATGTTCGCTGTGTTTGTCTTTATGGCGGCAAACCAATCAAGGCTCAAATTAGCAAGCTTGAGAAAGGTGCCCATGTGGTTGTCGGAACACCAGGCCGTGTTATCGACCACCTCAATCGTGGCACCTTGAACATCGATCAACTTTGGTTTGTTGTTCTCGATGAAGCAGACCGCATGCTGGATATTGGTTTTCGACCTGACATCGAACGAATTTTGCGTCGATGTCCTAAGGAGCGGCAAACGTTGCTATTGAGTGCAACTTTGCCCGATCCCATTCGACGACTTGCCAAGCAGTATATGTATCGGCCCAAAGTCATTAATTTTTCCAAGGGCAGCGTGGCAGCACAGACGATTGAACAGTACTACATGACTGTTCCTGGAGTGATGAAGTACGACATTTTGTTAAAGTTGCTTGAGCGCGAAACTCCAGACCAAGCGATTATTTTCTGCCGGACCAAACTTGGTACCGAAAGACTTTATCGCAAAGTGTTTAAGTCAAAACGTTTTGACGGCGTTGGCACTTTGCACGGGGACATGTCGCAATCAGCACGCGATCGAATGATGAAGGATTTTCGCAGTGGCGATGTGAGGTATCTCTTTGCCACCGATGTGGTGGGGCGTGGAATTGATATCACCAACGTGTCTCATATTATCAACTATGATATTCCGTCGTTGAGTGAGGACTATGTCCATCGCGTTGGCCGAACGGGGCGAATGGGGAAACAGGGCGTTGCGTTTTCATTTGTTCAGCCAGACCAAAGTAGTGAACTGTCGCAAATTGAGCGACTGATCAATTCCGAGTTAGATCCAGACCCGCTGCAGGAAGAAATTGACGTGCTGCGCGAGAAGATCGAACCGAAACTTCCGCCCGCCAAACCTAAAAAGAGATATCGCCGGGCCTTGTAGTTTGATTTACAGACGTTTCAACCCTCGCGTCATTCTTGAAGTACGATTGGTTGGCGTCCGTTTTCTGGGTTGGGAGGGGTTG
>JAQWLH010000151.1 GCA_029247405.1 Mariniblastus sp.
AATAAGAAATTCTGAACGCCTTATTGCCCCGCAATCGAGTCAGACCCATGAGAACACCCAACGAAGCTAAAATCACGGTTAGTAAATCTTGCCAATCTAAAGGACGCTGCGTAAAGACCATGCCTCTATGCTGTCGGGCCAAACCTCGTTCCGATTCAGCTACGGCAGTTGCTTTTATCCCGGCAAGAACATTCACCGAAGTCATGGTTGCTCCCGAAACACCTTCATATTTCACAGAATCAAACACTGCTATTTCTTCAAGTGTTTTTCCGTTTAACAACGTTTTCAAGTAACGATCTTCTTTGACGTATCTGACATAAGGTTCGTTGTCAAAACTGGACCGGATGACAAGGTCTTTTAATTTTCGTTCTGTATCGAGAGCCAGCAACGTATCGGTCGGACCTTGATAGCCAGGCAGACCTTGAGAGTATTTTGATGTGCGAAGGACATAGCCTAAATTCACGTTGTTCAGTTTTGCATCAACCGGTCGTGACACAGAGTTGGCTGGAGCCATGCCTACCATGGAGTGAGGGCCATAAAGATCGCTAATTTCTTCGTTACTGATTGCTTGGGGGAACTTAAGTTGGATAAACTCGCCGCCTGCTCGCGCCGCGACACTTTGGATAATCGCATAACAGCTCAGCGTAGCGCCGGAGACTGAATCAATTATTGGCCAAGAATCGGGCCGATTCCAATCCAGGCCAACGAACGAATCTAAAAATAAATCTGAACTTTGAATCGCCTCAATATGCTCGGTCGTATCCGCACTTTGGATAATTTGGACGTTCGCGATAATGCCATTGTCCCTGACCGCAACGGCAAGATTAGTCGGCCCGATGTAGCCAACGATCGAATCGCTTGACGGAGATGTCTGCACTAAACATCCCACAGAAATGCCTTGAGAATTCAGGAACTGCCTCGCGTGGGCGTTTCGATCAAAGGGGGTGAGTTGACTGGCCTGTGGCATGGATTCGCCCCAGCCAGCGATAGAGACTTGGTCTAGTTTTTGGTGATTGGATTGGGAAGCCAGGAATTCGACATGCTCTTGGCGCACCAAAAACAGAATCCCAAAAAACATTGCGACACGACATACATGAAGAGGCACTGCCCAAGCGTCTGCTAGTCGAGCACTTGGTCCGGGTGGACCGGTGCTAACTAAGTCGACGATGGGTAATGGGGTCATTAATTTCTATACATTGGGAACCAATCGCCCGATTCACCGTAAAAACACGATGAACCGCGATTGCAGGGCGACTACCAGATTTTAATCCGCTCACTCACGGGCTTGAATAAACGATCCCCCGGTTGGACGGCAAAGGCTTTGTAAAAGGCTTCAATGTTAGTCACCGGGCCGTTGGCACGATATTGCGAAGGAGAATGAGAGTCAGTCAAAAGACGTTTGATCATTTCTTTGTCGCGATATTTTCGTTGCCAAACTCGACTCCAACCAACGAAGAACTGCTGGTCACTGTTCCAGCCAAGCAACATTTCCTTTGGCTTGCCCTTTCTTGCCATGGTCAGCGCCTTGTGCGAGATAGAGAGTCCAGACAAATCCGCAATGTTTTCACCAAGCGTGAGCTTGCCATTGATCGACTTACCCTTGAGCGGCGAATATTGGGCGTACTGCGCTACCAATTGAGACGTCAACTTTTTGAATTCCGACTCATCCTGCTCGCTCCACCAATTGTTCAGATTCCCATCACCGTCATAGCGGCTGCCCTGATCGTCAAATGCGTGACTAATTTCGTGCCCAATGACTGCGCCAATTCCGCCGTAATTTAGTCCATCCGTTGCTTTCATGCTAAAAAATGGAGCCTGTAAAATCGCAGCGGGAAAGACGATTTCGTTTTTCGTGGGGCTATAATACGCGTTCACGGTTTGCGGCGTCATGCCCCACTCTTCGCGATCGATGGGCTTACCAAGGTGGTCGACATTACGATTGTGTTCGACGATGTTCGAACGATAAACGTTTCCGAAAAGATCATCCGCCTTGATTTCGAGCTGCGAATAGTCCCGCCATACATCGGGATAACCAATTTTGGTGCCTATCTTGGACAGCTTGTCTTTAGCCTTGGCTTTGGTTTCTGCGGTCATCCAAGTCAAATCATTAATGCTTGATTCGAAGGACTTAAGTAGGTTGTTAACCAATTCTTGCATTCTGGCTTTGGCTTCAGGTTTGAAATGTTGAGCAACATAAAGTTCGCCCACAGCTTCTCCTAATGCACCAAAATCCCCGGCTCCTTGTCCAGCGACCGTGTTAACGGCTCTTTTCCATCGAGGTTGTTGTACTGGAATTCCAGCAAGCTGCTTTTGATACAACTCAAAACTTGCGTCGACAAAATCTTTCGAGAGATAGTCGGCATATGAATCAATCAGGCGGTACTGCAAGTAACGCACCCAAGTGTCAACTGATGTTTCTTCGACGACAGTAACCAAACCTTCAAAGTAACTCGGTGTATTGACGTTAACTTCAGTGGGCGGAGTACTGACATTCGCTTCTGAAAAATAATTCGCCCAGCTTAACTTTCCACCGGTAAGTTTTGACAATTCTTCAAAACTCATTTTGTTGTAACGTTTTTTTGCATCACGGAGTTCAGTCCGTGGCCAGGATAATTCGGCGAGCCGTTTTTCGAGTGCAAATATTTCTTCGGCGGCAAGATAGCTATTTTCAATCGCCGCTGATTCAAACAACTTTTGTACGTACGCCTCTAACGCTTTTCGTGTTTTGGCTGAAGCATCGTCTTGGTTCACATAATAATCACGATCTGGTAAAGAAAGTCCGCTTTGCACGAGATTGCAAATGTACTGAGTTGCTTGTCCAGGATCCTGGGACACATAAAAACCGACCGGACTTTTTACTCCGATTTTGCTGAGATATCCAAGGTGCTTCCATACATCCTCATGCGTACCCAGCCCCTTAATCTTCTTGAGTTCCGACTCAAGGGGACTAAACCCTTTCTCTTCGATTAACTCCGCATTCATAAAGCTTTGATACAGATCAGCAATTTTTTGCTGGTTTGTACCCGCCGCGTGTGTCCCCTGCGAAGTTACTTCGATTATTTTTTTAATCCGCAACTGTGATTTGTCAGCGAGGATTCCAAATGACCCATAATTGGATTTGTCTTCCGGGATTTTAGTGTTCTTTAACCAGGTTCCGTTGACGTGTTGAAACAAATCGTCTTGAATGCGAACCGATCGGTCCATCGCCGAGGTGTCAATCGAATCATTTTGTGCGACACAAGTGTCGGCGATTAGGCAAACAATTGAAAAGCAAAGAGCCCAATAGCTCACAGGTATAAATGGTTTCATTTTCTCGTTTCGTATCGGTTTTGGTGAAATTCAAAGATAAAATTACGCTCAGATGGTCACTATTCTGTCAGAGTCGTAACGGCGACTGGCTCGCCTAACGATTGGCGCGATCAACTTTACTCTTCTGTGAGGCTGCCGGGTTCTCGGAAGACTTCAAAATTGATATCTGGGGACGAGCTTCTAGTACGGAATTCGTTTGTGTTCCGATTTCGATCGTCGTTCCGCTGGCAGGAACCACCGCTGGATCCTTCTTTAAAATGGAGGCAGGCGGGGTCAGAGCCGTTCCATTCAAAGTGACTGCTCCAGGTGAATTGATTGCTGAGGGTTTTCGAACCGCTGGACTGACAGATTCACTCGGTCCGGCGAGTGTCGGTCGCTTAATTGCCGGTTGAGGCACCACCTTTTGCGGGACGTATGTCGTCGGGACATTTGTCGGTGTCCGAACATTCGGATTGACGTTCGATGAGGCAAGCAATTTTGTGGCGTTGCTAACGACTTGTTTCTGACGCTCAAGCTGCCGCTTCAATGTTATCCGGTTGTCAGACCGACGACGAAGTCGCCCCCCTTTTGCCAGTTGCTCTTGGAGGTTGAGTGCGGCCTGCAGTTGGGCCAATGTCTGCTGTTGGCGAACTAGTTCAAGTTTGGCTTTTTGGATTTGTTGCAAATTCAATTGGTATGCGAGTATGGCCCGCGATTGCGGGTTTTCCGCAACTCGAGGTTGAGACTGTCGTCCGGCAGGCGTTTGTTGTCGCTTCGATTCTTGTTGCTTTCGATTCCGTTTTTGCTGCTGCGCTTGATCAGCCGAAGAAGTTCCGCGCCGGCGGAATATTTGTGCGTCCGATTGACTCGTTAAGACGAACCCAACAAGTAAGGCTCCTACGATAAATTTGTATGACATCTTCGGCTCCGCAAAATTCATTTAGGGCGCATTCAACAAAAGGAGGCCCCACTCACGAGGCCATCAAACTAACCCAATTGTTGCATTTTAACCTCATTACGGGAAGTAGTTGCCAAGTTGGTTTAAAGCAAAACTAAGACAGAGAATTTGTCGCAGCGTCTTCAATTCTCTAAATTCTCGCACTGTTGAAAATTTGGGCTTTGTTCCTTTCCAATATCTCGCTAGCAATCAGGCAAACTCGCTGTTATTTCGGTAAGGGCAGTCTCGGGGAGCTGTTTCACATCACTTAAAACTTCAAATACGACTCTAAATTGGCCGTGTTCCATTTGATAAAGCCGAACCGACATCACAGAGACTCAAATGAGCCGGTTGAAACTGAAATCAGTTTCTACGATCGGAGTTTGCAAAACGGCGAGTCGCATTTGAGTACGCCTAGCGATCATTCTATGCGTTTTAGCTTGAAACAGTCGAAACTGCGAATGAAGTGCTTAAACATTATCGCCGGAGGGCTTGCTTTTCGATGCAAAAGTTTGACATCGGATGAAACGCTGAACATGATCCGACCGGGAAGCTTCAACCACTGCGGTACTCATTGAGTGACTAGAAACCTCTGCGTCCAAGTCAATCTATTGAAGCTTAACCCATCACACATCGGTAAACGATCAGCTTCCCATAGAGCTTCAGCTTAGAAGCGGTTTGCACGATGGCGTCCGGTCCGAAATAAAGGCTGCGATATTTCACAGATCAACTTGAAATACTGAATCATCAAAAATCACGAATGATTGATCTCGCAAGTGCACGAGCCAAGCCGTTCAGCGGCCGGAGGCCAACGATCGGCCTCCTATTCCAACGTGCTACCGGCACTTTCGATTAGCTGTTCAAACAGTTCGGAAGAGATGTCTAATCGCGACGCCAAAGAGTGGAGAACATCTTTTTCTTTTTCGCTAATATTTCCATCAGCCAAAGCAACCGTTAGCAAAGCTTCCATGGATTCTTGGGGATCCGATTTCAGGATTTGAAATTGCTCTTGGTGGAAATTTGGATCAGTCACACCTCGAGCGATCATCGCCTCTAACGAAGCCTTACCTACGCCAACTTCGGCTGCAAGTTTGTCGATTACGGCGCGCTCGAATTGGTCTGGGGGTCCATCGATTCCTGCCACACAACAAGCAGCACGAAGGATGTCGA
The DNA here is from genome assembly GCA_029247405.1 of Mariniblastus sp. Lineage (GTDB taxonomy): Bacteria > Planctomycetota > Planctomycetia > Pirellulales > Pirellulaceae > Mariniblastus. The sequence continues at coordinate 5,396 of JAQWLH010000151.1, forward strand.
CTTTTTGCATCGGTGTCATCTTATACCGTCCGGAAAAATCTAAATTCAATTTCAACCGGAGGTCAATTATGCGAATTACTTTGCAGTTGTCAAAGTGTTTTTGTATTTTACCCAATCAATACGATTCGAGCCGCGAAGCACGACTGGAAGCTAACCGCCCTCTTTTTAGACAAACACATGCCGCCGGCTTAATTAGAGAAATAAAGATTCCGAGCGATTCTTAAGCGATGTAGATGAGACTTGTTTTCAACCGGAGACGCTTTCAAATCTTATTTGCGGGTGCTGCCCGTTGCGGAAGATGCGTCAGCCATTCTGACCTGAGACCTAACCTTTTGAATCATCATTTGAATGGGGCCAACGTTGCTGGCTCGAGCGGGCCATGTCGTTCTAATGTAAGAGCCATTTTCAGTTTTTAATCCGCTGTCCCACCAAAACCATCCCCCCGATATGATTCCTACTACCTCGTGTTTTTCATTAAATACGGGACCACCTGAATCACCGGGCAATAACGGCACATCGGCAAAAATCTTTTCCTCACTCGATGGTGGTGAAGCTTGTGCCTCGAAGGCTCGAATGCAATCTTTGAGTTTGGTACCACCACCAAGACCAGCTAATTCAAGCCTATCGCCGCGCTTCACTGCATGGGTGGCAAGTTTAGCGGGCTTGATCTCGTGAGGCGCCCAAACCCACAGCAAGGCGACATCTTTGTCCTCATCATGATCAACTACTTTGCAACCCTTGGCTCGCCGACCGTTCTTGTACGTTACTTTGATCACGCCGTCTTCAATATCGTCTTGTATCACGTGCCATGCGGTTACCACATATCCTTCAAATCCATCTTTGACAGGCTTGGCACGATCCACCGAAATAAGGACGCCGGTGCCCGCCCCGCCGGAAGTCGTCACTTCTACAACCGCTTGATGATAGTCCGCCACGGGAGTCCATTTCCAAAGTCCAGAACCCGTTCCCACTGGCTTACTCGGACTCACCTCAGTTGCAGGGCTTTGAGTTTTTTGAGAAGGAGATTCGTAACTGGAAGGCCCCTCCTGACCACAAACTTCGATGACTAGCATCACAGTGAAGATGATGGCGAGTTGGAGAGAGAACCTGTTCATGCTGCCTCCTGGAGCAGAGCAATCAGGTCGCGTCACAATCAAAAAGCGAATTTGCTTCTGAAGATGGGCAGGACCTGCCCGCCGTGAGTTTTGATGCCGTATCAATTATTTCAATTGACGTTGCGTGGCTATCAATGTCATCGGCTTACCCAATCGATCTATTTAGATAAAGTTCTCGCAAGTTTTCGAGACAGATTCGACTGGGGAAGAAATTGCACTCTTTCCAAGGCGATTGCCGTGTCCTGGAAATTTTCAATTAATCGAACTCAAGCTATCGCAATAGATTAAACGTCTGCAACACTTTGGCTCTTCAACTGAAATTTGTGCAAGCACTTAGATTCACCGCGCAATTCGATGCCCCAAAATCAAAGCAGATCGGCCCACCTGGATTAGGAAATTTCGATGACTTGACTCTCATTGGTTGCAGATTGATAGCAAGCATCCATCAATTGCTGAGTCTTTAATGCGATGCTTGGCCAGTGGTCGTCTGTTCGTCCAGAGAGAATGATACTCGCAAAATTGCGAAAGAGATTGGTTTCTTGGGAATTGACTGCGCTATTTCCCGGTTCGTGAATAACGAATTGCTCCTGATTTTGAGTCATCTCAAAATCGCAGGCGTTGACGCTGAATTCTGGTTTTGATTTTTCGAATTTAGCCTCGCCCCCAGCGTAGGGCAAGACAAAGTCCGGTATGTAAACGTGCCCCTCGGTCCCACTGACATGAGCCCACTGTTGATGCCCCGTAACGAAGCTGTTGTAAAATGTGGAAGTGATGCCGTTTTCAAATTGAAGTTCCGCTTCGATTTCCATCGGCACGGCGTGCGGACTATCTTCTCGCTTGTACTCCGTCAGCATTCGCCCAATGACCCGTTTCGGCATTTCATAGTCCATCACCCACAGGGCAAATCGAATCGTATACCACCCCAGATCCCCCAAGGCTCCCAATGGCTCTAGGTCAGAGTTAGTCCGGATATTTCCCTCCTCAAACTCTTGATCACCGCAGAAACTGAATTGGGTCGTGATTCGTTTCAGCTTGCCGATATCCCGCAATGCTTCTCTGACCTTTTCCAATCGCAACCCGTGCATGTACATCACCCCGTCCATGAATTGAACGTTGTTGGCCTGACAGGCCTCAATCATTTCAGCGAGATCAACGGCATTACATGCGCAGGGCTTTTCACACATCACATGCTTACCGGCGTTGGCGGCCCGGATTACCCATTCTTTTCGCATCCCTGTGGGAAGCGGGATGTAGACTGCGTCGATATCATCGGCAGCAAGCAAATGGTCGTATCCTTCAATTGCACGCGGCACGTTATCAAAAGGAGCCGCTGCCTGACACTCATCGATATATTTTTGGCTGCTCTGAGCGCTTCGACTCGCAACCGCAACAACGGCACCATTGCCGGAAAGTTTTATGGCCTGCCAATTTTTACGACCAATAGTCGCTGTGCTCATGATGCCCCAACGACAAGTTGAACTGTCAGCCATCTTTTTGCTCCGATATGATTTTTTACGTTGATTGATTGAGCCCACGAGGTCTTCTATTTTGCTTGTTTTTGTTCAAGGATCAAGGCGGCACTCTCAGCGTAGACTTTTGGGTTCTAGCATTAAATCAGACAGACATACTTCAGCAGACCATTCGCGTTTGGCTCAAAAAGGCCGGTGCTGCCTACGACCACGTGCCACTTGGATCGCTTGACTGACGATTGACAAATACACTGGGCAGGTTGCCACCGTTGTAATCATCAAAAGGATTCATGCATGGCTTTTCGTTGATTTTCATTTGAATCGCGTTGGTCGTCCCCTTACGCAGTCGGAGTAAGCCGCTGTTGGAAAGGTAACCGGAGCAAGACTGGGTTACCGTTGCGGACCCGTTGGACCCAAGACTTTGATCTTTATGAAAACGAGTGAAAAAGCGGGGCTTCGCTGATTGTTTCAGGTTTGTCACTCGGCCCATTCAATGCTGGATTAATCCAATTTTATCGTGGAAAATTTCGCCCCTGGTGTGTTTCATTTTGCTTGAGAGATGGCCAGTCATATCTCAATTAGTGGCCAGTTAGTACGTTCGAATCCGATCGGCATCCAACTGTGCAACCATTTTGCCTCGCCAGCCGATGTTCATCGTTTAGCAAACCAATGAAGACTCTTACCATCTCTCCATATGATTCTTGAATGTTTGAAACACCTTACTCAAACACCATTCAAATGATTCAACCTTTTAAGACGACAGATGTAACGCATCCTTCATGCCGGACTGCTGACCGATTAATCATCCAGCCTACATCGATCGGGATCAATTCATCGAGACCGCCCCTTTGTATCCTGTTCAGCGTATCTATTCCCAAAAACATACAGGAGTTTGCCAACGACGACTTGAAAAACCGGCCTCTCAATTGGCCTGTTTGCCGACAGGCAAGTCCATGTTAAAGCTCATCCAATTCGGCAATGATCGATTTGACTTGATCACGACGTCCAATTGACGTCGCCGTCACTTGCTTCCAATCAATTCCCAAATATTCGGCTAGTTTGTAGGCCAAATGTAAATCGAGCACACCTTCATACTGATTCACCATTTTTTCTTTGTGATAGATCGTGTTTCTGTCCGAATTGTAACCAGATTCAAAACAGTCTTTTAGCTCTTTTATCCAAAGATCAGGCACACCCTCTTGGCGACAAGTTTCTTCATTCCATATTTCATCACCAGTGCATTTCAACAGCAGCATCTGGGCGGAAACAGAATCGAACGGCATGGCACTGAATCGTATTTAAAATTCTAGGAACAAAAAAAGGGTTTCAGCTGCTGTCATTGAATCCATTTCCCTCAACAAGAGAAAATCACTCTTGCTGAGGGAGCGCAAATCAAAAATCAAATCGGCCGATCACCGGCTTGCAAAAATCCACTTGAGTTCTCGCCGGACGCTCGGCAGTCAGGTCAACCGATCGAAATATCGGCCCAACCTCAGAGCGGGAAAACCAGCCGTACTGCCTGACGACTTCAGTAGGGAAGAACCGAAGAACCAACTGAGGTCTTGTGAACATTCCCTTGTGTTTCTGCAAAACTTTTACTTGCTCAAGTCGCCGCTGGACTTGGTGGGCTCCTTGCAGTACCGGTCTAGCCAATCGAAAAAGACTCGATGCCAAAGCACACCATTCTGTGGCCTCATCACCCAGTGGCCCTCTTTAGGGAAATACAAGAATCTCGATGGTACATCTTGTACTTGAGCGGCGGTGAAGGCCTCCATCCCCTGTGTCACGGGGACTCGAAAATCTTTCTCTCCGTGGATCACCATCAAAGGCGTTTTCCAATTTCCTATAAATCGGTTCGGCGAGAACTCGTCATATTTCTTTTTGATCGCGTCGCTTTTCCAATAGGGACCACCAAGATCCCAGTTGACGAAAAACAATTCTTCAGTCGAACCATACATCGACTCAAGATTAAATACGCCGCAGTGAGCAATCATCGAACAAAAACGATCGCGATGGTTTCCCATCAGCCAGTAGACGGTATATCCGCCGAAACTTGCACCGATTGCCCCCACGCGATCGTTGTCGATGTACGACTCGGCCGTCATGCTGTCGGTGGCCGAAAGAATGTCCTTCATGGCTTGGCCGCCCCAGTCCCCGCTAATTTCGTCATTCCACGCTCGACCAAAGCCAGGCAGTCCGCGACGATTGGGAGCCACGACGACGTAACCTTGAGCTGCCATCAAGTGGAAATTCCAGCGATAAGAAAACCACTGTCCAATTTGTCCCTGTGGGCCACCTTGGCAATAAGTCAGCATAGGCCATTGCTTTTCAGACGTCGCATCGAAATTTGGTGGATGAATTACCCAGCAATGAATTTTTTTACCGTCCGTTGCAGTCACGTAACGTTCTTCGATTTTCGGCAGTTCAAGATGCTTGTAAATTTCACCATTAATATCGGAAATGGCTACGTCAGTACCGTCTGAAACCGAAAGGGAATGAAGTTCGGCTGGCCGCAACATATTCGTCCGAGTCACGATGGCAGTCTTTCCATCTGGCGAAAAGCCGCGTAAACCCCAATTGAATCTTCCCTGACTAATGGGCATCGTGCTCCCATTTTGAATTTCAATCTTGAACAACTGGTTCGTCCCTTTTTGCTCCGAATCGAAAACCAAGGCTGATGAATCGGGCATCCAAACGGGGTGGTTCGCATTTTGATCCAGACCAACGGTGAGCTCTTTGGATGCCCCAGAGAGGAGATCAAACAGCATGATCCGATTTCGATCCGACTCAAAGCTCGCACGCTCCATCGAGTTGTACGCCAAGTATTTTCCGTCAGGTGAAAAAGTTGGATTGTTATCGTACCCCTTCGCATTCGCGGTGATGTTTCTTGGCTTCGAAGATCCATCGGTACCGACCAGATAAATATCGCTATTGGTCGATTCTGCCCAACGTTCAACGTCTTTCATCGTGAACGCGATTTGCTGGCCATCAGGCGACCAGCAAAAGTGTTCCGAGCCTGCAAAGGGCGGAACCGGACAATCAGCTTTGATTCCTTTCATCAAATCGATTGGCTCTCCAGCTACGCCGTCAGCTCCGACGGTCGCAATGTGCAGATGGCTATACTTGTAATCATGCCACGCATCCCAGTGTCGATACATCAATTGATCAATGATTCTCGCGTCTGCCTTGGGCAGGTCTGGGTATATTTCGTTAGGCGTCTCGTCCATTTTTACGTCAAGCGTAAAAGCGAGCATCGTCCCCTCAGGGCCGATCTTCAGATTTGCTAGTCCGTCTTTTAGGTGTGTGATTTGCGAGAGTGCTTGCGAAGCGGGATCCATTGACCAGGCCTGATTGCTCGGATCGTCTTCTTCATTTTTTGGCTGAGGCGTCCCTGAAAAGAAAATCCGTGCACCGTCTTTGGTTGACATCCAATCTAAAGCGCTAATCGAAATCCAATCCTGGGCGACGATCGTGTCTTTTCCGTCTGACAGGTTAACAATGTGTAAGTTGGAATGTCCTTTATCGTCAGCTAATACGTATCGCCGGACGGTGTAAGCAAGTTGTTTACCGTCAGGTGACAAAGCGGACCCACCCAAGCGACCAAGCTTCCAAAGCAACTCTGGGGTCATTCGTTTCAGCGGTGCGTCGGTTGTCAACGCATCGGAATTTTGGGCAATGCTACTGGAGGCCAAAAAGCCAACGACTGCCAAACTGCAAATTGCTTGCAAAACGATCTTCTGCAAAGTCATTTCGATACCTGTTTTATTTACGGAGCTGTAGGTGTTTACCGAAGACGAGTGTCGCGGCACATTCTCAAATATACTCGTCAGACTTCGCAAATACACGGGGCTGAACAAATCACTATCAATAATTTTTGTCCGGTAGGCCCCCCGGAATACGTTGAACAAAATGTAGAAACCAACACAATGACTTCAAACCACTCGACTTGTTGCCTTTAAGATTTGCTGCTAATAAACAGATCAAAGTCGATTTCCCGGAAAAAAGCGTGCGCGCATGTCCTCGCTTCTTATTGCAAGAATCATTTAGGATGCAACTGAAATGACCAAGGCTCGTCAATTCGCTGTCGTGTTGTTAATTACATTCCTTTCCATGGTTGGAATCCAACCCTCGTTTTCACAAGTGCCGTCCAAAACCGAGGAGCCGATTCAATATAAAATTGACAAAGGACACTCTTCCATTGTGTTTGCCGTTAGCCACTTTGGAATCAGTTACGTTTACGGCCGATTCAACGACTTTTCCGGCAATTTTGCGCTTCAAGGAGGGGAACTCACTACGTCGGGATTCTCTTTCATCGTGAACGCCAAAACCATCGACACGAATAATTCCGCGCGTGACAAACATCTCCGAAGCCGAGATTTTTTTGACACCGAACAATTCCCCAAAATCAAGTTTGTAACCACCGGATTTACCAAAGTAGATAGCACCTATCAAATTACTGGCGACTTGACGATGCATGGCCAAACGCGATCCGTAACAATGCCAGTTAAACTTGTCGGAATCGGCAAAGGACCTTTCGATTCGCAACGAGCCGGCTACATGGCTAAATTTACGCTTAAGCGAGACGCTTTTGGGATCGACAAATTGGCCGGCCAAATCGGCAATAACATTGCCGTCACTTTCAGCTTCGTTGGCGTCAAGCAGCGCTAAACGAGTTGCCGCACGACAAGCAAAAACGACATACTCCTCGCCTGATCAAGCCTTGGTCGAGCTGGCAGGCCGTTGGCGTCAACCCGCTCAATAAAAACACATCGAATCAAACTTCGCCCGTGGGTTTGGCGGGGGGAAACGGCGTGTCAGAACGAGAGGATTCCTCGTCCAAGCCAATTGTGTGGAGAATCGCAATTTTCTGCCAAATCTTACGCGACAAACCCGTCGTCAGTGTTTCAAGTTCAGACGCCGAAGCCATCGCGACACCGTCGTCAAATTCCTGAACATAGACGGCTGCAATTTTTCCCGTCAGCGAAAGCATCTCACTGCAATAATCAAGATAACGCCGCAATTGAAATTCACTCATTTCCAATTTGGGTGATAGGCCCGTGTTCGGGTACGGCCTTTTGGACATGATTCGATGTGGGTCTTTAGTCAACTGGTGCATGTCAATGACGTGTGCAATCGAACGCAATTCGTGAAGTGCCTTTAACGCCCGCTGACGTTTGTATCGCGTCTCAAAAGACAACAAGAAGAAGATTGCCGCCCCAATTAAAACGACATCGTTTATTCCTGCCTCCATCAGGGTGACGACGTCATCAATCCCGCTTTGATTGGCCATGTCAAGCTCAAGCAATTCAACGGTGCCCTGGACTTGTTGCTTCGTTTCGTCCTGGCCTATTTGATAACTGAATTTCCCCTTTGCTTCGCTGCTCCCCGTGTCAGCCAAAAAATAAAACGGCACCAAAGCGAAAATCACAATCAAAACACAAATTGCCCACGTTAATACGCGAAGCCACTTAACAGGGCGACCAATCCACTCCGCTCTGGACTGCATGTTTTCAGAGATGACGCAAAGTTGAGCGCAGACTTTCTGTAAGCCTGAGTCAGGAAATCGTTCCCTAATACGTTGTTGCAGTTTTTGGATTGTTTTGACAATCCGGTCTGGCTGAAGTGTGTCGACTTTCATCGTGGTGAGGGCTTTCCTGTCTGGATTGGCCAGAACGCTGACCGTTGAAGGGATGTTTGGTTGGTCGACCTAGTGAGTTAATGCTTTACGGTAGCGAACCTTACGGCTCTTTTGTCGCGGTTCTAAGACTTAAGTTTGTTCACAGAGACTGAATTACTTTTTTATTCCGTACTGGTGGACCGAAAATTTGTATAAATCGCATTCCGCAGTTGAGTCTGAATTTAATTTCCCCAGTGAGATGTAGACTCTCGAAAGCAAAAAGCTCAACTTCATCTTCATCCAGATGGGAAATTTTTGGAATGCTGTATTTTATCAAAACATGTTTGATGTGGCCAAGCGAACTGCTGATGGCGTGCTTCCATGCCTGTTTTGACACCCTCTTCGACGGATTATTGCTGACGGGCCTGGTTTCAAAGACCTCCTCGGCGAAAACTTCAAGGCGCGAAGAACGACGCTATCTGCAAAAAATAAGAAGACGGGAACGTAGGGACTTTCGTCACGCGATCAATCGCTCAAGACGCAAGAGACGCCAATTACGGGATCCCCAAACTCGCAATCAAGAGTTCGCTAAAAACCATCGCTTTAGCCGTGGTAAAGTCATTAGCCATTTGTCAGCGATGAATCGAAGCGACAGAACTCGAACTTAAGTCAGAATTTTAAACGCATTGGTTCCAGGGACACCACCCGCGTTGGTCGCAAATGCAGAGGCGTGAAGAATTGGCCTCTCCGATGTGAAAATCATTTTACGCCCCCAATTGCCTGCTAGCTGTTTTCGAGAGAAGAACTCAGACCTAGCACACTTCCAAGTGTTAATCGGTGTTGATTCTACGTGATCCTGCTTCTATTCTTCTCGTCTAATGAAATGGCAACTCTTCTGAGGTTATCGACGTGAAACGTTCTACGTGCCTATTTGCTTTCTTGATTTTGACTTATCTCGTTACGCCTTTGTCTGCCGACCTAAATTTCGGCTTGTCTGAAGGTGTTCTTGAAGGCTCCGTCGACGCCAATCCCTGGACTGGCTCATTTGCCTTTGGGCTTAATGGAAAATCTGGAAATAGCACCAATCTTGACATTAACATGACGGTGAATGCAGCTCGTGAAACTGAAGTCTCAAAGACAACTTTGTTAGGCAGCTACTTTTACAGCTCCAATGATATTGCAACGGTCACAGATCGTTTTTTTGGACAAGCTCGTCAGGAACGCAAACTGGCTCAGCCAAGGTTGTCAATCTTTTATCAGGGCCAATATGACTGGGACCGATTTAAAGCATACGATTATCGGTTAGCGCTGCACGGTGGTTTAGGGTTTGAAGTATTCAAATTAGATGACCACTCTTTTGATTTGCGTTTTGGTGCTGGTGCGTCGAAAGAGTTCGGCACGCTTGGATCCGGTTGGATTCCCGAACTGCAGTTCGGCGGCGATTGGAAACGCCAGTTAACGGATACCGTGAAGGTCTTTGCGTCCTTTGACTATTATCCCAACGTTGAGGACTTTACTGACTTTCGCTTCGTCACCAATGCGGGACTTGAATTTGTGGTAGACGCTGAGCGCAACATCAATTTCCGAATGTTTGCACTCGATCGCTTCGATAGTACGCCCGTAGCCGGCAACAAGGACAATGACATTGATTACGGAATTGCCGTCGTTCTTGGCTTTTAAAGCAACGAATAAACAGGAAGTTTTTTCGATGGCGCTGAATTATTTTGACCTCATGCTGGACGCCCTGTTCAGAATCTCGCCTTTTTGATTAGAGGCCTGTGAGGAGAGTCACCGATCGAAGCGGTGTGAGGTTTGAATGTTGCTTTTTTGCATCATCTTTGGGGATGGGAAGCGATATCTGAATTTGCGTAAAACTACGAATTGATTCGTCGTACGAGTAACGTATGTTTGGATATCTCATAGAACTTCTCTTCTTATTATTGTTTGAGCTCATCCATGGACAAGCAGACGCAAAAGTCACTCCGTAAAAAGATATACATCAACCGTGAAGTACAAAAAAAGCTAATCGTTCAGCACATCATGCACTGCTGTTTTTACATGAGTGCCATCTTGTTGACCGTCGTGATTTGGGCTGCCCTTCGTGACCCGTCGGAGCCAATTGTTAATTACGTCTATCAAGCGTGTTTGTATTTTGCACCCGCAATTTTGGCCAGCTTAATCCTATTGCCGCTTTTTCTTTATGATCATCTAAAGGAAAGCCACCGTGTTGTCGGTCCAATCCATCGAATTAAAGCCGAAATGAAAGCGTTGGCCGAAGGCGGTTCCGCCAAAGAAATTCGTTTTCGAAAGGATGACCACTGGGCTGATTTGGCGACTGAATTTAACCGTTTGTCAAACGCGGTCGCTGAACAACGCCTTGAATTGCAACGACTCAAAATTGGCGCTCGCTCAAAAACACCTTCAAACTTCTCCGACGAGCAAAGCAAAAAAGCAAGCTTTTCGGGTTAATCGGCAATGCACTCGATTGTTTGGGTACCCGTCTGGTGGCATCAAGCTGTCGCAGTCTAATGCGGCAGAAGTTTGGTGCCCACACGCAGATTACGGCTCGCGGCTAACAGTCAGCAAATTCAAGCGAAAATGCGAGAACGCTTTGATCCCCGAAGCGTCACTGTCCTGAAATGCAATACAGGTCGCTGAAGCTGCGCAAGACAATCTGATTCCCCTTGATCGCTGGCGACGCCTTGAAGCCATCTCCAATCTGGGTGGTGCCGAGGCTTTCAAACTTGTCACTGGCCTTAAAAAAGTGGACCTTTCCGGATTCACTTAAGGCCATAATTTTCTCGCCATCAAATACCGGTGACGCGGCAAAACTACCACCAATCCTCTCTCGCCAAATCGTCTCTCCCGATTTAGGGTTAAAGCAAGACGCAATCCCCTTGTCGCTGACCATAAATAAACGTTTACCAATCACGAGTTGCGAGGATTTTCTTGCAATTGATTTGCTCGCCGTCCATTTAACATGAGATTTAGTTACATCACCTTCTCCGGTCGGGTCAACGCTTAGCATTTTCCCCATTCCATTGGTCACGATGACGCAACCATTTTGCGTCATCACGGGCCGAGAGGAAGCGTTCATCCCACCATGGTATGCCGTCCAAATCGGTTTGCCTGATCGCGCGTGATAGGCGATCGTCGCGACTGCACTTGGATAAACCAAAACAGGTTCACCGTCGATTTGAAAGATGGAGCCAGTGCAGTAGGCCTTCATCAAGTCCCCGACTTCAGTGCCGTATTTGATATCGCGATCTGTTTTCCAGATCGTTTCGCCCGTTGATTTATCCAAGGCAACCACGTACTGAAGATCCGCACCGTCATAAGCAACGATCAACAAATTTTCAAATAGTATTGGTGACGAACCTGGACCACGATAGTGATCACACTTCAGGTCTTTTCTCTGCCAGATCACACTTCCAGTTTGAGTATCTAAACAAGTCGTGCCATAACTCCCAAAGTGTAAGTAAACTCGCCCCTTTTCAATCACCGGCGTGGGGCTCGCATAACTGTTGGTCGGGTGACAAAACGCAGGATCGGTATTCTCATGGATAAGCTTGTCCATGACGATCTTTCCAGATGCAAGATCCACACACAATGCGGACATTTTCTTGCCGTCTTCCGTTGCAGTGGTGAGCCAAATTTGATCACCCCAAATCACAGGTGAAGACCAAGCCTTGCCGTGAATCGGCGTTTTCCATTTGATGTTTTTGGCAACTGATAAATCCAGTGGAATTTTTGCTCCAATTGCCTGACCATTACCGGCGGGACCGCGATACTCCGGCCAATTTTGCGCAGCAGAATCTTCTTGAGCGACTGCAAGGCAAGCGAAAAGAAGGAGTAGTAGGCTGGATTGAGATAATAATTTTGCGTTCATAAAGATTAAACCTACCAAAAAATGTCGTCGTCATCTTAATCCAATTGAAAACGCAAGTGGAACGCTTTCGGCTCAGGATCAAGTTCTTTCAGGCTTTTCCAGAGCAGCAAAGAAACGAACGATGATAATCTCTGCTCTTTTCAGGGGTTTGGATCGTCTTTGAGGCGTTTGTCACTCGTTTTCCGTTACTTTACGAAAGTATATCGAGTCAAGGATCGATTATTGCCCATCAGCCAGCCGTCGTCGCAAAATCGTGACGACGATTTAATCCGTGAGAATCGAGAAGAAACTGCACGCCAAGGGACCACTCATGACCACAGCGCAAGCTTTGGGTGGCGTTGCCAACAACCCGATGAATTCACAAACAACCACCACTAACCGATGCACCTCATTAAGTTCGCGAATGTGGCACTGGCTGAATTAAGAAACATCGCGTTCCGATTAAGCCACCCGTTGTTTAATACACACCGTCTTCAGAATGTTGAGACGCCTTTGACAACTGGACACACCGGAATTTAATACCCGATTGCCGGCAGAATCCGTTAGCCTTAGGGTTGCTTCCGATCGCCGATGCGGATCAATCGAGACCTCAGCCAAAAGCTATTTGAGACCGAGTCCAAGTTCTTGCTTGCAATAACGAATGCTCCTCACCAGTTCGTTAATTTGGTATTCCGCATTCCCAGCCTTGGCTTTGGGAATCTCTTTTCCGGCACGAGCAAGTTCTAGAAACTGTTCAAAGTCACGAGCTTTCGCCTCAGGATAAATTTTCCAAAAATCGTTTTGCTTATAATCAAAAGCCTTATTGAATCCTGAAATGATTTCCAACTGGAACGGAACTCCGGGGCAAACCTCAGCGAATTTTGCCGTGTATGATTTCCAATCAACTTGGCCTTCACCGACCGCATTCCAAGCAACTCTACATCCCTTTTCAGTTTCCCAAACAGTTGAATCTCGAATGCCTGAGGAAACTGCAAAGGGGCCAAGCACTTCAAGGTTGGCGAGTGGGTGTTCAAGGGTCCACGTTGCGTTACCGCTATCGATTGTAGCGCCAACAAAATCTTCACCAGCGGCCTGAATCAAACCAACTAATTCCCAGGCCTGCATATCGCCGGCATGGTTTTCGACTGCAATCTTGACATTGGCATCAACGGCTTCCGACTTAACTTTTTTGAGAACTTCGACTGTTTTGTCGATGTGTTTTTGAATTCCACCCTCTGAGTGGCGATCGTTTTCACCCCCTAAATAGCATCGAAAGACAGGGGAGCCGATCTCTTTAGCGATTCGAATACCAAGTCGCAAATGCTCTTCAGCTGAACCCCATTTTTTTTCAAAACGACTTGAGGACGGGCAGATCCCCCCAGTGCTAGCGTGAATTAAAATCCCAGCATCCGCCAGTTTCGACTTTAAGCCGGCAAGATATTTCGAATCGTGATTTTCGTAGACGTCTAAATCTGAAAATAAAAGAGCATCCACCGATTGCGCCTTCGCAAACTCGATCAATCGGTCGGCTTTCCACTGATTCGCCCGGATTGAAAAATTATCGAACCCAAGAGGGATTTTGCCCGCGGATCGAGTTGCCTTTCGTTCAACTGGCTGTGTTCCCAACACGGGCATGGCGCTCAGCCCAAGTCCACCGGCGACAATAGCCGCACCGGCCGCCAAATTAAACTTTCGGCGAGTTTTTAGCTTGGATAAATCACTTGCGTCCATTGTCATATCTGTTTTCCTATCCATTTAGCTAGATTGAAGGTTCGTCGAGTTGATTCCGGAGCAACAAATGTTAGGAACGTTTTTGACGAAAATACTTCAGTCAATGATTCTTTGTTCCAGATTAAAATGCAGCGTCGGATTGGATGCAAGTCACAACGGCTCAGGGCTGCACATTTTAGCTTGAAAGCAGACCTGTTTTCGAGCTTTTCTTTCGCGCGATCGTCTGGTTTGAATCTAAGTCTAATTGCCTAGAAGTGCAAGAAATAACCCGACCAATGAAACAATCAACAATGATGGCCGTTATTGGCCGAGAAGGGAAAATTGAGAGAATCCAGCCGCATCGCAGGGCGCTCATCATCCGCCCAATCATTCGCTGCCTCAATGGATCGGGCCAAGCAAGCAAGGAAGTACCAGACGTTGGAGCCTCGGCCGCGGCAACACCTCATCGGTTGGTGTCTCAAATCAACTACTGCCTCGCCCTCTCAATTGCTTCCTGGATCATTTGCTCCGCGACACTTGACTGTTCGACAGAACGAATTTCCACCCATTTTTTTGGCTCGAGATCCTTGTAGTGGCGGAAAAAGTGCTCAATTTGCTGGATCGTGATTTCCGGCAAATCTGAATAGCTCGAAATGTTTTCGTAGCGTCTGGTTAATTTTGTCGAGGGAACAGCGATAATCTTTTCATCGGGGCCAGCATCATCTTGCATGACTAGCACACCCACTGGGCGACAATTCATGACTGCACCAGGCACGATGGCACGTGTATTGCAGACCAATACGTCAATTGGATCCCCATCAAGCGACAACGTATGAGGAACAAACCCGTAGTTCCCCGGATAGACCATGGGCGTATAAAGAAAACGGTCGACAAACATTGTTCCTGATTCTTTATCGAGCTCGTATTTGATTGGCTGCCCACCAACGGGTACCTCAACGATGACATTGATATCTTGGGGTGGGTTGTCGCCAATTGGGATCGCGTCAATACGCATTGAATGTTTCTGCTTAAAGAGAAGGTTTGTAATTGAAGATAAACGTTAAAGCTTCTAACGAGATGAGTTGAAATGATTCGACTCTACCCAAGGACCGAATTCGATCGTGGCCCCCAGCAGCATGTTCCGTTATTTCACTTGGGAACGAAAGATGAAATTTCTCACGACATCCAAGCCAACTTGATCCGTTTTCGAGTACCTGCGATCAGCTAATTTACCCACAGTCAAAGAACGCCGAAACAGCGCCCACGGCGTCGCCATTCGAGCATATATGATTTCGCATCAAGCTCTAAAAGAGGAAGTTGACAAAGCAGGCAAACCAATTGAGATTGGGTCGACTAACGTTTGGCTTTCGGTTGAGCCAAAAAAAAAAAGCGAAGTCAAACTTCGCTTGTGTATCACTTATTTTAAAGATCCAGCAAACTAAGAAGCTTTCTCTTTGCAGATGATTCCGACCAAATCATCGGCAACTTTTTTAACCGCCTCTTGAACTGTTTCTTCGCCTAGGCGGAGCACTTTCACTGTTTCCCAGCCTTTTCCTTCTTTGCCATCGAGGGCGTCACGGAATGCTTCGTAAACAACGTTAACCTGCTCACGTTCCTCTTCGTTCAAGCCAGAGATCTTATTTTTCCATCGCCAATTCAATTGGCATTGGCCTTTGTAGACCTGAATTACGCTGCATTGAGATCCAGCAGTGCCATGAAATGTTGCGTAGTCAGACTTTCCTCTAGGTACACTTTTGTACGTACAGGTCAGGTCAGTGTTTTCCGCAATAAAACGTTCCAAATCAACATAAGCGCTGTAAGCTTGAGGGCTCGGACAAAGCCTTTCCGTTTCTCGCTCCCATTGTTCTCGTGTGATTTCTTCGCTAGCCATTGGATCCCTTTGATAAACTCTCAACTCATTTCTGATGACCTATGATAACGTTAAATCCTCATTTTGCTTACAGCGGATTGGCGAAAAGTAACCGTTTTTCACGACAAATTCTTAAAAAAAAATACCCGGAGATCTAAATCCTTCCTTGCATTCCAAGGAATTCCTACCTGTCCGACCGCGTGTTCCGCGAAACAGAACAATCCGTCTAATTGACTAGCGACGGTTTCGGGTGTCCTTGATAAAATATGAAATCGAGGCTGCTTAGCCGGTTTTTGATATGATTACGGTGGACCCGTCGATGAACTTACGAGCAAATACTGAGACCAAATTTCTTTTAAAGTACTTGATTATCGGGATTGCGTGCTTGGGTTTTGCTGGGCTATCCACCTACGACAGCTTGGTTAAGTACCCCGGTCAAATCCCACGAGCCAAGGCATGGGAAGATCTCCAAGACAAAATTAAGAAGTCAGAGGACCTCTCGGACGAAGATATCGCGCCCATGTGGCGAGAAATCGCCAAAGCAAACGGCTGGCCAGCGAAAAGACTAAAGAAATCCGAATCTGTAAAATCGATCAAAGGAAAGGTCGCTTACAACTACCTGTTTATTGTCATCGGCTTAATCGTGGGGTTACCTTGCGTTGTTTGGTACCTGAAAAATAAGGGAACGTGGATCGAATCTACTTCCGACACCATTCGTTCGAGTCGCGGAGATGAAGTTAAGCTCGCGCAAATTACACGATTTGATAAAAAGAAATGGGAGAAGAAAGGAATCGGTGTCATTCATTATCAGAAAGATAACCAGCAAAAAGCCAAATTCATCATCGACGATTTGAAATACGATCGCGTCACTACCGACAAAATCGTATTATGGCTGGAGTCTAAGATTCCGGATGAATGCATTGTCAACGGGGTCAGCGAATTGGAAAATCAGAAAAAATCAAAAGCAACGGCCATGTCCAAATCGGCCTCCTCAGACCAATGAGCGGAATCTAAATTTCGAATTCACTTATTTACTCCACGAACCGTCATGACATCTTATCCTAACCGCCGGTCTCATTTCATTTTGGTTATGGCCGTTTCCTCATGGTTAGGTTGTTTGAGCTTGAATGATTGCCAGGGCCAAGTCATCCCGGAAAAGATTTCTTTCAACCGCCACATCCGCCCAATTCTGTCAGACAAATGTTTTCAGTGTCATGGGCCTGATGAGGAGACTCGCGAAGCTGATTTACGGTTCGACCAGAAAGAAGACGCGTTTCGCGTGATCGAGCCTGGAAATGTCCATCAAAGCGATATCGTTGAGCGGATTTTAGATGAGGATCCCGAAGTTTTGATGCCGCCACCGGAGGCAGAAAAATCCCTGTCCCCAAAGGAAATCAAACTGATTCAGGAATGGATTAGGCAAGGTGCCAGCTGGTCAGAATTTTGGGCCTACTTACCCCCCAAAAAGCATCCACTCCCCTCTCTGGATCAATCGGTTGGAAACAATTGGATTGATCGATTCGTTGCCAATCGACTTCACCAAAATGGATTTGAATTTTCTCCAGCCGCTGACAAAATCACACTTATTCGTCGACTGTACTTTGACCTAATTGGATTGCCACCCACCCCGGAAAAGGTTGAGGCTTTTCTCGAAGACAAATCAGGCGATGCGGTCGCAACGGTCGTTGATGAATTACTCAACTCCCAACATTTTGGAGAACGTCTCGCAATCTATTGGCTTGATTTAGTTCGATATGCTGACACAGTTGGATATCACGGCGATCAGGACCATAACATTTCGCCCTATCGAGATTGGGTAATTGATGCATTCAATCAAAATATGCCGTTTGACCAATTCACTCGCGAGCAACTTGCTGGCGACCTTTTGCCGGGAGCAACCGAATCGCAGCAAGTTGCGTCGGGGTACAACCGCCTTTTGCAAACAACGCACGAGGGCGGTTTGCAACCAAAAGAATACACTGCAATTTACGCAGCCGATCGCGTCAGAAACGTATCTTTGGTTTGGATGGGCGCCACGGTCGGTTGTGCCCAGTGTCATGATCACAAATATGACCCTTACACCTCCAAAGACTTTTACTCGCTGGCTGCTTTTTTTGCGGACATCGATGATGAACAACACTTTAAATCTGGAACCAATACATTGCCCACTCGGCGGCCCCCAGAGATTCTTATCATCTCTACCGACGATCGTTTAAAACTTGATCAAGCCATCCAGCAACTCGCGGAATTAACGAAGGAATTCAATCAAGTCAAAAAGGCCATCGAGCAAAACAAAAAGGAAGCCCCCGGACCAGACGCTTCTGCTGCCGAAAAGGATCAATCTCGAGTCGGCGTTGTCGATCAACAAAAGAAATTGGACAAACTCAGCAAGCGACTCGACGCAGCAAAAAAACTTAAGGCCAAGATTGAGTCACGGGGCGCCTGGACGATGGTCTCAAAACCACTCAATTCCCCTCGAACCGTGCGTTTGCTGCCCAGGGGAAATTGGCTTGATGAATCAGGCCCCATTGTTCAAGCTTCCGTACCCGAATTTTTAGGTGAAGTGAAGTCAGCCCAAAAAACACCCACCCGCCTCGACCTTGCCAACTGGCTAACCGACGCCAGCGAGCCAAGTGGAAAACTAACAGCACGCGTGTTTGCCAATCGTTTTTGGTATCAATTCATGGGGGTGGGAATTTCCAAATCGCTGGATGATTTCGGCGGTCAAGGTGAGGCTCCAGCTTTCCCTGAATTACTCGATAATTTGGCAATTGAGTTTGTCGAGAATGGTTGGGATGTCAAACAATTGATTCGCCAAATCGTAACCAGCCAAACCTATCAGCAAGCTTCCCTTGAAACCGAAGCGATGGCGAAAAGTGATCCATATAACCAAATGTTTCAGCATCAATCTCGGTTTCGACTTCCAGCTGAATTAATTCGTGACAATTTGTTGGCCATTAGTGGCCTGTTAAATGCTGATTCAGTGGGCGGTAAGAGTATCAAACCCGCCCAGCCCGCCGGCTATTACCAACATCTCAATTTTCCTACGAGAAAATACAAACAGGATAATGATGCAAATCAATGGCGGCGTGGAGTGTATGTCCATTGGCAACGACAATTTCTACACCCCTCTCTCAAGGCATTCGATGCGCCTTCAAGAGAAGAGTGCACGGCAGAAAGACCCAGGTCAAACACTCCTTCAGCCGCTTTGGCTTTGTTGAATGATCCTGTTTTTATTGAGGCCGCCCGGATGTTCGCGGCTAGAATTCTCCAAGAAGCTACCTCTGATCGTTTCGAAGACCGACTGACAAGGGCATTTATGTTAGCGGTTTCCCGGAAACCAGAATTAGAAGAAATTGAAATCCTGCGGGGTCTCTATGAAACCAGTTTGTCAGAATTTCAGAACGATGCGACAGCAACAGAAGGTATCCTCGCGATTGGCCAAGCCAAAACTGACGTCACCCTGAGTGCGCCCACCCTCGCCGCTTGGACATCCGTGGCGAGGGCAATCCTAAATATGAATGAGACCATTACTAGAAATTGAATTCGACTAAAACAAGCATTCATGAATCCATCCAATCAAAAATCAGCCGCTCGGTTTCAAGCCGCATTAAATCGAAGGACATTTTTGACGAGCGCCGGCGTTGGCTTTGGAGCCGCTGCGCTTTCGACTCTCCTCACCGACGAATCGGTTGCCTTTGGCGCGAATGACCTAGATCAAAACGAACTCGGCTTACCGCATCACAAAGCAAAAATCAAAAGAGTAATCTTCTTGTGTATGGCAGGCGGGCCATCGCACTTGGAAACATTTGACTACAAACCTGAACTTGAACGTCTTGATGGCAAACCGATGCCTGAATCGTTCACCCAAGGGCAACCTATCGCACAACTTCGCGGCAAAGCCTTAAAGTGCCAAAGACCACTGACCAAGTTTCGACCGCATGGCAAAAGCGGATTATTGTTTAGTGACTACCTGAAACATCAATCGAAGCTCGCTGATGATATTTGTATTGTGAAGTCCATGGTGACCGAGCAAATCAATCACGATCCAGCGCACACGTTCATGAATACAGGAACCGCGATCAGCGGTCGTCCGTCGATGGGCTCGTGGAACAATTACGTCCTTGGATCCGAATGTCAGGATTAGCCCGGCTTTGTGGTGATGAGCAGCATCGGCGGTCGGAACCCACAACCGATTGCATCGAGACAGTGGGGGACTGGTTTTTTACCTAGTCAATTTCAAGGCGTTGAATTTAACTCAACCGGAGATCCAGTTCATTTTGTTCGAAACCCCGGCGGGATTTCCCGTCAGCAGCAAAAGAAATTAATCGACTCGGTCGGTGAGCTTGATTCGATCCGAAATAAAAAAGTCAATAATCCAGAAATCGCGACGCGCATCAAAGCCTATGAATTAGCTTTTAAAATGCAGGCATCGGTCCCGCAATTGATGGACATCCGCGATGAACCACAGCATATTTTAGACATGTATGGAGCAAAACCTGGCTCCGGCACATTCGCCTCCAACTGCCTTCTCGCCCGACGACTTGCCGAACGCGGTGTGCGTTTTATCCAGCTTTATCATCGGGGGTGGGACCATCACGGAGACCTCGCCAAGTACATGAACATCTGCTGCGATCATACCGACCAAGCAACCTGGGCACTTGTGACTGATCTCAAGCAACGAGGGATGCTCGATGATACGTTGGTGATCTGGGGTGGCGAATTTGGACGAACTCCGATGTTTCAAGGAAAAGGCGGTGTCGGACGTGATCACCACATTAAGGGCTTTTCAATGTGGCTTGCCGGAGGTGGCATCAAGCAGGGTGCATCGTACGGCGAAACAGACGAACTCGGGTACCACTCTGTCAAAGACGTTGTGCACGTGCGTGACTTGCACGCCACAATTCTTCACCTGCTCGGAATCGACCACGCTAAATTTGCAGTCAAGTTCCAAGGCTTGGATATGAAACTGACTGGCGTTGAGCCTGCAAGAGTAGTCAAAGGCATTTTTGCTTGAATCGCCGAACCTTAAAGCAAGCTCCCTAGCCAACTGCTTTCACGTTTCTTCGCCGTGAGGTTTGTCCGTTTTTTAACTCGCACTGGAAATAAAATAGTGCCGTTCTCACGGACCACGAGAATCTCCTCTGGAGATCACAATTGTGTGCAAGCTGATCTCCGCCAAATTACTGCACCGTGAGAAACAAAAGCGATTAGAAGTTGTGCCCTGCTTTCCGGAACCCAAGCAACCTGAAATGTAAATCCGCATCAAGGTCACTGAATTTTCATTGGACGGAATCGCGCACCTTCGTTTAGGCCAGCCCTTTGAGTCGTTCCGTGCTGTCTGCAAAACGATCCAATTTGACACCCATGTTGCCCGCTAAACTTAGCCAAAGATTGGCCAATGGGGTACCTTTGGCTGCCGTCAGATGATGTCCCGTTTTAAAAACACCACCTCCTGACCCCGCGACAATGACAGGAAGTTGCTCGTAGGAATGAATCGCCCCATTACCAATCCCGGAGCCAAGGACAAAACTACAACTGTCAAGCAGTGATCCTTCGCCTTCCTGAATGTTCTTCAGGCGATTAATCAAATAGGCGTATTGGGCGACATGAAACCGATCCACTTTAGCAACTACATCGTCAAAGTCAGGGTCGTGTGTCAACACGTGGTGACTGATCGGTTTTTCAAATACACCTTCGTAAAACTGGGGAGTCTGCCATCGCTCTGGTCCAACCATCATGGTGGCAATTCGTGTTTGGTCTGTTTGAAATGCCAGAACCATCAAGTCGCCCATTAATCGAATATATTCGCCTCGATTCGTCGGAACTTCCTCTGGAACGGTAAAATTAATTTTGCCTAGCTTGTGCTTGGAGTCTCGTTGCCGAATCATCCGATTCTCAATCGCACGAATCGATGTCATATACTCGTCGAGCTTTTGTCGATCATTAACACCAAGTGATTTCTCAAGTCGTTTTGCATCATCGATCACAGTATCCAAAACGCTTCGCTTGATGGGCGTGGCTTTGCCAAACAGGCGTTTAAAAACTTTGTGGGGGTCATTGGACGATTTGGCGTCATGCCCCGAAGCGTACCACGAAATCGCGTCAAAAACCTTAGGCTCCATGTTGTCAACAAACGTGTTGCAGCTCAGCTCCATGGACGGAAAGGCGGTCAAGCGCGAGTGCTCTTTGGCAATCAATTGATCGAGCGTCGTATCAATCGCGCTGATGCCATTTGTTCTCTCGTTAGGGAGGGCACTCGTTAACCAGCACGAACCAGCTTGCGAATGAGGTTCGCCCGTCAAATACGTTCGATTAAGTCCGCTGATGACCGTGATGTCCGCCTGGTGATCAGCAAGCGGTTGAAGCGTTGGCGGCAAATCAAAATTAGAACCAGTTTTTTGGGGGAACCATTCGGAACCAATCACGCCATTGGGGATGTACATGAATGCCACCCGCTTCGGACTCGCCGTTGCTGTTGTGAGTTCTGTTAGCCTGTTGGGTGTCGAACTTGTGCCCGACATGGCTTCCAGCCATGGCAGCGCAATGGCTGCTCCCATGCCTCTCAAGACGGTTCGACGATGTAGCTTTTTCATTTTTTTTCCGAAGAAAGATCCACAGACTCAGCAGTGACTGAGTGTTGCGGCAATTGCTCAAATCGCCGAAATAACTCACTCGACACCACCCTTTTGATCACCGACCGAAATCTAAGTTCATCGGCCTTCACTCCTGCAGCCACCCGCTCAATTTCAGGTTTGTCTGAATAGTGAAGCTGTCTGCCGAGGGCGTATTTCATTGTATGCTCGCAAAAGGCTTTTACGAACCTTGATTCCTGACGCTTAACTGAAGCTTTAAAAGCAAAGGCGCCGTCAAATCCTTTCCGGGCAAACTCTCCACTTGAATCAATGGCGTCGCCCGTTTCGTATTTTGGCCTCCATTTCCCCGTCGCATCGAATTTCTCCAACGCAAACCCTAGTGGGTCAATTCGATTGTGACATGTCGCACAGGTTGGATCTAACCGATGCCGTTCAAGTCGATTGCGGACATTGAGTCTAACGTGTTCCGCGTCTCCATCGGAAGGCACAAGTGGCTTAACATTCGCCGGAGCAGGTGGTGGTGGGGAGTTGAAAACAACGTCCAAAATCCAGGCACCTCTAAAGACCGGACTGGTACGAGTAGTGGTTGAGGTTGAAATCAAGGTCGCCCCAGACGCAATTACACCACCGCGATGTTGATTGGTCCACTTGATTCGGTAGAAATCTTCGTAGTCGGCGAGCGGGCCGATAAATTTGGCTGCCTTTTTTGGATCTTCTTGATACCAAAGCAATAATTGCCGATTGAGATACGAAAAATCGGCACTAACGAAGTCCATGATACTGCGATTTTCGATCATGATGGTTTCAAAAAACAGAAGCTGTTCGATCATCATCGAGATATTGGGCAACGGCATCGTCTCGTCGTAAAATTTTGGATAGAGCGTTTGATCGGGCGCCACCGAAGCCACCTTGGAGACTTTCAACCATTGCATTCCGAAATCGGTTGCTAATGATTTGACCTTGCGATCTCGCATCATTCGCTCAGTTTGACTCAACAATTCCTCAGAGGACGTTAAACGATTTTCTTTTGCGGCCTTAAATAATTCGTCGTCCGGCATGGATCCCCAAAGGAAATACGAAAGCCGAGAGGCCATCGCGTAGTTTTTCCAAATTTGCTCTTCTTGATCATTTACTTTAGGCCGAGACGAAAACTCTTGTCGCAGCAAGAAATGAGGAGAAACTAAAATTGCGGCGACAGTGGTCTTCATAGCCGTTGTATAAGACTCACCTGCACCGAATTCTGAATCGAATAACTGACGGTACTTTTCCAACTCAAACTCGGTCACGGCTCGGCGAAATGCCCGCGGCAAAAAATCGCCAATTTGAGTATGAGCCTTGGTTGACTGCTCAGACTTAGTTTTGGCATCACCCTCCGTAAACATGGGACGCCATAAACCGCTAATCAAATGAAACTCTTTGTTATCCAGTAATTGGCTGGCTAACTCAAAATACTGTTCTACCAACAACGGAGACAAACTTAGAGCACTTTGCTCATTGGCAAACCCATGAGGAGCAGGCGGGTCGATGGGCAAATTGGACACCCCCGGCAAGTCGGAATGTCGCCGCTGGGAAGCTGCTAAGTAGCTGATTGCTAATACCGATTGGGGCATTTCCCCTGACGCGGGATCAAAATAATCATTCGATTGAATAATCCTGGCGGGGTTGCTGAAGCAATCGCGACTAAGGAGGAATAGATCGCGAATAGTATTTTCATACTCGACCCGGTTGAGTCTTCTCAAAGCCCCTAAAGGTCGAGCCGGTGGACCGGAGTCTACGATTAGACCCAAAATCCACTCTCGCACTTTTCTGAGCTCAGATAATTCCGGCTGATCACAATCCGCTGGGGGCATCTCCCCGCGCTCGAGAATCTCTGTAATGTGCCCCCAAAATGCTAAATCCTGTTTGATGCTCTTAGACGTTGTAAAACGATCCAAGTCGACATCACCTTCACCTCCCTCGCTGTGACAATCGATGCAATGATTTTCGAAAAAAGGGCGTATCGTTTTTTGAAACGTTGCATCGCCTTGTGCAGATAGCATCTGGGGATTTAACCACACCGTGGAGATCGACATGACGATCAGCCAAATCCATAATTTTCTAGTGTTGGTTAAAAGCATGAAGCTGATTCTTCGGACATGGAACTGAGGTCTGAATTTGAGTCAATCAAGGTGCGGCAGGGTAAGGGGTTTCATGCAAGCGGCTCTTACAGCGCCAACGCTAAGGTTAAAGTAATTTTACTTCTGTCTTTATTGAATATCAGGCACATCGCTTTCTTGCTGCAGTCGTAGTTTCCTCGCTGCCGCTTGCTCCGCGCTAAGATACTCTTGCATAATCGTGGACCGAATTTGTCGCGAGTGTTCATAGATTTCAATTTTTAGGCGTCGCAATTTATCACCAGTATCGTCGCCGTAAACAGCATCATTTTGAATTTTCGCTCGCCGCTTGATCATGTCTTGGAAAATTTGATCTTGCTCCATGATCTTGCGAACAGCTGATTCCATTTGATCACTCGTCAAATCTTGTCGTAAAAACAATAAAAGCTTCCGAGCGCGTATGTCAGGAGGTGAGGCCAACAAATGCAATGTGTCATTCTTGTGCAGCTGTGCCTCCGTGTAGACTTTATCAGTGTCAACCGTTTTTTGCGGCTTATCATTGGGAGGTGAAACAGCGCTGACTTCCTTTGAACCTTCGTTTGATGGATTTGCAGATTTTCCTTTTTCATCTCCAACAACTTTAGCTTCGATCCTAGACTTGGGCAGATTCGGTGCCTGCGAAACTTCTTTTTCAGACTGAGAATTGCACCCCCAACAAATCACTAATGCCGCACACATTCCCGTGGTAAGCCAGTAGCGAAGCAATCTATGTTTGAGCGTACTTAACATGGTGTCTGATTGAAATACAGTGCGGTAAAAGCAGTTTAATTAGTCTTTGATGAATAAAACAAGGTTTGGTTCCGATGCTTCCTTATCGGTTCATCAAGCTTCCGATAAATGGATGCTTAAGTCTGGTGAAGGGCTTCACACGCAATCTTTTACTTGAGCAGTGACGTCTTCCCACCCGCAATCGCTGTTCTCCGGCAACTCGAGCAATCTCCATTCTTTTCCTGTCAATCTGTTCTGAAACACTCGTGTCTATTATTCCAAGAATCAAATTCCCGTTTCAATATCAGTTTAATCGCTGAATGCATTTTTCCTGCACTCAACAACGTTTAGGCGTTTAACGCTCTCTTGTGGGCGTCTACCCTCATCTTTGTTGTTTTAAACACGTTAAAAAGCTGGAAGGACGACCCATTTCAGAGTTTCTTCCCCCCAATTATGTGCGGTGTATCCTTTAAAGGTCACGGCATTTTTGAACGATGACATTGTGACTAAGTCAGTTTTTGCGGAATCGCCACAGGGGAAACGAAAGGTAGATCATTCAAACTATCCTTCTTGTTTTCTTCCCCTTGTCATCATCTTGATACCCGAATTAATCCGCGTTTCTTCGTGAGGCATCCACTGTCAGGGGAATCCACTGGAACCTAGCCCTCAACATCAGCTGAGGACTATTTCAGGAATTTAAAACAGCCTAACGCCATTTAAGACGGCTTCAAAGAAACCCAGACCTGCAGTTGACCAAGAGGGACCTGCGAGAAAGTTACGACTCAACCAGACGCCACCGATACTTTGTCGATTCAATCAAAGGTTTGCGTGGGGTTGGTTCCCCGAACCAGATAAAAACATTTACCCTGAGCTTTGTGCAGCGACTCGAACCGAGGAACCCGAGTTAGCGTATTTCAACAACGTTTGTTGAATTCAATCCCCGCATCGAGATTGTAAATTGAGCCAGCAAGCAGGCTTTTCACGAAGAAATTTGGCCCGACGCGTTTAACTAACACTGTCGCTAAGATGGCGGATAATGAATCGTAATCTCCGCTAAATGTTTTGATGTTTCATCAGAGCCATTCCAATCACCCAAGGACAACGGGCATCACGTAATCCCAGGCTGGTTTAAGCGTCACGTCGTTGCAACGATCGAGGCGAAATTGACGTGGCTCTTCGCGCGTGAGGCAAAGCCCAAGAAAACGGTCACCGCCAACAAAACGAATGGGACTGACGACGCGTTTGGACTGATTGCCTTTGGAGTCCTGATAATTGAATTCAACTACCCAGTCGTCGTAACATTGCATTGATTTATTGATGATTTTTCTCACGTCTGCTCTCCCGGAAACATCTTGTTCCAACTGTCTATTTAACTATCGGGAACTGCGTTGACACCTTAGGTCATGGCCAAAATTAATTATCAAAAGATTTTTTGAGGGGAGAAACATGATTTTTCAGGGTAATATTTCGTCAAACAACGAGCCAAGAAACCGAGCCGACTCCAAACCCTGCTTTATCTGGCCCCGAGAACCGAAAGACGTACCTCTGGAGTGCGTTAAGAGGGCAACGATACACCCAGAACCCAAGCCGAAGTTCACAGAACCAAACCGCCGAAGTTCAGTCGCCGAGCAAATCGGCCAAAACACGATGATTCGTCGACTAGTTATTCAGTGGCCTCAGCAGCACGAACCTCACCAAGCGCCTCGAGTTGCATCAGACTGCGTCCATGGGTGGGATCAAGGCGTAGTGCGATGTTGAGAGCTTCAATAGCTGCTTCCATACGCCCTAATTGAACGAGAGTTTGACCGTGTATGAAATAGGCTTCTGCGGATTCTGAATTAAGTTGTATTGCCTTCTCAGCGAACCCAACGGCTTCTTCGAACTTCCCATAACTCATCGCCTCTTTCGCAAACCCAATAATGCCAAGGGCCTGAAACTTTTGGCTTTTTTCAAGATCGCCTTCATGTTCAATGTAATACCGAGCCAAATTGCGAAAACAATTCTTGCCATAGTCGTCTGAATTAAGATTGGCTCCTTTGGTCCAGGCAGCCAAGGCTTCTTCCGTTTCACCAAGTTCCAAAAGGGTCTCACCAAGTCGCGAGTACAAAGTTGAAGACGGACCAAATCGTCTGATTTTTTCCCGCATCAACTCCATCGCGATGTGTAAGCGGCGTCCCTGATTTGCGCATTTAACCAAATTATCTTGAGTCGCCGGGTTCCACTCCACTTCTTGAAGAAGCTGAAGCAGTTTCCGGGATTCTTCATGCTTATATTCGTTGGTTTTTGCCATCGCTTCTTGGAGTCGTTTGCCGTAACCAAGTTCCGCATGGGTTTTCATCAGTTCATCGCGTTCGGTGGCAAAGGGTATCGGAATACGCGACCAGTAGTTAGCCGCTTCTAAACTGTCACCGACAGCTGCCCCCCGCTGGCCCTTTCCCCGATGAACTTTCGAAAGTAGCCCCAGCGTCTGCGGGGTGTCTAACTCTTCTTTAAGCGTCTTCCTCAGCCACTCCTCGGCGTCATCTAGTTCACCCCTGCGGTAAAGGATTTTCGCTAATTCAAATTTCGCAATGGGCAGTACTGAAGCCTTGCGAAACGCCTGTTCAGCAGACACAGGATCTTCAGCCCGCAGGAAGTTTCGTCCAATAAAAAAGTTGGCTTGGACTACCTTGGGGGTCTCCAACTCAATAGCCCTCTCGAACTGTCGGTTGGACTCCTCAAACTGTCCTGCGCGAGAGAGGCAAAATGCGAAATCAAAGGCGATTTCCGCGGACGTCGGGTCCAACTGGCAGGTTCGTGCAAAGGTCACGATCGCCTCTGGATAAAACCCGTGTGCCATGTAGATCTTGCCTAACTGATGCCAATCCCCAACTGATT